>NZ_JBJGYZ010000047.1:0-41249 GCF_054050275.1 Geodermatophilus sp. SYSU D00691
ACCCGGAAGCTAAGCCTCTCAGCGCCGATGGTACTGCCCCGGAGACGGGGTGGGAGAGTAGGACGCCGCCGGACATCCTTTCCCGAACGGGGCCCCAGCCACAGGCTGCGGGCCCCGTTCGCATGTCGCCGCCCTCCGCTTTCCGCGCCGAGAACGGCACCGCTTTCCGCGCCGAAAGCGGAGGGGTCAGCGGCGGGGTTCCTTCGTCGTCGCGCCCACGTTGTCGGCCAGCCAGGCGTTCATCGTCCGCAGCTCCCGCCAGGCGGCGCGCACCTCGTCCAGGGCGCGGCGCCCGTGCAGCCAGTCGGCCGGCTCCCAGTGGCGCGAGGCGTGCAGCGACTTGTGCTTCAGCAGCTCGACGCGCGGGCTGTCGGCCGCATGGCCCGACGGGACCCGCATGAGGCGCTCGCCGCCGATCTCGAAGCCGAGGCCCGCCAGCCGGTCCACCTCCGCCTGCAGGCGCGGGCCCTGCACGTCATCGGCGACCGCTCGCCGGTACCGGTCCACCTGGTCCGACTCCAGCCGCCAGGCCCCGCCGGCCACGTACAGCCCGTCGGCGGAGATCTGCACGTACCAGGAGCCGGCGCCGCGGCCCTCCGGGGTGACCACCGCACCCTGGTGGGTCTTGTACGGCGTCTTGTCGTTGCTGAAGCGGACGTCCCGGTACGGGCGGAAGACCTTCGCCGGACCGAACTCCGGACCGAGCTCCTCCACCAGCGCCAGCAACGGCTTGCGGACGAAAGCGTCGTAGTCGCCCTTGTGCCGGGTCCAGTACGTCTTCGTGTTGTCGGCCTCCAGGCCCTCGTAGAAGACGAGGCCCTCGTCCGGGAACCCCTCGAACGTCACCGGGTCTCCTCCCCGTCGGTGGGGGCGTCCAGCACCGTGTGCCAGCGGACCTCCCGCAGCGGCGCCCCTCCGGTGTCCAGCGTGCGCGCCCAGCCGTGCTCGGCCCACCCGGCCGACTCGAGAAAGCGCGCGGAGACCCGGTCGGCCTCCGGCAGCCACGTCTGCAGCCGGCCCGCACCGGTCGCCCGCGCGAGGTCGGCCACCGCGGCCAGCAGCCGGCTGCCGTGCCCGCGCCGTCCCCACCGCGGCTCCACCAGGAGCGTCACGACCTCGGTCGTCGGTCCGGCCGGGTCGGACGCCTCCCCGGGCGCCAGCTCCGCCGGCCCGTACGCGGCGAAGCCGACGACCTCGTCGCGCTCCAGCGCCACCAGCACGCCGTGCCCCGGCGTGGGCGGTGCGGTGATGGCCGCCCGCCACGCGGCGGCCGCGGCGTCGTCGTCCCACTCGTCCAGCACGGCGAGCGGCAGCACCTCGCGGTACGCGGTCCGCCACGTCACCACCTGCACCCGAGCGACCGCCGCGGCGTCGTCCGGGCGCGCCGGGCGCACCGAGACGTCCGCCGTCCCGGTGAGCCGGGGAAAGGGGGTCGCGGCGTCCACCCGGGCAGCGTAGGACCGCGCGCCGACCGGACGGGACCGTGGTGCTGGAATCGGGTCGTGACGACGACGCCCGAGACCCGCCCGCGGCACCCGGCTCCCGTCCGGTCGGCGCCGGGGTCATCGGGGCGCTGCTCATCGTCTACGTGGTCTGGGGCTCCACCTACCTGGCGATCAAGTACACCGTCGCCGACCTGCCGCCGCTGCTGGCCATGGGCACCCGCTTCCTGATCGCGGGCGCCCTGCTGCTGCTCGTCGTCCTGGCCACCCGCGGCCGGCAGGCGCTGCGGGTGACCCGGGCCCAGGTCACGACCGCCGTCGCGTGCGGCCTGCTCCTGCTGGTCGGCGGCAAACGGCCTGGTCGCCGTCGCCGAGCAGTACGTGGACTCCGGGCTCGCGGCGCTGCTCATCGCCGCGACCCCGCTGTGGGTCGTCGTCCTCCGCGCCCTCTTCGGCGACCGGCCGGCCGCGGCGACCGTCGGCGGGCTCGTCCTCGGCATGGTCGGGGTGGGGGTGCTGCTGCGCCCCGGGTTCGGCGGCGCCCACGGGATCGGCCCGCTGCTGCTGGTCTGCGCGAGCTCCCTGCTGTGGTCGATCGGCACGGTGCTCGCCACCCGCCGCCCGCTGCCGGCCGACCCGTTCACCACCACGGTCGTCGAGATGGCGGCCGGGGGGACGGCGATGGTCCTGCTCGGCTCGATCGGCGGCGAGTGGGGGCGGCTCGACCTCGGCTCCGTGGACGCGCCGTCGTGGCTGGCCTTCGGGTACCTGGTCCTCGTCGGCAGCCTGGTCGCCTACAGCGCGTACGTGTGGCTGCTCGCGCACGCACCCGTCTCCCTGGTCACCACGTACGCCTACGTCAACCCGGCCGTGGCGGTCGGCCTGGGCGCGCTGTTCCTCGGCGAGCCGCTCTCCGCGCCGGTGCTCGTCGGCGGTGCGGTGATCATCGCGGCGGTCGCCCTGGTCATCACCGCGGAGTCCCGCAGCGCCCGGCGGGCGCTCCCGGACCGGGACGAGGGCGCGCTGCCGGTGGAGCTGACCTAGACCCCGACAGGAGGCTGTCGTACCCGCGCGGCAGGATCGGGCAGGTGAGCACCCGACCGGAGCGGCTGCCGGCCGCCCTGGCCCGGCGCATCGCCCTGGCCGCGCAGGGGTTCGCCGAGCCGCGTCCCACCGGCGTCGTCGACACCCGGCAGCTGCGCCGGCTGACCTCGCGGCTGGCGGTCGTGCAGATCGACTCGGTCAACGTCCTCTCCCGCTCGCACTACCTGCCGGCCTTCAGCCGGCTCGGCCCGTACCCGCGGGAGTCGCTCGACGCGCTCGCCGGTCACCGGCGGCACCTCTTCGAGTACTGGGCGCACGAGGCATCGTTCCTGCCGGTCCGGCTGCAGCCCTACCTCCGCTGGCGCATGGCCGCCGCGGAGGAGCACGCGTGGGGGTCCATGGTCCGCATCCAGCGCGAGCGGCCGGGCTACGTCGCCGAGATCCTCGAGCGGGTCCGCGAGGATGGCCCGCTCAAGGCCAGCGACCTGGTCGAGCCGAAGCCCGAGCGCCCCGGGACCATGTGGAACTGGCACGCCGGCAAGGTCGCCCTCGAGTGGCTCTTCTACACCGGCGCCCTCACCGCCCGGCACCGCACGGCCGGCTTCGAGCGGGTCTACGACCTCACCGAGCGAGTGGTCCCCGCCGAGGTGCTCGCCGTCCCCACCCCCGAGCCCGCCGACGCGATCCGCGAACTGGTACGGACGGCGGCGCGTGCCCTCGGCGTCGCCACCGAGCGCGACCTGCGCGACTACTTCCGCCTCAAGCCGGCGCCGGCGCGGCAGGCGATCGCCGAGCTGGAGGAGGCCGGCGAGCTGCTGCCGGTCGACGTCCACGGCTGGGGTGCCCCCGCCTGGCTCGACCCCGGCGCCCGCCGGCCCCGCTGGATCCGCGCCCGGGCGCTGCTCAGCCCCTTCGACTCCCTGGTCTGGGAGCGGCCCCGCGTCGAGCGGATCTTCGGCTTCCGGTACCGCATCGAGATCTACACGCCGGCCGAGAAGCGCGTGCACGGCTACTACGTGCTGCCCTTCCTCCTCGGCGACCGGCTGGTCGGCCGCGCCGACCTCAAGGCCGACCGCAAGGCCGGGGTGCTGCGGGTCCAGGCCGCCTACACCGAGGACGGGGTCGACCGGTCCCTGGTCGCCACCGAGCTGGCCGGCGAGCTGGCGCTCATGGCCGGGTGGATGGAGCTCGACGCCGTCGCCGTCAGCGACCGGGGAGACCTGGCGCGCGACCTGCAGACGGTCCTGGGTCCGGCGGCCGAGGCCGGCTGAGCCCGGCGGGCCGGCCGCTGAGCAACCGGCGCAGCAGCACCTGGCTCACGCCGGCACCGCCCGCACGATGCGCTGGTCACCGGAGACGGTCCGCACGGCGAGCGTGAGCTGCGCCGGCCCCTCGCCGCCGGCACCGTCGTCGAGCTGCGACTCCATCCGGCCGGAGATGCTGGAGAGGTCCAGCCAGACCCGCAGGCCCGGGGCGACCCCGATCGAGACGTCCCCCGACACCGTCTTCACGCCCACCGTGCCGCCGGTGGCCCGCACGATGCCGACGTCGCCCGAGGCGGTGGTCACCGACACGTCCCCGGCCAGGGTTCCCACCTCGACGTCGCCGGAGGCGGTCCGCACCTCGAGCCCGCCGCCGACCGAGTCGACCCGCAGGTCGCCCGACGCCGAGCCGACCGTGGCGCGGCCGGCGACCGAGCCGATGCGCGCGTCCCCGCTGGCGGTCCGCAGCTGCAGGTCGGCGCACGACTCCACCACCGACTCGCCGCTGGCACCGGTGAGCTCCACCCGGCCGAGGTCGCCGCGCAGGTCGACGTCGGCCGACGCGACCGCGACCCGGGCCGCGGTGCCGGTCGGCGCGGTGACCCGCACGGCGAAGGCCGGCGTGCGCAGCAGGCGGCGCTCCGGGACGTGCACCCGCAGCCGCGACCCGACCAGGAACAGGTCGACCTTGTCCACCAGCTCCTCCGCGGCGCTGTCGAGCGGCGCGATCTCGACCACGAACTCGGCGCCGTCCGGGACGGCCTCGACCGTGACCGTGCCGGCGGGGTTGCGGATCTCGACCGCGTGCGGGCCGGCGCCGACGGGGAAGCGGTGCGTCCGTGTCTCCACGGGGTCCTCCGGGGATGGTGGGTGGGGGAGTGGTCAGCTGTTGGCGAAGCCCGAGAAGCGGCGGGGGCCGCGCCCGGACGAGGGGGTGGGGCGGGGCTCGCGCAGCGCGCCGGAGACGGCGCGCACGAGCCAGGCGTTGAGCGAGACGCCGGACGCCGCCGCGGCGGCCTCGGCGCGGGCCTTGAGCGGCTCGGGCAGCCGCAGGCTGATGCGGGCGATGGAGCCGTCGTCGTCGGCGTCGTCCGCCTCCGGCTCCGGTTCCTCGGCGGGCTCGTGGTGCACCGGCGGGACGACGACCACCTCGGGGTCGCGGCCCCGCACCCGGATGTCGACCAGCGCGCCTTCCAGGGCCGCGGTCACCTCGGCCGCCATGTCCGACAGCGCGTCGATCACGGTCAGCCGGACCGCGGGCTCGATCGTGTCGGCGAGCAGCCGGGCCGTCTCGCGGGCCTGCTCGCCGCCGGCGGCCGCCGCCCGCGTGAGCGCGGTGCGCAGGGCGTCGACGTAGTCGCTGAGATCCATGGACGCCATGGTGGCGTCAGTCCCCCCGCACGACGGTGTCGGGACCGGCCGCGTGGCGGCGCCACGGTGACAGCAGCCGGGCGACGTCGCGGTCGTGGTCGCGCCCCGGACGCCGCCCGTGCGCCCGGCGCAGCTGCGCCCGGAGCTCCTCGGTGTACGTCCAGTTCTCCATGGCGTCAGCATGACACCATTTTGACGCCATGACAATGCCATCACGCTGTCACGGTGCAGTCGCGGTGGTTCGCCGTAGGCTCGGCGCCGTGCCACCCCTCGTGCGGCTGCAGGCCCTGGTGATCGCGCAGACGCGGTTCGACCCGCCGGCCGACGTGCCGTGGGCGACCGACGTCCAGGGCGGGCAGGCGCTCGCCGAGTTCGCCGGACGGGCCTGCTACCAGTCGTGGGACAAGCCGAACCCGGCCACGGCCACGAACGAGGGCTACCTGCGGCACATCCTCGAGGTGGGCCACCTCTCCGTGCTCGAGCACGGGACGGTGAGCATGTACCTGACCGGCGTCTCCCGGTCGCTCACCCACGAGCTCATCCGCCACCGGCACTTCTCCTACAGCCAGCTCTCGCAGCGCTACGTGCCCGAGGACGACGCCGGTTTCGTCGAGCCCGCCGTCATCGCCGAGGACCCGGAGCTGCACGAGAAGTTCGTCGCCGCCACCGAGGCCGCGCTGACCGCCTACCGGGAGCTCCTCGAGGGGCTGGAGAAGCGGTTCGCCGACGTCCCCAACGGGACGCTGCGCCGCAAGCAGGCCCGGCAGGCGGCCCGGGCCGTGCTGCCCAACGCCACCGAGACCCGGATCGTCGTCACCGGCAACTACCGCGCCTGGCGGCACTTCATCGCCATGCGGGCCAGCGAGCACGCCGACGTGGAGATCCGCGAGCTGGCGATCGCCTGCCTGCGCGAGCTGCAGGCGGTCGCCCCGCACGTCTTCCGCGACTTCCGGATCAGCCGGCTGACCGACGGCAGCGAGGTGGCCGCGAGCCCCTACGTGGCCGAGGGCTGATCCGCGCCTACAGTCGACCCCCGTGGCAGACCGGACGACCGACACCCAGTACGAGGACCTGCTGCGCCGGGTCCTGGAGACCGGCACCCCGAAGTCGGACCGCACCGGCACGGGCGCCACCAGCCTCTTCGGCGAGCGGCTGCGCTACGACCTCTCCCGCGGCTTCCCGCTGGTGACGACGAAGAAGGTGCACTTCAAGTCGATCGCCTACGAGCTGCTGTGGTTCCTGCGCGGCGAGGGCAACGTGAAGTGGCTGCAGGAGAACGGCGTCTCCATCTGGGACGAGTGGGCCGACGCCGACGGCGGTCTCGGCCCGGTGTACGGCGTCCAGTGGCGGTCCTGGCCCACGCCCGACGGCCGCAGCATCGACCAGATCTCCGGCGTCCTGGAGACCCTGCGGACCGACCCCGACTCCCGCCGCATGGTGGTCTCGGCCTGGAACGTGGGGGCCCTCGAGGAGATGGCGCTCGCCCCCTGCCACGCGCTGTTCCAGTTCCACGTCGCCGACGGCCGGCTGTCGTGCCAGCTGTACCAGCGCAGCGCCGACCTCTTCCTCGGCGTGCCGTTCAACATCGCGAGCTACGCCCTGCTGACCCACATGGTGGCCCAGCAGGTCGGCCTCGAGCCCGGCGACTTCATCTGGGTCGGCGGCGACTGCCACGTCTACGCCAACCACGTCGAGCAGGTGCGCGAGCAGCTCTCCCGCGAGGTGCGGCCGTTCCCGCGGCTGACCGTCGACCCGGCGCCGTCGCTGTTCGAATACGAGTACGCCGACTTCCACGTGCACGACTACGACCCGCACCCGCCCATCCGCGGCGCGGTCGCGGTGTGAGCGTCCGGCTCGTCTGGGCGCAGGACACCGGCGGGGTCATCGGCGCCGGGGGAGCGCTGCCCTGGCACCTGCCCGAGGACCTCAAGCTCTTCCGGGCGCTCACCCTCGGCTCCACCGTGGTCATGGGCCGCCGCACGTGGCTGTCGCTGCCGCCCCGGTCCCGCCCGCTGCCGGGCCGGCGCAACGTCGTGCTCAGCACGACGCTGGACGCGGCCGGGGCCGGCGTGGAGGTCGCCACGTCGGTGGACGAGGTGCTCGCCGCGCACGACGAGCCGTGGGTGATCGGCGGCGGCGGGGTCTACGAGGCGTTCCTGCCGCACGCCGCCGAGGCCGTCGTCACCGAGGTGGCCGGCCGCTTCGACGGCGACACCTGGGCCCCCCGCCTGGACGGCGGCTGGAGCCCGGCGCTGCGGCTGCCGGAGGAGGGCATGCTGCCCTCGTCCTCGGGGCCGGCGTTCTCGGTGTCCTGGTGGCGCCGGGACGGCGCCGGGGACGCGGCCGGTCCGGTGCGGGCGGCGCTGACGGGCTGGCTGGACGAGGTCGCCGCCGGCCGCGCCGCGGGTCGGTAGATTCCACCCATGAGCACCGACCCCGCCCGGCCGTTCGGGCGCGTGCTGACGGCCATGGTCACCCCGCTGACCGAGGACGGGTCGATCGACCTCGCCGGCGCGCAGGAGCTGGCCGCCCACCTGGTCGACCGGTGCGGCCACGACGGCCTGGTGATCGCCGGGACGACGGGCGAATCGCCCACCGTCACCGACGCCGAGCAGCGCGCGGTGCTGGAGGCGGTGCTCGACGCGGTCGGCGACCGCGCCGTCGTCGTCGCCGGGGTCGGCACCTACGACACCGCGCACACCATCGACAAGGCCCGGGACGCCGAGCGGCTGGGGGCGCACGGCCTGCTGGTCGTGACGCCGTACTACAACAAGCCCCCGCAGGCCGGCCTGCTGCGGCACTTCACCGCCGTGGCCGACTCCACCGACCTGCCGGTGATGCTCTACGACATCCCGCCGCGCTCCGTCGTGCCGATCGAGGTCGAGACGCTGGTCCGCCTCGCCGAGCACCCGCGGATCGTCGCGGTCAAGGACGCCAAAGGCGACCTGGGCGCCGTCTCCTGGACCCTCGCCCGCACCGACCTCGCCTACTACAGCGGCGAGGACATGCTGAACTTCCCGCTGCTGGCGATCGGCGCCGTCGGCATGGTCAGCGTCGTCGGCCACGTGGTGGGGCCGCGGCTGGCCGAGATGGTCGCCGCCGTCGAGTCCGGCGACCTGCTCAAGGCCCGGGCGGTGCACGAGCGCCTGCTGCCGGTCTACACCGGCATCATGGGCGGCGGCCAGGGCGTGATGATGGTCAAGGCCGCGCTGCGCGCGCTCGGGCTGCCGGCCGGGCCGGTGCGGCCGCCGCTGGTCGACGCGAGCCCCGAGCAGGTGGAGAAGCTGCGCGCCGACCTGACCGCCGGAGGTCTGACCCTGTGAGTGTCCCGGTGCAGCCCCACCTCGGCCTCCAGGCGCCGCCACCGCTGCCCGACGGTGGCCTGCGCGTCATGGCCCTGGGCGGGCTCGGCGAGATCGGCCGCAACATGGCCGTCGTCGAGTACGACGGCGCGCTGCTGGTGATCGACTGCGGGGTGCTGTTCCCCGAGGCCGAGCAGCCCGGCGTCGACCTGATCCTGCCCGACTTCGGGGTCATCGAGCACCGCCTCGGCGACATCGCCGCCGTCGTCCTCACCCACGGGCACGAGGACCACATCGGCGCGGTGCCCTACCTGCTCCGGCTGCGGGGCGACATCCCGCTGGTCGGCTCCCGCTTCACCCTCGCCCTGGTCAGCGCCAAGCTGCGCGAGCACCGCATCGACCCGGTGCTGGTCGAGGTGACCGCCGGCGACGACCACGTCGCGGGGCCGTTCCACTGCGAGTTCATCGACGTCAACCACTCGATCCCCGACGCGCTCGCCGTCGCCGTCCAGACCCCGGCCGGGACCCTGGTGCACACCGGGGACTTCAAGATGGACCAGCTGCCGCTCGACGGCGTCCTCACCGACCTCGGTGCCTTCGCCCGGCTGGGGCTGCAGGGCATCGACCTGCTGCTGGCCGACTCCACCAACGCCGAGGTGCCCGGCTTCGTCGTCCCGGAGCGCGCGATCGGCCCGGTGCTCGAGGACGTCTTCCGGCGCGCCACCCAGCGGCTGATCGTCTCGAGCTTCGCCAGCCACGTGCACCGCATCCAGCAGGTGCTCGACGCCGCGGCGCTGCACGGTCGCAAGGTGGCCTTCGTCGGCCGGTCGATGGTGCGCAACATGGGCGTCGCCCGCGACCTCGGCCTGCTGCGGGTGGCGCCGGGGCTGATGGTGTCGCTGGACGAGGCGACGTCGATGCCGCCGGAGCAGGTCGTGCTGGTGAGCACGGGGTCGCAGGGCGAGCCGCTGTCGGCCCTGGGGCGCATGGCCCGCGGCGAGCACCACCAGGTCACCATCGAGGCCGGCGACACGATCGTGCTGGCGTCCTCGCTGGTGCCGGGCAACGAGACCGCCGTCTACAAGGTCATCAACGGCCTGGCCCGGCTCGGCGCCACCGTCATCCACAAGGAGACGGCGATGGTCCACGTGTCGGGGCACGCCCCGGCCGGCGAGCTGCGGACCCTGCTCAACGTCGCCAAGCCCCGCTACCTGATGCCGGTGCACGGCGAGTGGCGGCACCTGCGCGCGCACGCCGCGCTGGCCGAGCAGACCGGCATGAACGGCGACCGGGTGCTGCTGGCCGAGAACGGCGTCGTCGTCGACCTCGTCGACGGCAAGGCCGCGATCACCGGCCACGTGCCGGTGGGCGACGTCTACGTCGACGGGCTCAACGTCGGCGACGTGGGGGAGGAGTCCCTGCAGGCGCGGCGCATCCTCGGCGACGAGGGCTTCGTCGCGCTGACCGTCGTCATCGAACCGTCCACGCGGACGATCGTGCGCCCGGTGCACCTGTCCACCCGCGGCTTCTCCGACGACCCGTCGGCCTTCGACGAGGTGCTGGGCCTGGTCGAGGAGAACCTCAAGCGGGCGCTGGCCGACGACGAGGTCGACCCGCACCGGCTCTCGCAGCTGATCCGCCGGACCGTGGGCAAGTGGGTCTCCGACACCCACCGCCGCCGTCCCATGATCATCCCGACCGTCCTCGAGGTCTGAGCACGGGAGACCCCCCGGTCCGGGGCGCGGACCGCTAGCGTCCGGCCACCTGGCCGCTCGCTCGAGGAGGAGCGCGGCCGTCGGGAGCGGGGGACCGCCATGGCTGGGCACGCGACGACGATCCGCAACCACCGGCTGCTGGCCGCGGGCCTGGCGCTCGGGGTCCTCGTGTCCCTGCTCGTCGTCGCCCGGTCCGCCGCGCCCGCCGCGGCCGCTGTCCCGGCGGGTTTCGCGGAGGTGACCGCCTTCCGCGGGCTGGTCAACCCCACGGTGGTCCGCTTCGCGCCGGACGGACGGGTCTTCGTCGCGGAGAAGCGCGGCACCGTCCAGATGTACGACAGCCTCTCCGACACCACCGCGACCCAGGTCGCCGACCTGCGCACCGAGGTGCACAACTTCTGGGACCGCGGCCTGCTCGGGCTGGAGATCGACCCCGCGTTCCCGACCCGCCCGTACCTCTACGCGCTGTACACGTTCGACGGTCCGGTGGGCGGGAACGCGCCCCGGTGGGGCACCGCCGGCTCCGACAGCGACCCCTGCCCCACCCCGCCGGGGCCCACGACGGACGGCTGCGTCGTCAGCGGCAAGCTGGTCAGGCTCACGCTCGACGGCAGCACCACGACCAAGCAGGACCTGATCCACGACTGGTGCCAGCAGTACCCGAGCCACAGCGTCGGCGACCTGATGTTCGGGCGCGACGGCGCGCTGTACGTGACGGCGGGCGACGGCGCCAGCTTCGACTTCGTCGACTACGGCCAGGACGGCAACCCGGTCAACCCGTGCGGCGATCCGCCGGGCGGGGCGATGACCCCGCCGGGCGCGCAGGGCGGGGCGCTGCGCTCCCAGGACCTGCGCACCTCGGGCGACCCGGTGACGCTCGACGGCACCGTCATCCGCGTCAACCCGGACACCGGCGCCGCCGCGGCCGGGAACCCGAACGCCGCGGCGACCGACCTCAACGCCCGGCGGATCATCGCCTACGGCTTCCGCAACCCGTTCCGCCTGGCGCAGCGGCCGGGCACCGACGAGGTGTGGATCGGCGACGTCGGGTGGAGCACGTTCGAGGAGATCAACCGGCTGGCCAGCCCGACCGCGGGCGTGGCGAACTTCGGCTGGCCGTGCTTCGAGGGCAACGGCCGGCAGCCCTCGTACGACGCCGCCAACCTCTCGATCTGCGAGAACCTCTACACCCAGGGTGGCGACAGCAGGCCCTTCTTCGCCTACCGCCACGGACAGCCGCTGGCCAGCAGCGACACCTGCAACACCGCGGCCGGCTCGTCGGTGTCCGGGGTGTCGTTCCAGTTCTACTCGGGCGGGCCCTACCCCTCGGAGTACGACGGCGCCCTGTTCTTCGCGGACTACTCGCGCAACTGCGTCTTCGTGATGACCCGCGGCACCAACGGCCTGCCGAACACCCTGGCCGCGCGGCCGTTCGTCACCCAGGCCGCGGGACCGGTCAACCTGGAGCTGTCACCGAGCGGGGAGCTGTTCTACCCCGGGTTCAACGACGGGACGATCCGCCGGATCGTCTACACCGGCGGGCCGACGTCCTGCCCGGCGGGCCAGTACCTGGCCGAGTACTTCCCGAACCGGACGCTGTCCGGCGGGGCGGTCGCCACGGCCTGCGAGGCGCCGCCGCTCAACCACGACTGGGGCCTCGGCGGCCCGGCCGGGATGGGCACGGACAACTTCTCCGGCCGCTGGACGGGCACGTTCTCCTTCCCGTCCGCCGGCGAGTACACGTTCCGGGCGCTCAGCGACGACGGCATCCGGGTGTGGGTCGACGGGACGCTGCTCATCGACCAGTGGCGCGACCAGGGCCGGACCTGGTTCTCCGGCACCCGGACGCTGACCGCCGGCTCCCACTCGGTGCGGGTGGAGTGGTACGAGGCGAGCGGCGGCGCCGTCGTCTCGCTGGACTGGACCGGCGGCACCGTCGGCTCCCCGCCGGTGCCGCGGATCGACACACCGGCGGCCGGCACGACCTGGCAGGTGGGGGACCAGATCAGCTTCACCGGCTCGGCCACCGATCCGGACGACGGCGCCCTCGCGGCGAGCGCGCTGTCGTGGGAGATGGTCCTGCAGCACTGCCCGTCGGCGTGCCACGCCCATCCGCTGCAGTCGTGGACGGGCGTGGCCGGGGCGTCGATCAGCGCGCCCGACCACGAGTACCCGTCCTACCTGGAGCTCCGGCTGACCGCCACCGACAGCGACGGCCGGACCGCGACCGTCTCCCGCCGGCTGGACCCGCGGACGGTCGCGGTCACCGTCGACTCGGTGCCCCGCGGGCTGCAGCTCACGTTCGGCCAGCGCACGGCGGTCACGCCCTTCACCAGCACGGTGATCGCCGGCTCGACCACGAGCCTGTCCGCGCCGTCGCCGCAGACCCTGTCCGGCACCTCCTACCAGTTCACGCGCTGGTCCGACGGCGGCGGCCAGTCGCACAACGTGACCGTGGGCTCGACGGCCGCCACCTACACGGCCACGTACTCCGCGGTCAGCAGCAGCAGCTGCCCGGGCGGCCAGTACCTGGCGGAGTACTTCCCGAACCGGACGCTGACCGGGACCGCCGCTGCCCGGGGCTGCGAGGCGGCGCCGCTGAACCACGACTGGGGCCTCGGTGGGCCGGCCGGGGTGGGCACGGACAACTTCTCCGGCCGCTGGACGGGCACGTTCAGCTTCCCGACGGCGGGCACCTACACCTTCGCCGCGCTCAGCGACGACGGGATCCGGGTGTGGGTCGACGGGACGCTGCTCATCGACCAGTGGCGCGACCAGGGCCGGACCTGGTTCTACGGCACGCGGACGCTGACCGCCGGGTTCCACTCGGTGCGGGTGGAGTGGTACGAGGGCGGGGGCGGTGCGGTGGTGCGGCTCGACTGGGCGCCCGGCTGCCCGGTGGGGCAGTACCGCGCCGAGTACTTCCCGAACCCAGCGCTCACCGGCTCGCCGACGACCACGCGCTGTGAAGCTGCGCCGCTGGACCGGAACTTCGGCTCCGCGGCGCCGACGGGGACGAGCCTGCCGGCGGACAACTTCTCCGCCCGGTGGACGGGCACGTTCTCCTTCCCCGGCGGCAGCCGCACCTTCACGGCGGTCAGCGACGACGGGGTGCGGGTGTGGCTGGACGGGGTGCTGATCATCGACCGGTGGGGCGGGCCCGGGACCTGGACGACGACCCGCACCGTGCCGGCCGGGCAGCACAGCGTGCGCGTGGAGTGGTTCGAGGGGGCTGGCAGCGCCTACGTCCGCCTCACGTGGTGACGCGACCGCCGACGACCTCGATCGGGGGGATGCCCTCCTCGGCGGGCAGCTCGAAGCCCCACACCTGGGCGTAGAACGACAGCTCGCCGTCGAGGGCGGCGCGGATGTTCTCCGCCCGGCGGAAGCCGTGCTGCTCGCCCGGGAACAGCACGTAGGCGTGCGGCACACCGGTGGCGCGCAGCTGCGCGACGATCGCCTCGGCCTGCGCCGGCGGCACGATCTCGTCCTCGGCGCCCTGGAAGACCGCCAGCGGGGTGTCCAGCCGGTCGACGTGCGTGATCGGCGAGCGCTCGGCGTACACCTCGGCACCCTCGGGGTACGGCGCCACCAGCCCGTCGAGGTACCGCGACTCGAACTTGTGCGTCTCGGCGGCCAGCGCGGCGAGGTCGGCCACCCCGTAGTGGCTGGCGCCGGCGGTGAAGACGCCGGGCCGCAGCGTGAGCGCCGCCAGGGTCGTGTAGCCGCCCGCCGAGCCGCCGCGGATCGCCATGCGGGCCGGGTCGACCCGGCCGGCGTCGGCCAGGAACCGTGCGCAGGCGACGACGTCGTCGAGGTCGACCACGCCCCACCGGCCCTTGAGCGCCTCGCGGTAGCGGCGGCCGTAGCCGGTGGAGCCGCGGTAGTCGACGTCGGCCACGCAGAACCCGCGCGAGGTCCAGTACTGCACCCCGAGGTCGAGCACGGACGACGCCGCCGCGGTGGGCCCGCCGTGCACCACCACGAGCAGCGGCGGCTTCCCGCGGGCGGGTGCGGTCACCTCCGGGTTGGTCGGCGGGTAGACCAGCGCGTGCGCGACGCCGATGCCCGTCCCGCGGTCCTCGGTCGGGAACGTGACGTGCTCGGGGCGGGAGAACCAGGCCGGGTCCAGCCCGAGGTCGCGCGCCGGGCGCAGCACCTCGGCGGAGCCGTCGTCCACGCGGACCCGCAGCACCACCGGCTCCGACGTCGGGCCGCCGGCGACGCACACGACGTCGGTGCCCGCCGCGGTGACCGAGCCGAACGCCGCGTACGGCAGGTCGAGCTCGCGCAGCACGCCGTCCGGGCCGAGGACGCCCAGCCGGTCGCCGCCGTCCCGCCCGAAGGCCAGCGCGATCCTGCCGTCGGCCAGCAGGGCGAAGCGGCGCTGGCCGAACACCCACTGCGGCCCGGCGATGTCGCTGCCGACGTCGAGCACCAGCTCCACGCCCCCGTCGGGGCGCCGGCGGTGCAGCGACCACACGTCGGTGGTGTCGCAGAGGAACCACAGCGAGCCGTCGGGTGCCCACGTCGGCTGCACCACCGAGACGCCCGGGCCGCCGGCCACCACGGTCTCGGTGCCGTCGGGCGCCCGGACCACGAGCTGCGCCGCGTCCCAGGGCATGTCCGGGTGGTCCCAGCGCAGCCAGGACAGGGTCGCGCCGTCCGGCCCGAGGGCGGGGTCGGAGACGAAGTCGGGGCCGGAGACGAGGACCGTGACGGAACCGTCCGCCGCGACCCGGACCACCTCGTTCACCACGTCGGCGGCCGCGCCGCCCGCCGGGTGCGTCTCCCGGACAGCGAGGACGCCGTCGCCACCGGGCAGCACGCGCAGGTCGGCGTAGCGCACCCCCGACGGGACCTCCGGGGCCGGCGTCACGGCGACCGGCCCGGCGTCCCCGGGCGCGAGCCGGTGCAGCCGCTGGTCGCGGAAGTCGGTGAACCACAGCGTGCCCCCGCCGACCGCCCACGCACCGCCGCCGTACTCGTGCACCCGCGTGCGGGCGTTCCACGGGGCCGGCAGCACGTCGGCGCCGTCCCGCACGACCGCCGTCCGGCCGCCCTCGCCGGGGCGGGCCTCGGCCCACCAGACGGCGTCGCCGTCGACCACGACACCGGTGGGCCGGGCCGCCGCGCGGACGACCAGCGCGGAGGTGATGGGCGTCGGCCAGCTGCCGTGGGGGAGGGTCACGGGCCCACGCTAGGTGGCGGACACGACCGCTCGCCTGCCCGGTCGGGGGTCCCGGCGCCATTACCGTCTGACGCATGCCTGCCCGCACCACGCCGAGCCGCCGGCCGGCGTCGTCGTCCCGGGGCCGCTCCGGGTCGACGGCGTCCCGCAAGCGGCCACCCGCCAAGCGGTCCACCGCTGGCACCCGCAGGCCCGCCGCCAAGAAGCAGCAGTCCAGCGGTGGCCTGCTCCGCCTCGTGGGCAGCAGCTGGTCGCTGCTGGCGCGCGGCGCCGGTGGCCTGGCCCGCTCGATCGCCCGGCCGGAGGAGCGCGAGCCGCTCGCCCCGGAGCACCGCCGCGACGGCGTCGGGCTGGCCGTCCTCGGCCTGGCCGTGGTGCTCGGCGCCGCGGTCTGGACCAACGGCATCGGGCCGTTCGGCGCGGTCATCGCGAGCGGCTCGCGCTGGCTCGTCGGGTCGGTCGTCGTCGTCCTGCCGGTGTTCTTCTTCCTCGTCGCGCTGCGGCTGCTGCGCCACCCGGCCAACCCCGAGGCCCGCGGCCGGCTGCTGATCGGCTGGATCTCGCTGGTCGCCGCCGTCCAGGGCACCGTCTCCGTCGTCGGCGACGGCGCGACCGACGGCCCCGCCCAGGGGCGCCCCGGTGCCGGTGGGCTGCTCGGCTGGGCCGCCGGCACGCCCCTGGCGGCCGGCGTCGGCGAGGTCGTCGCCGTGGTGCTGTTCGTGCTGCTCGCCTTCTTCGGCCTGCTCGTGGTCACCGCCACCCCGGTGCACCAGATCCCCGAGCGGCTGCGCGAGCTCGGTGACCGGATGCTCGGCCGCGGCGACTACGCCGACGAGTACGACGAGGACGGGTACGACGACGAGGACG
Organism: Geodermatophilus sp. SYSU D00691; assembly: GCF_054050275.1. Classification (NCBI taxonomy): domain Bacteria; kingdom Bacillati; phylum Actinomycetota; class Actinomycetes; order Geodermatophilales; family Geodermatophilaceae; genus Geodermatophilus; species Geodermatophilus sp. SYSU D00691. The sequence goes on from NZ_JBJGYZ010000047.1 coordinate 16,195, forward strand.
TCGACGAGGTCGAGGAGGAGAAGCCCCGCCGCGGCCGGCGCAAGGCCGCCCCGCTCAGCGAGGACCTGCTCGCCACCGGGCCGATCGATCACGAGGCCTACGCGCAGGCAGCGGAGGCGACGACTACGACGGAGCCGGACTACGTCGCCGTAGTTCCGGCGAAGCCCCGTCCAGCCGCCGTCGACCTCACTCCGCCCCCGGAAGAGCTGCCGCCCATCGAGGAGCCGGAGCAGCTGTCCATCCAGCCGGTCGAGGGCGAGTACGCACTGCCGTCCCTCGGCATGCTGCGCCCCGGTACCCCACCGAAGGCCAGCACGGGTGCCAACACGGTGGTGCAGCAATCCATCAACGGGGTCCTCGAGCAGTTCAACATCGATGCAGACGTCGTCGGCTTCACGCGGGGTCCGACCGTCACGCGCTACGAGGTCGAACTCGGCAACGCGGTCAAGGTCGAGAAGATCACCGCGCTGACGAAGAACATCGCCTACGCGGTGGCCAACGACAACATCCGCATCCTCGCGCCGATCCCGGGCAAGTCCGCGGTCGGCGTCGAAGTGCCGAATGCGGACCGCGAGACGGTCAGCCTCGGCGATGTCCTCCGCTCGCAGAAGGCCAGGCAGGACCCGCACCCGATGGTCGTCGGCCTCGGCAAGGACATCGAGGGCGGCTTCGTCACCGCGAACCTGGCCAAGATGCCGCACCTGCTGGTTGCCGGTGCGACCGGTGCCGGCAAGTCGAGCTGCATCAACTCGCTGCTGACCTCGCTGTTGCTCCGGGCCACCCCCGAGCAGCTGCGGATGATCCTGGTCGACCCGAAGATGGTCGAGCTGACGCCGTACGACGGCATCCCGCACCTGATCACGCCGATCATCACCGATCCCAAGAAGGCCGCCACCGCGCTGGCCTGGCTGGTCGAGGAGATGGAGCAGCGCTACCAGGACATGCGGGCCACCGGCGTCCGGCACATCGACGACTTCAACCGCAAGGTCGAGAAGGGCGAGATCACCGCCCCGCCCGGCAGCGAGCGCGTGTACCGGCCCTACCCCTACATCCTCGCGATCGTCGACGAGCTCGCCGACCTCATGATGGTCGCCCCGCGCGACGTCGAGGAGTCGATCGTGCGGATCACGCAGAAGGCGCGTGCCGCGGGCATCCACCTCGTGCTGGCCACGCAGCGGCCGTCGGTCGACGTCGTCACCGGTCTGATCAAGGCCAACGTGCCGTCGCGGCTGGCGTTCTCCACCTCGAGCATCACCGACAGCCGGGTCATCCTCGACCAGCCGGGCGCGGAGAAGCTCATCGGCATGGGTGACGCGCTGTTCCTGCCCATCGGGGCCGGCAAGCCGCAGCGCGTCCAGGGGGCCTACGTCTCCGACGCCGAGATCGAGGCGGTCGTCGAGTTCACCAAGCGGCAGGCCGAGCCGGACTACCGCGAGGAGGTCTTCACCGCCGCGGCGGGCGAGGCCAAGGAGATCGACGAGGACATCGGCGGCGACCTCGACCTGCTGCTGCAGGCCGTGGAGCTCATCGTCACCAGCCAGTTCGGCTCCACCTCGATGCTGCAGCGCAAGCTGCGGGTCGGGTTCGCCAAGGCCGGGCGGCTCATGGACCTCATGGAGAGCCGCGGCATCGTCGGGCCGTCCGAGGGGTCCAAGGCCCGCGACGTCCTGATCAAGCCCGACGAGCTCGAGGCCACGCTGTTCACGCTGCGCGGCGGTGCCTGACCCGGCGTCCCCGGGTGGGGTGGCGGACGGCGCTTACGATGGTTCGGTGACTTCGCTGCCCCGCCATGCCCGCACCGTGGCGGTGGTGACCCTCGGGTGCGCCCGCAACGAGGTCGACTCCGAGGAGCTCGCCGGCCGGCTCGCCGCCGACGGCTACGAGCTGGTGGACGACGCCGACGGCGCCGACGCGGTGCTGGTGAACACCTGCGGCTTCATCGACAGCGCCAAGAAGGACTCGGTCGACGCCCTGCTCTCCGCCGGTGACGGCGGGGCGCGGGTGGTCGCCGTCGGCTGCATGGCCGAGCGCTACGGCAGCGAGCTCGCCGGCGCGCTGCCCGAGGCCACCGTGCTCGGCTTCGACGACTACGGGCAGATCGGCGACCGGCTCGACGACGTGCTGGCCGGGCGGCCGCTGGTGCCGCACACGCCGCGCGACCGGCGCACCCTCCTGCCGATCAGCCCGGTCGAGCGCACCCGCGCGGCCGAGGTCGCCGCCATCCCGGGGCACGACTGGCTGCGCCGCCGGCGGCTGGCCGGCGGTCCCTCCGCCGCGCTGAAGCTGGCCTCCGGCTGCGACCGCCGGTGCGCGTTCTGCGCTATCCCCACCTTCCGCGGCGCCTTCGTCTCCCGCCCGCCGGCCGAGGTGCTCGGCGAGGCGCGGTGGCTGGCCACCCAGGGCGTCACCGAGCTGGTGCTGGTCAGCGAGAACTCGACCTCCTACGGCAAGGACCTCGGCGACCTGCGGTCGCTGGAGCGGCTGCTGCCGCAGCTGGCCGCCGTCGAGGGCATCGCCCGGGTGCGGGTGGCCTACCTGCAGCCGGCCGAGCTGCGGCCCGGCCTGCTCGAGGTCATCGCCGGCACCGAGGGCGTCGCGCCGTACTTCGACCTGTCGTTCCAGCACTCCTCGCCGACACTGCTGCGCCGCATGCGGCGGTTCGGCGGCACCGACGACTTCCTCGCGCTGATCGAGCGGGCCCGCGCGCTCGCCCCGGCGGCCGGGTTCCGCACCAACGTCATCCTCGGGTTCCCCGGCGAGACCGGGGACGACGTCGCCGAGCTCGAGCGCTTCCTGGTCGAGGGCCGGCTCGACGCCGTCGGCGTCTTCGGCTACTCCGACGAGGAGGGCACCGAGGCGCTGAACCTGCCGGGCAAGCTCGACCAGGACGAGATCGACGCGCGGGTGCGCCGGGTCACCGACCTGGTCGAGGAGCTCACCGCCCAGCGGGCCGAGGAGCGCGTCGGCGAGCGCGTCGACGTCCTGCTGCTGGAGGAGCTCGGCGACAGGGAGTGGACCGGCTCGGCCGCCCACCAGGACCCCGACAGCGACGGCACGACGACGGTCACCGGTGTGCCCGCCGACGCCGTCGCCGGGCAGGTCGTGGCCGCCGACGTCGTCGCCGGCGACGGCGTCGACCTGGTCGCGGCCGCCCTCGTACCCGCCGCCACCCCGGCCGGGCGGTGACCGCGGTGAGCGACGTGGCCCCCGACCCGGCTGCCACGCCGCCCTCGTCCGTGCGCCTGGTGAACCTGCCGAACGCGCTCACCGTGCTGCGGCTGGCCGTCGTCCCGGTGTTCGCCGTCCTGCTGCTGTCCGACCACGGCTCCTCCACCGCGGGGCGCTACTGGGCGACGGTGTTCTTCGCGGCGGCGATCATCACCGACCGCTACGACGGGCTGATCGCCCGCCGCACCGGCCAGGTGACGGAGTTCGGCAAGCTGGCCGACCCCATCGCCGACAAGGCGCTCACCGGCACCGCGCTCATCGCGCTGTCGGTGCTGGAGCTGCTGCCGTGGTGGGTGACCATCACGATCCTGGCCCGCGAGGTCGGCGTCACCCTGCTGCGGTTCTGGGTGATCCGGCACGGTGTGATCGCCGCCAGCCGCGGCGGCAAGGCCAAGACCGTGCTGCAGGCCCTGGCGATCGGGCTCTACATCCTGCCGCTGACCGGCGTGCTGGCCAGCGCCCGCTGGTGGGTCATGGGCATCGCGCTCGTGCTCACCGTGGTCACCGGCCTCGACTACGTGTACCGGGCGCTGACCCTCCGGCGCACGAGCGCCCGCGCGATGGCCGCCGCGGCCGAGCGGCGAGCGGCGAAGGAGAACCCCGGCCCCATCGCCGACACCGCCGCGTGACCGATCTGCGCGCCGCCCGCGTCCACCGCGCGCTGCTCGCGCGGGGCGAGACGGTGGCCGCCGCCGAGTCGCTGACCGCGGGGCTGTTCTGCGCCACGCTCGCCACGGTGCCCGGGGCGAGCGCCACCCTGCGCGGCGGCGCCGTCGTCTACGCGACCGACCTCAAGGCCGTCCTCGCCGGCGTGCCGGAGGACCTGCTCGCCGCGCACGGGCCGGTCGCCCCGGAGACGGCGGCGGCGCTGGCCGAGGGGATCCGCGCGCGCTGCGGGGCCACGTGGGGCGTGGGGCTCACCGGGGTGGCCGGGCCGGACCCGGTCGACGGGCACGACCCCGGGCGCGTGTACCTGGGGCTGTCCGACGGGCGGCACACCGACGTCGTGCAGCTGGACCTGCCGGGCGAGCGGCAGGCGGTGCGCGAGGGCGCGGTCACGGCCGCCCTCGACGGGCTGCTCGCCCGGCTCGGGAACGCCGGGTCCGACCTCGGCGTTACGCCATGAGCGGACGCGGCCCGGTCGGGTGGGTTCCCGGGGGTGGCGCCGCGTACCGTGAGCGCACGGTGCCTCGGCGAGGCACCGCCGCTTCCCACAGGCAGGACAGGAGACGGCCATGACGCTGCTGCGCACCCAGCTCGGGAACACCCTGCGGGGGCACCGGCTGCGCCAGCGCCGCACGCTGCGCGACGTCTCCGGCAAGGCGCGGGTCAGCCTGGGCTACCTCTCCGAGGTGGAGCGGGGGCAGAAGGAGGCGTCCTCCGAGCTGCTCGCCTCCATCTGCGACGCCCTCGAGGTCGAGCTGGCCGACCTGCTCGCCGAGGTCAGCACCTCGCTGCGGCGCGGCGACGGCGCGGCCACCGTCCGCCCGCTGACCCCGTCGGCCGAGCCCGCCGAGCAGGCCGCCGTCCCGGCGCAGGAGTCCCCGGCCCCGGAGCCCGCCCTGGCCCTCGTCGGCGCCGGCTCGCCGGCCCGTGCCACCACCCGCCGCGGGGCGGTCTCGCTCGCCGCCTGAGCGGCCGGTGCCCGCCCCGGGGAGCGCCCGCAGCCGGGCCGAGCAGACCCTCGCCCGCACCCGGCAGGGTCTGCTGGACGGCGCCGCGCGGGCGTTCGCCGACGCCGGCCCGCGGCGGGCGACCATGCAGTCGATCGCGGCCGCGGCCGGCGTCGCCAAGGCCACCCTCTACAACCACTTCCGGACCAAGGACGAGGTCGCCCGCGCCCTGCTCACCGCCGAGCTGGACCGGGTGACCGCGCTGGCGGCCGCGCTGCCGCCGGCCGACGCCCTGGCCGCGCTGGCCGACGAGGCCGCCGGCCACCCGGTCCTGCGCCGGCTGGCCGAGAGCGAGCCGGCGGTGCTGGCCGCGCTGCTGGGCGCCGACGCCGAGCGGTGGGCCGACCTGACCGCCCGCCTGGCCGCCGCGCTGGGCGTGGACGACGAGGGCGCCGAGCTCGCCGGCCGGTGGCTGCTCGGCGTCGTCCTGCAGCCGGGCCGGTCGGGGCTGCGGCACCGCGCCGCCGGCCGCCTCGCCGCCACCCTGGCGCCGACGGCGACGATCAGCTGACCTGATCGTGAGAGCTCCTCCCTCACGCTGCGGCGTGAGGGAGGACCCCTTCGGATCAGGTGACCTGATCGTGGCTCAGCGGGCCGCCTTCGCCGCGTCGAGCTCGGCGCGGGTGGGCGGGTCGGCGCCCACCCGGGTGCAGTTGAGCGCCGCCACCAGCAGCGCGTCGTCGACGATCGCGGTCAGCCGGTCGTCGTCCAGGCCGTCGAGCGCGGCGCGCGCGGTCACGCCGGCCGCGAGCAGCCCGCTGAGCACCCCGGCCGCCAGCGAGTCCCCGGCGCCCACCGTGTCGGCGACGGTCACGACCGGCGGCGTGCGGGACTGCACCGGGCGCCCGGGCCGGGCCACCCGCAGCGGCGCGCCGCCGTCGGTGAGCAGCACCAGGCCGGGGCCGCGCTCCGCCCAGCGGGCCGCCGCCTCGTCCAGGTCGGTGGTGCCGGGCTCGAGCCACGCCAGGTCCTCGGCGCTCACCTTCACCACGTCGGCGCGGGCCACGAGCCGGTCCAGCCGCGCGCGCACCGCCGCGGCGCCGTTGCCGAGGCTGGTCCCCACCGGCCCGTCGGCGAGCATCGGGCGGATGTTCGGGTCGACGCTCACCAGCGTCGCGCCGTCGTCGGCCAGCCGCTCGACCAGCCGCGCGATCGCGTCGCACCCCGGCGGGGTCCAGCTGGAGATCGACCCGACGTGCACGATGCCCGGGGTGTCGCCGTAGACGGCGGCGAGCTCGGCGTCGTCCCACTGCCAGTCGGCCGCGCCGAGCACGTGGAAGCCGTAGTCGGGGGAGCCGTCGGGGCCGAGCCCGACGACGGCCAGGCTCACCGGCTCCGCGGCGGCCACCAGGCCGTCGAGCGCCACGCCGGACAGCTCCGCGTGCCGGCGCAGCGCCGGGGCCAGCGGCCCGGTGCCGAGCCGGGCGAGCAGCCGCACGGGCGCGCCCAGCCGGCCGGCGGCCACCGCGACGTTGAGCGCGTTGCCGCCCGGACGGGCCACGTACCGCGGCGCCGTCCCCTCGGGGCCGGCGTCGCCGGACGGGTCGGGGATCAGGTCGACGACGAACTCACCGAGGACGCTCAGCACCGGGTTCCCAGGAGGCACGGCGCGACCCTAGCCGTGGGAACCCTCGGGGGAGCCGAGCAGTTGCCCGCGGTAGCGGAAGACCTGCGACGATGAACCGGACGACATCTGCTCGTGGTCCGGCCGGACCTCGCGCCGGACAGGAGGAACGAATGCCCAACCCGTTCGTGAAGTTCTGGAAGTACCTCACGGCCTCGGCGAACGCCAAGATCGACGAGAAGGCCGATCCCAAGATCCAGATCGCCCAGGCGATCGAGCAGGAGCAGCAGCGCCACCAGGCGCTGGCCAACCAGGCGGCCGCCGTCCTGGGCAACCAGCGCCAGCTGGAGATGCGGCTGAACCGTCAGCTCGGCGAGGTCGAGAAGCTGCAGGCCTCCGCCCGGCAGGCGCTGGTGCTGGCCGACCAGACCCGCGCCAAGGGCGACGCCGCCAAGGCCGCCGAGTACGAGAACGCCGCGCAGGCGTTCGCCACGCAGCTGGTGGCCGCCGAGCAGGCGATGGAGGACCTCAAGCGCAGCCACGACGAGGCGCTGCAGGCCGCCGAGCAGGCGCGCGGCGCCGTCGAGCAGAGCCGCATGCGGCTGCAGACGACGCTCGCCGAGCGCACCAAGCTCATGAGCCAGCTCGAGCAGGCCAAGATGCAGGAGCACGTGGCCGCCTCGCTCAAGCAGGTCAACGAGCTCTCCGCGCCGGGCAACACCCCGAGCCTGCAGGAGGTCCGCGACAAGATCGAGGCCCGCTACGCCAACGCGCTCGGCCAGGCCGAGCTGGCGCAGACCTCGGTCGAGGGCCGCATGCTCGAGGTGCAGAAGGCCACCCTCGACGTGGCCGGCGCGTCGCGGCTGGACCAGATCCGCGCCTCGATGGGCGGCGGTCCCGCGGCGGTCGAGAGCGGCACCGGGGCCCAGGCCATCGAGCAGGGCACGCCGCCGGTCGAGCAGCCGGCCCAGGCGCCGGTCGCCGAGCCGGCGCAGCGCCAGGATCCGACGGCCTGAGCCGGCCGGGGTGTCCGGCTTCGGCTATCCCCCCGACGTCCACGCGGGCGACGGCGGGGAGGTCAGCGCCGTCCTGCGGCGGGCCGACACCCCGCCGGAGCTCTCGCACGGTTCCGGTGGCGGGGCCTCCTACCTCGCCACCGGGGCCGGCACCCGCGGCGCGTTCGGGCTCTACCGGTGGGACATGGGACCGCGGCCCAGCGGCCCGGCCCCGCACTTCCACCGCAGCATCACCGAGTCCTTCTACGTGCTGTCCGGCACGGTGCGGCTGCACGACGGCCGGGGCTGGGTCGACGCCGGTCCCGGTGACTTCCTGTTCGTCCCCGAGGGCGGCGTCCACGGCTTCCGCAACGAGTCGGGGGAGCCGGCGTCGCTGCTGCTGCTGTTCACCCCCGGCGCGCCGCGCGAGGACTACTTCGAGACGCTGGCCGACAAGGTCCGCCGCGAGGCGATGACCGCCGACGACTGGACGGAGTTCTACCTCCGCCACGACACCTTCTGGGTGGACGGCGGCTAGTCAGCGCACCGTCAGCGGCGGCGGCCGGCCCGGTTCGCCGGTGCGCGCCCGCGGGTCGACCGGCGAGCGGGCCGCCTGGCAGCGGGGGCACCACCAGGTGACTCGCTCCTGCGTCTCGGGCCCCTGCTCGCCGAGCAGGATCGGGGTGCCGCAGCGGCGGCACGGCCGGCCCTTGCGGCCGGCCACCCAGTGGTCCTCGCCGCGGCGGAGGACGCCGGTGGTGCTCTGCTCGGGGTGCTCGCGGTTGGCGAGCATCAGCGTGCGGGCGCGTTCCACGAGCTCCCGCAGGTTGCCGACGTCGCCGACCCGCGCCCACGGGTGGACGCCGCAGAGGAACAGCGACTCGACCTTGTAGAGGTTGCCGATGCCGGCCAGGTTGCGCTGGTCGAGGATGGCGACCCCGACCTGCTCGTCGGGGTCGGCGCGGAGGCGGCGCAGCGCCTCCTCCAGGTCCCAGTCGGGGCCGAGCACGTCGGGCCCGAGGTGGCCGACCAGGGTGTCCTCGTCGGCGGTGGGCACCAGCGTCATGTCGTGCAGGCGGTACCCGACGGCCTCCCAGTCGTCGGTGGCCAGGACGGCGCGGATGTCGTAGGCGGGCCCGCCGCGCCACTTCGCCCCCGGGCGGTACAGGTGCCAGCTGCCGTCCATGCGGAAGTGCGTGCGCAGGGTCCGCTCGTCGTCGAGGCGGATGAGCATGTGCTTGCCGCGCGGCACCACCTCGCGCACGCCGACGCCGGCGAGGTCGACGGCGGCCAGCTGCGGCACGCGGAACTCCCCGCGGCGCAGCGTCGCGCCGGCCAGCGCCTGCTGCATGCGCTTGGCGGCCAGCCAGACGGTGTCTCCCTCGGGCACGTCCCCCAGTCTCCCCGCCGGCCGTCGTCCCTGCTCACGCAAGCTGTGAGACCGCTGACAGCGGGATGACGGCGACCCGTTCCCGCGCTGTCCAGCGACGTGGACGGAGCGATGCGACTGCGCAGCCTGCTGGCCGGTGGGACGGCGGCCGAGCCCGAGGCCGAGCCGGTCACGGTGACCGTCGCCCGGGTCGTGCGCCCCGAGCACCGCGCCGAGTTCGAGCGGTGGGCGGAGGACGTGCTGGCCCTGGCCGCCCGCTTCCCGGGCAACCTCGGCACCTCGCTGCTCCACCCGGGGCCGGGCAGCCGCGAGTACCACCTGGTGTACCGCTTCGCCGACGGCGAGTCGCTGGCCGGCTGGGAGCGCTCGGCGGAGCGCCGCGCGGCGCTCGAGCGCCTCGACGCGATGGTCGACGAGGTCCGCTACGCCCGCGTCGCCGGCCTGGAGAGCTTCTTCACCCGGCCCGCCACGCCCGGGCCGCGCTGGCGGTCGACGCTGCTGACGATCGCCGCGGTCTTCGCGATCACCTCGCTGCTGCAGCTGTTCGTCCTCCCGCACCTGGCGAGCTGGCCGCTGCCGGCCCGGCTGCTGCTCTCGGCCGTCGTGGTCGTCGTCCTGCTCGGCTACGTCGTCATGCCGGGGCTCACCCGGCTGTTCCACCGCTGGCTGCACCCGCGCCGGGACTGACGCACGGACGTCCTCCCGCCCTACGGTGGGGGGCATGGCCAGCCCGGCGATCTGCGGCCCCTGCGGGCGGCCGGGCCGCGCCTGGCAGGTGGCCGTCTGCGGGACCCGCGCGCGCCTGCACCAGGACGACGCCGTCGCCGAGTTCGCCCGCTTCGTCACCGTCGGGGTGTCCAGCAGCCTGGTCTACTTCGCGCTCTTCCTCGCGCTGCGGGGCACCGGGGCGCTCCCGGCCAACGCGGTGGCCTTCGTGGTGTCCACGGTCCTGGCCAACGAGCTGCACCGGCGGGTGACGTTCCACGCCGGCGGCCGGGTGGGCTGGTTGGCCGCGCAGTGGGAGAGCGGCGGGCTGGCGGTGGCGGGGCTGGCGGCCACGAGCCTCGCCCTGGCCGCGCTCGACGGCACCCTGGGCACCGCGTGGTGGGCGGACGTGGTGCTGATCGCGGCCGTCACCGGCGCGATCGGCCTGGTGCGCTTCGCCGCGCTGCGGCTCTGGGTCTTCTCCGGGCACGCCCACCGTCCCGCACCCTCGCCGTCCTGACGGTGGCGCTGGTTACCGTCTCGCCGTGCTGCAGACGGTCGCGGTCGAGGGCTACCGCTCGCTGCGCAGCCTGGTGGTGCCGCTGGGCCGGCTGACCGTCGTCACGGGGGCCAACGGCTCGGGCAAGTCGAGCCTGTACCGCGTGCTGCGGCTGCTGGCCGCCACCGCGCACGGCGGGGCGGTCCGCGCGCTGGCCGCCGAGGGCGGCCTGGAGTCGGTGCTGTGGGCGGGCCCGGAGGTGTTCGGCGAGGGTGTGCGCAGCGGCCGGCACCCGGTCACGGGCACGGTGCGGACCCGCCCGGTCGGGCTGCGGATCGGCCTCGGCGGCGACGACCTCGGCTACGCCGTCGACTTCGGGCTGCCGCGGCCCGACGAGACGTCGATGTTCGACCGCGACCCGGAGATCAAGCTCGAGGTGGTGTGGGCCGGCCCGGTGCTGCGGCCCGCGGCGGTGCTCTGCCGGCGGGCGGGGCCGGCGGTGCTGACGCGGGCGGGCCGCAGCTGGGCGGACACCGGCCGCCGGCTGGAGCGGCAGGACAGCCTGCTGGCCGAGGTGTCCGACGCGGTGGCCGCGCCCGAGGTCCTCGCGGTGCGCAACCGGGTGCGCAGCTGGCGGTTCTACGACTCCTTCCGCACCGACCCGGAGGCGCCCGTCCGCGGCGCCCGCACGGGCACCTTCACGCCCGTCCTGGCCGACGACGGCGGCGACCTCCCCTCGGCGCTGCAGACGGTGCGCGAGCTCGGGCACGACCGCGAGCTCGACGAGGCCATCGAGGGGGCGTTCCCGGGCAGCCGGCTGGAGGTCGTCGACAGCGCCGGGCTGTTCCGGCTGCAGCTGCGGCAGACCGGTCTGCTGCGCCCGCTGGACGCCGCGGAGCTCTCCGACGGCACGCTGCGCTTCCCTGCTGTGGGCGGCGGCGCTGCTCACCCCGCGGCCGCCGGAGCTGTTCGTGCTCAACGAGCCGGAGACCAGCCTGCACCCCGACCTGCTGGCGCCGCTGGCCGGGATGGTGGCCCGGGCGGCGGCCCGCACGCAGGTCGTCGTCGTCACGCACTCGGCGCGGCTGCGGGAGCGGCTCGCCGACGCCGCCGCGGACCTCGACCACCGCGACGTGCAGCTGGTCAGGGTCCGCGGCGAGACGACCATCGAGGGGCAGGACCCGCTCGACCGGCCGGCCTGGCACTGGCCGGAGCGCTGAGCCCTAGTCGAGCGGGCGGACGCCGGTGGCGCTGGTGCCGCGGTCGCCGCTGGTGCGGGTGAACTCGACCCGCTGCCCCTCGGAGAGCTCGCGGTAGCCGCCGGTGTCCTCGATCTCCGAGAAGTGCACGAAGACGTCGTCCCCGCCGTCGTCGGGCGAGATGAACCCGAAGCCCTTGTCGGGGTTGAACCACTGCACCGTGCCCTGGGCCGCGCCGCCGGCGGCGGGTCGCCGGCCGGCGCTGCGGTCGTCGCGCCGGTCGCCGCGGTCGCGGTCCCGGTCGCGGCCGGCCGGCCGCAGGTCGCGGCGGGACGGCGCCAGGAAGCGGACGGCGTCGGCCTGCAGCCCGCGCGGTCCCTCCACCAGCTCGAACTCGACGCGGTCGCCCTCCTCCGGCTCCTCGCCCCGGCCGCGGACCGCGGAGACGTGCACGAAGACGTCGTCGGGGACGATGAACCCGAAGCCCTTGTCGCCGTCGAAGCGCGCCACCGTGCCGGTGAGCACCGGACCGCGGCCGCCGGACCCGCGCCCGGCGTCACGGCCGCCGCGCGGCTCCCGCCGGTCGTCCCGCCGGTCGTCGCGGCGGTCGTCGCGCCGGCCGCCGCGGCTGTCACCACCCAGCGGTCGCACCTCGTCCGCCTGCGGGCCGCGCGGGCCGGGCGACGCCGCGTACTCGACCCGCTGCCCCTCCTCGAGGGTGCGGAACCCCCCGGTGTCGGCGATGGCCGAGAAGTGGACGAAGACGTCGTCCCCACCGCTCTCGGGTTCGATGAACCCGAAGCCCTTCTCCGGGTTGAACCACCGCACCGTGCCGACTGCCATCTGCTGCTCTACTTCCCGCGGGCCGGTGCCCGCGTCCTCCGACGCGCCCGCCTCCGGGCGCGATCTTCCGTACCCAGCGTCCCAGCGTCGGGCCGTCCGTGCGCGGGCGGGTCAGCCGCGCAGCCGCAGACCGCGCGGGGTGGCCGCGAAACCGGCCGCCTGCAGCGCCGCCGACAGCGGCGTCGACTCGTGGACGGAGGCGCCGTCGGCCTTCTGCACGACCATGCGGCCGAGCGCCCCGGCGGCCACCGCGCCGGACAGGGCCGTCGCCGCCTCCTTGAGCACCTGCTCGTCCTCGGTCCAGGACAGCAGCGTCTTGCCGCCCCGCTCGACGTAGAGCACCAGCTCGCCGTCGACCAGCACGACGAGCGCGCCGGCCTTGCGCCCGGCCCGGTGGCCGCTGCCCCGGCGCCCGGTGCCCTCCCCGATGTCGACGGCCTCCTCGCCGTCGGGTCCGCCCCGCTCGGGCCAGGGCAGGGCGGCGCCGTAGACGTTGGCGGGATCGGTCGCCGCCAGCACGACCGCGCCGGCCGGCACGCGGTCGGGTGCGGCGAAGCCGCGCAGCCGGTCGACCGCCCCCGCGGTGCCGAACTGCGCGGCGCCGAGGGTCTCGACGAAGTAGCCGCGGCGGGCCCGGCCGTTCTCCTCGAAGGCCCGCAGCACCGGGTAGACCGCGGAGAAGCCGCCGACCACCTGCTCGGCCTGCACCGCCCCCCGGGTGAGCACGCCGTGCCGCTCGAGCAGCGCCTCGGCGCGGGCGGTGGTGCGCTTCGTCGCGTTGGCCTCGCGGTCGGGCAGCCGGGACCAGCGGCCGGCGACGGTGGGCGGTCCGGTGCGCGACGGCATCGCGGGCCGGCCGAGCCGGGGGCGGCCGTAGCGGGAGCGGGTCAGCCGCGGCTGGGGTGCCGCCGCGCGCTTGTGCGTGCCGCCGCCGGCCAGCCGGGTGCGCAGCGGCGCCAGCGTGTCGTTGGTGAGGTGGCCCGACCACACGAGGTCCCACACGACGTCGGCCAGGGCGGTGTCGTCGGTGGCGCCGACCAGGTCGGACAGCCCGCGGAAGAACAGCGCCTGCCCGCCGGCGAGCTGACCGAGCACCGCCGCCCCGACCGACTCCGGCTCGGGGCTCTCCAGCGGCTCGGGCAGCAGCACGTCGGCGAGGTCGGCGGGCACGAGGCTGATCCAGCCGTCGCCGCCGGGCAGCCCGCCGGCGCCGGCCCAGAGCACCTCACCGGCGCTGGTCAGCTCGTCGAGCATCGCGGGGGAGTAGTCGCGCACCCGGGTGGGCAGCACCAGCGACTCCAGCGCGGACGCCGGCACGAGCGCCCCGGCCAGCTGCTCGACCACGGCCAGGACGCCGTCGGCACCCCGCTGCCGGCTGCCCACCGACTGCCAGGACGGCGTGAACCGGGCCAGGGTGCCGATCGGCACCGGCTCGACCTCCTGGCGCAGCTTGGCCAGGCTGCGCCGGCGGACCGCCCGCAGCACGTCGGCGTCGCACCACTCCTGGCCGACGCCGCCGGGCCGGAACTCACCGGTGACCAGCCGGCCGGTGCCGACCAGCCGCTGCAGCGTCGCCGTCACCACCGCGACGCCGAGCCCCAGCCGCGCGGCCACCTCGGCCGGCTGGAAGGGGCCGTGGGTGCGGGCGTAGCGGCCGATGACGTCGCCGAGCGGGTCGGCGACCGGCTCGGTGAACACCTCGGGCACGCCGACGGGCAGCGCGGTGCCCAGGGCGTCGCGCAGCCGGCCGGCGTCCTCGATGGCGACGTAGCGCTCGTGCCCGGCGATGCGCACCTCGAGCGCGCGCCGCGAGGCGACCAGCTCCTCCAGCCAGGCGGGGGTGACCCCGCGGGCCATGGCCTCGGCGGCGGTGAGGTCGCCGACGAAGCGCAGCAGGTCGGCGGCCCCGTCGAGGTCGCGCGGGTGCCGCTCGGCGGGCAGCCGCTGCAGCTCGCGCTCGATCTCGGCCATCGCCTCGGCGTCGAGCAGCTCGCGCAGCTCGGAGCGGCCGAGCAGCTCGGCCAGCAGGCCGGTGTCGAGCGCCAGCGCCTGGGCCCGCCGCTCGGCCAGCGGTGCGTCGCCCTCGTAGAGGAACTGGCCCACGTAGCCGAACAGCAGCGACTGCGCGAACGGCGAGGCGCTCTGGGTCTGCACGTCGGCCACCCGGACCCGCCGGGCCCGCACGTCGCGCATGAGCTCGACCAGGCCCGGCACGTCGTAGACGTCCTGCAGCACCTCGCGGGCGGCCTCGAGCGTGATCGGGAAGCCCGGGAACTCGCTGGCGACGCCGAGCAGCTGCGCGGCGCGCTGCCGCTGCTGCCACAGCGGGGTGCGCCTGCGCGGGTCGCGGCGGGGCAGCAGCAGCGCGCGGGCGGCGCACTCGCGGAACCGGCTGGCGAACAGCGCGGAGTTGCCGACCTCGGCGGTGACCTCGCGCTCGACGTCGTCGGGGTCGAGGACGGCGAGGTCGGCGTCCGGCGGCTCGCCGGTGGTGTCGGGCAGCCGCAGCACGATGCCGTCGTCGGAGTGCATCGAGGCGACGTCGACGCCGTAGCGCTCGCGCAGCCGGGCGGCGAGCACCAGCGCCCACGGCGCGTTGACCTGCGCGCCGAAGGGGGAGTGGACGACCAGCCGCCAGTCGCCGAGCTCGTCGCGGAACCGCTCGACCAGCAGCGTGCGGTCGTCGGGGAGGTGCCCGGTCGCCGCCTTCTGCTCGGCCAGGTAGGCCTGCAGGTTGGCCGCGCCCCACTCGTCCAGGCCGGCCGCGCGCGCCCGCTCGAGGCCCGCCTCCGGCGTCGCCGACCCCACCTCGCGTAGGAACGCGCCCAGCGCGCGGCCCAGCTCCAGCGGCCGGCCGGGGGCGTCGCCGTGCCAGAACGGCATCTTGCCGGGCTGCCCGGGCGCCGGGCTGACCAGCACCCGGTCGTGGGTGATGTCCTCGATCCGCCAGGACGACGAGCCGAGCAGGAAGACGTCGCCGACCCGCGACTCGTAGACCATCTCCTCGTCGAGCTCGCCGACCCGGCGGCCGCCGGTCTCGCCGGCGCCGGCGACGAGGAAGACGCCGAACAGGCCGCGGTCGGGGATCGTCCCGCCGCTGGTGACCGCCAGCCGCTGGGCGCCGGCGCGGGCGGTGAGCGTGTCGGTGACGCGGTCCCAGGTCAGCCGCGGCCGCAGCTCGGCGAACGCGTCGGAGGGGTAGCGGCCGGCCAGCATGTCGAGGACGGCGTGCAGCGCCGACTCCGGCAGCGAGGCGAACGGCGCCGACCGCCGCACCAGCGCGCCGACCTCGTCGACCGTGCGCGGCCCCTCGGAGACGATCGCCACCACCTGCTGCGCCAGGACGTCGAGCGGGTTGCGCAGGTAGCGGATCGACTCGATGGCGCCGGCCTTCATGCGCTCGGCGACCAGGGCGCACTGGACGAGGTCGCCGCGGTACTTCGGGAACAGCACCCCGCGGCTGACGGCGCCGACCTGGTGGCCGGCCCGGCCGACCCGCTGCAGGCCGGAGGCCACCGTCGGCGGGGCCTCGACCTGGACGACCAGGTCGACCGAGCCCATGTCGATGCCGAGCTCGAGGCTGGAGGTGGCGACGACGGCGGGCAGCCGGCCGGACTTGAGCGCCTCCTCGACGATCGCCCGCTGCTCGCGGGACACCGAGCCGTGGTGCGCGGCGGCCACCGGCTGGAAGGCCTCGGGCAGCCCGCCGCCGGAGCCGGCCTGCGCCATGAGCGCCGCGGCGTTGGTGCCCGGTGGCACCGGCTCGCCGGTGGACCGCTCGTAGGACAGCTCGTTGAGCCGGCTGGTCAGCCGCTCGGCCAGCCGGCGGGAGTTGGCGAACACGATCGTGCTGCGGTGCGCCTCGACCAGGTCGAGGACGCGCTCCTCGACCGCCGGCCAGATCGACGTCCGCGGCTCGGCGCCGGCGGCGGAGCCGGAGAACTCGCCGCTCGGCTGGCCCAGCTCGCTCATGTCCTCGACCGGGACGACGACCGAGAGGTCCCACTGCTTCCTCGCCTCGGGGGCGACCACCTGCACCGGGCGGCCGCCGGCGAGGAAGGTGGCGACCTCCTCGATCGGCCGCACCGTCGCCGACAGGCCGATCCGCTGCGCCGGGCGCTCGAGCAGCTCGTCGAGCCGGTCGAGGGTGACGGCCAGGTGCGCCCCGCGCTTGGTGTCGGCGACCGCGTGCACCTCGTCGACGATCACCGTCTCCACGCCGCGCAGCGCCTCGCGGGCCGAGCTGGTGAGCAGCAGGAACAGCGACTCCGGCGTGGTGATGAGGATGTCGGTGGGCCGGCGGGTGAAGGCGCGGCGCTCGTCGGCCGGGGTGTCGCCGGACCGGATCGCGACCGTCACCTCGGGCCGGGGGAGCCCCAGCCGCAGCGAGGCCTGGCCGATCCCGGTCAGCGGCGCGCGCAGGTTGCGCTCGACGTCGACCGCGAGCGCCTTGAGCGGGGACACGTAGAGGACCCGGCAGCGCGCCTGCTCGTCGGCCGGCGGCGGCGTGCTGGCCAGCCGGTCGAGCGACCACAGGAACGCGGCCAGCGTCTTGCCGGAGCCGGTCGGGGCGACGACGAGCGCGTGCTCGCCGCTGCTGATCGCCGACCAGGCACCCTCCTGCGCCGGCGTCGGCGCCACGAACGCACCGGTGAACCAGGCCCGGGTGGCCTCGGAGAACCGGTCGAGAGCGGACACGCCGACCAGTCTCCACGGGGGGACGACAGTTCGCCGGGGACCGACGGCGCCCGCACCGCCTACGCGCGGGCGCACCGGTGACGTCGGGCACACTGCCTGGCATGCGGCACGACCTGTACGAGACCGAGCACGACGAGTTCCGCGACATGGTGCGGGCCTGGGCCGAGAAGAACGTCGCGCCCTTCCACGCCGAGTGGGAGAAGGCCGGCATCGTGCCCCGCGAGGTGTGGCTCTCCGGCGGGCAGCAGGGGCTGCTCGGCATGGACGTCGACGAGCGGTACGGCGGCGGGGGCGTGCGCGACTTCCGCTACAACGCCGTCCTCGACGAGGAGATGACGCGCATCGGCGCCAGCGGCGTCGGCTTCGGCCTGCACAACGACGTCGTCGCCCCGTACCTGCGCGACCTGGCCACCGACGAGCAGAAGCAGCGCTGGCTGCCGCGGTTCTGCAGCGGCGAGCTGATCACCGCGATCGCGATGACCGAGCCGGGCACCGGCAGCGACCTGCAGGGCATCACGACCAACGCCCGCCGGGACGGCGACGGGTGGGTGCTCAACGGGGCGAAGACGTTCATCACCAACGGCATCAACGCCGACCTGGTCATCGTGGTCGCGCGCACCGACGCCGACGCGCCCGCGGCCAAGGGCACCAGCCTGCTCGTCGTCGAGCGGGACATGCCCGGCTTCAGCCGCGGCCGGAACCTGGAGAAGGTCGGCCTCAAGGCGCAGGACACGGCCGAGCTGTTCTTCGACGACGTCCGCGTGCCGGCCGAGAACCTGCTCGGCACCGAGAACCGCGGCTTCTACCACCTCATGGAGAACCTGCCGCAGGAACGGCTGTCGATCGCGGTCGGCGCGGTCGCCTCCGCGGAGACGGTGCTGGCGCAGACCCGTGAGTACGTCACCGGCCGCACGGCGTTCGGCAGGCCGGTCGGCTCGTTCCAGAACACCCGCTTCGTGCTGGCCGAGCTGCACACCGAGACCACGATCGCCCGCACGTTCGTCGACGAGTGCGTCCGCCAGCTCAACACCGGCGACCTCACCGCCGTCGACGCCGCCATGGCCAAGTGGTGGACGACGGAGCTGCAGAACAAGGTCGCCGACCGGTGCCTGCAGCTGCACGGCGGCTACGGCTACATGGACGAGTACCCGGTGTCCAAGGCCTGGCGGGACGCGCGGGTGCAGTCGATCTACGGCGGCACCAACGAGATCATGAAGGAGATCGTCGGGCGCTCGCTCGGCCTGTAGCGGACAGGGCCCGATCCGGTCGGTGCCCTCTGCCAGACTCCGGCCGTGACGACGCTGCCCGCCCCCGACACCCTCGCCGTCCAGCGGCGCACCGTCGGGGTGCTCTCGGGCGCGGTGGCGCTGGCCGGTCTGGGCGTCACCGTCGGGATCACCGTCGGTGGATTGCTCGCCCGGGACGTCGCCGGCACCGACAGCGCGGCCGGGCTGGGGCAGACCGCGGGCGTGCTCGGCGCCGCGGTGATCGCGGTGCCGCTGGCGCGCCTGTCCGACCGGTCCGGCCGGCGGGCGGGGCTGGCAGCGGGGTACGGCGTCGCCGTCCTCGGCGCGGTGCTGACCGTGGTCGCGGCCGCGCTGTCGTCGCTGGCGCTGCTGCTGGTCGGCCTGTTCGCGTTCGGCGCGGCCACCGCCTGCGGGCTGCAGGCGCGCTACGCGGCCGCCGACCTCGCCGCGCCGGTGCGGCGCGGGCGCGACCTCTCCCTGGTCGTGTGGGCCACCACGGTCGGGTCGGTGCTCGGCCCCAACCTCGCCGGCCCGGGCGACGACCTCGGGCGGGCCCTCGGCCTGCCGGCCCTCGGCGGTGCCTTCGTCGTCTCGGTCGCCGTCTTCGGCGTGGTGGCCGCCGGCCTGGTGCTGTTCCTGCGGCCCGATCCGCTGCTGCTGGCGCGGCGCCTCGGCGGCTCCGGCGGGCCGGTCGGCCGCCCCCGCGGCGCGACGGCCGCGGCGCTGCGGGCGGTGTGGGCCGAGCCGGGCGGCCGGCTGGGGCTGACCGCCGTCGTCGTCGCCCACTCGGTGATGGTGGGCGTGATGGTCATGACCCCGGTGCACATGGGGCATGCCGGCGGCGACGAGGGCGCCACCCTGCGCGTCATCGGCCTGGTGATCAGCGTGCACGTGGCCGGCATGTACCTGTTCTCACCGCTCGTCGGGCTGCTCGCCGACCGGGCGGGTCGCACGGCGACGGTCGCCGTCGGTGCGGTGCTGCTGCTCGCCGCGACCGCGCTGGCCGGCACCGCGGCGCCCGGTGCCGCCGTCCAGCTGGGCGCCGGGCTGTTCCTGCTCGGCCTGGGCTGGTCGTGCGGGCTGATCGCCGGCTCGACGCTGGTCACCGAGGCGGTCGCGGTCGAGCTGCGGCCGCGGGCACAGGGCGGCACCGACCTGCTCATGGGCCTGGGCGCCGCGGTCGCCGGGGCGGTCGGCGGCCCGCTGCTCGCCGTCGGCGGGTTCGGGCTGGTCGCCACGGTCTCGGCGGTGCTGGTGCTGCCGCTGGCGGTCGTCTGGGCCGGGCGGCTGCTGGCCGCTCAGCGGTCCCGGTAGCCGCGGATCAGCAGCACGATCGTCACCACCAGGCAGAGCGCGATCCCGACCTGCAGGACGGCGTCCCAGAAACCCGAGCCCGTGCTGAGCCCCATGGCAGGAGAGTAGTCCCGGCTGATATCGTGAAGGTACTTCACGGTGAAGGGACTTCCGCATGCATGGTGATGCGACGGCGGTGCTCGACCGCATCCTTGAGCTCGTCGCCGTGCTCGAGGTGGACACCCGCGAGGGGCTCGCCCGTGACGGGCTGACGCCGGCCCGCGCGCACCTGATCTGGGAGCTCCAGCACCGCGGTCCGCTGCCGCAGCGCGCGCTGGCCGAGGCGCTCCGGGTCAGCCCCCGCAACGTCACCGGCCTCGTCGACGGGCTGGTCGAGAGCGGCTTCGTCACCCGCGAGCCGCACCCGACCGACCGGCGCGCAACGCTGGTCTCCTTCACGCCCCACGGCGCGGAGGTGGCCGCCCGGCTCGAGCGCGAGCACGACGAGTTCGCCCGCATCCTCTTCGCCGACCTCCCCGCCGACCGCTTCCGCGCCTTCGCCGACGTCCTCGACCACGTGCTGGCCCGGCTGCGCGAGCACGGGGTCTCCCTCGACGCGCAGGCCGAGCGGTGAGCGGCCGGCTCGCGGCCGCCGGCCGCCTGGCGCGGATGGCGCTGGTCTACGAGATCGGGATGTGGCGCAGCCTGTTCCGCTGGGTCACCCGCCGGCCGGCCGTCGGCAGCGGGACGGCGTTCCCCTACGCGGGCGTCGTCACCCCCGTCATCTGGGCGTTCATCCTCGTCTCGGCGATCGAGATCCCGGTCTTCCACCTGCTGGTGCCCTGGGAGACGGTGCGCTTCGCCGTGGACCTCGCCGGGGTCTACGGGCTGCTCTGGATGGTCGGGATGCTCGCCGGCCTCAAGGTGCACCCGCACGTCGTGGAGGACGGCGGGCTGCGGGTGCGCAACGGCACGGCGGTCGACGTGCTGCTGCCCTGGGCGGACATCGCGTCGGTGCGGCTGCGCACGCGCTCGCTCGAGGGGATGCGCAACATCCAGGTGGCGGGCGAGGGGCCCGGCCGCGCGCTGTCGGTCGGCGTGGGCAGCCAGACCGCCGTGGACGTCGAGCTGCGCGAGCCGCGCGTGCTGCCGGTGCGCCGGACCGGGGGCGAGCCGGTCGCCGTCGTGCGCCTCTACGCCGACGACGCCAAGGCGCTGGCCGCCCGGCTGCGGGCCGAGCTGTCGGCGCGGGCGCCGTCCTGACGTCCCGGCGGGCGGCCGTCCCGACGGGTTAGCGTCGGGGTGTGCGCCTGCAGGAGTTCTGGTCCCGCCTCCGCGACCACTTCGGCACCATGCGGGCCGAGAGCGTGGCGCGCGACCACGTCTTCGCCTCCCTCGGTGGGCGCAGCGCGGTCGACGCGATCGACGCGGGGGTGCCCGTCCGGCGGGTCTGGCTGGCCATCTGCGAGGAGTTCGAGGTCCCCGCGAAGCTGCGGTGACCGATGTGCGCGTGACCGCTGTGACGGGTGGCGTGTCGACATGGCGATCGAACGCCTGTTCGGTCTAGAGTGCGTCCACAGGTGACCTCGCTCTCCACAGGTCCACCCGATCACCCGAAAGTGTCGGACCCCCGCCCTAGCGTCGATCCCGACCGCTCCACGTGACTTCCCGAAGGTGAGCACCATGGCAACGCTCGACCGCGACAAGGCCCTCGACATGGCCCTCGCCCAGATCGACAAGCAGTTCGGCAAGGGCTCCGTCATGCGCCTGGGGGACAGCACCGCCCAGGCCATCAAGGTCATCCCGACCGGCTCGATCGCCCTCGACATCGCGCTGGGCATCGGGGGCCTGCCCCGCGGCCGCGTGATCGAGGTGTACGGCCCCGAGGCCTCCGGCAAGACCACGGTCGCCCTGCACGCGGTGGCCAACGCCCAGGCCGCCGGCGGCATCGCGGCCTTCATCGACGCCGAGCACGCGCTCGACCCCGAGTACGCCCGGGCCATCGGCGTCGACACCGACGCCCTGCTGGTCAGCCAGCCCGACACCGGTGAGCAGGCGCTGGAGATCGCCGACATGCTCATCCGCTCCGGCGCGCTCGACATCATCGTCATCGACTCGGTCGCCGCGCTCGTGCCGCGGGCCGAGATCGAGGGCGAGATGGGTGACAGCCACGTCGGCCTGCAGGCCCGGCTGATGAGCCAGGCGCTGCGCAAGATCACCGGTGCGCTGAACAACTCCGGCACCACCGCGATCTTCATCAACCAGCTGCGCGAGAAGGTCGGCGTCGTCTACGGCTCGCCCGAGGTCACCACCGGTGGTCGCGCGCTGAAGTTCTACGCCTCCGTCCGGCTCGACGTGCGCCGCATCGAGACCCTCAAGCAGGGCACCGAGGCGGTCGGCAGCCGGGTGCGGGTCAAGGTCGTCAAGAACAAGGTGGCCGCCCCGTTCAAGCAGGCCGAGCTCGACCTGCTGTGGGGCACCGGGTTCAGCCGCGAGGGCGGCTTGATCGACGCCGGTGTCGAGAACGGCTTCATCCGCAAGTCCGGCGCCTGGTACACGTACGAGGGCGACCAGCTGGGCCAGGGCAAGGAGAACGTCCGCGCCTTCCTCCGCGACAACCCCGACCTCGCCGACGAGATCGAGAAGAAGGTCAAGGAGAAGCTCGGCATCGGCGCCACCCTCGACGCCCCCGTCGAGGCGCCGGCCCCGGTCGACTTCTGAGCTCGCCGATGACCTCCCGGACGACCCGCCGGCCGCGTGCCGGCGGGTCGCGCCGCCGGGGTCCCTCCGAGGGGGACGCCGGAGCGCCGCCATCCAGGTCTGCTCCCGGGGCCCGGCCAGAGCGTGCGCGGGACGGGGAGGAGCAGGTCCTCTCCTCGGTCGACGCGCCCGGCGCCCCCGAGGACGAGCCCGGCGACCCGGAGGCCGTCGCCCGGGCGATCTGCCTCCGGGCGCTGACCGGCGCGGCCAAGACCCGCCAGCAGCTGGCCGACCTGCTGGCCAAGCGCGGTGTGCCCGACGAGGCGGCCACGGCCGTGCTCGACCGGTTCACCGAGGTGGGCCTCATCGACGACGCCGCGTTCGCCCGGGCCTGGGTGAGCAGCCGGCAGGCCGGTCGCGGGCTCGCCCGGCGGGCCCTGGGCGCCGAGCTGCGCGCCAAGGGCGTCGCGCCCGAGGTGGCCGCCGAGGCGCTGGAGGAGGTCGACCCGCAGGACGAGTGGGACGCCGCGCGCCGCCTGGTGGCCCGGCGGCTGCCGTCCATGCAGCGGCTCGACCGGCAGACCGCCGAGCGCCGGCTGATCGGCATGCTCGCGCGCAAGGGCTACGGCGGTGGGCTGGCCGCCCACGTCGTCCGCGAGGCGCTCGACGAGCGGGGCACCGAGGACGACGCCGACGCATCCCACCCCGACCTCGGCCTGGACGCCTTTCTCCCCTGACGCCGGGCGACCTGCCGGAACGGCCCCCGGCAGGGTCCGCCGCGAGCGTGCGAGCGGTGAGGGCAGGGGGGCGTTCGGCTAGGTGGGGTCGGGGTCCTTCGGGCCCTGCCGGCGGCCCTCCGACGCCCCGATCTCGCTCACGCCGCCGTACGGCTCGTGCCGCTTGCCCATGTGCGCCTCCGCGTCGAGCCGCTCGATGAGGTGCGGGTAGTGCGCCTCGAACGCCGGGCGGTTGGACCGGATGCGCGGGATCTCGAGGAAGTTGTGCCGCGGCGGCGGCGAGGACGTCGCCCACTCCAGCGAGTTGCCGTGGCCCCAGGGGTCGTCGCGCAGCGCCAGCGGCCCGTGCCGCCACGACTTCACCACGTTGAAGAGGAACGGGACGATCGAGGCGCCGAGCACGAAGCTGAAGATCGACGAGATGGTGTTCAGCACCGTGAACTCGTCGGTGGGCAGGTAGTCCACGTAGCGGCGCGGCATGCCCTCGCTGCCCAGCCAGTGCTGCACCAGGAACGTGCCGTGGAAGCCGATGAACGTCATCCAGAACTGAAGCTTGCCCAGCCGCTCGTCGAGCATCCGGCCGCACAGTTTCGGGAACCAGAACGCGATGCCGGCGTTGGCGGCGAACACGACGGTGCCGAAGACGACGTAGTGGAAGTGCGCGACGACGAAGTAGCTGTCGTTGAGGTGCCAGTCCAGCGGCGGTGAGGCCAGCAGCACGCCGGTGAGGCCGCCCAGGAGGAAGGTCACCAGGAAGCCGACCGCCCACAGCATGGGGGTCTCGAAGCTGAGCTGGCCCTTCCACATGGTGCCGATCCAGTTGACGAACTTGATACCGGTCGGGACGGCGATCAGGTAGGTCAGGAAGCTGAAGAACGGCAGCAGAACCGCGCCGGTGGCGAACATGTGGTGCGCCCAGACCGCGAACGACAGGAAGCCGATCGAGATCGTCGCGAAGACCATGCCCTTGTAGCCGAACAGCGGCTTGCGGCTGAACACCGGGATGACCTCGGTGATGATGCCGAAGAACGGCAGCGCGATGATGTAGACCTCGGGGTGGCCGAAGTACCAGAACAGGTGCTGCCACAGCATCGGGCCGCCGTTCTCGTCGGAGTAGACGAGCGCGCCGAGGTTGCGGTCGGCCAGCAGGCCGAACAGCGCCGCGGTCAGGATCGGGAACGCGATCAGCACGAGCAGGCTCGTGATCAGGGTGTTCCAGGTGAAGATCGGCATCCGGAACATGGTCATGCCGGGTGCGCGCAGGGTGACGATCGTGGTGGCGAAGTTGACCGCGCCGAGGATCGTGCCCAGGCCGGAGACGGCCAGGCCGGCGATCCAGAGGTTGGCGCCTGCCCCCGGGCTGTGCACCACGTCTGACAGCGGCGTGTAGGCGTACCAGCCGAAGTCGGCTGCACCGCCCGGGGTGAGGAAGCCGGCCACCGCGATCGAGCTGCCGAAGAGGAACAGCCAGTACGAGAACGCGTTCAGCCGCGGGAACGCCACGTCGGGCGCGCCGATCTGCAGCGGCATGATCAGGTTGCCGAACGCGAAGAACAGCGGCGTCGCGAAGAACAGCAGCATGATCGTGCCGTGCATGGTGAACAGCTGGTTGTACTGCTCGGGTGAGAGGAACTGCAGGCCCGGCCGGGCCAGCTCGCCCCGGATGAGCATCGCCATGAAGCCGCCGACGACGAACCACACGAACGACGTGACCAGGTACATCAGGCCGATCGTCTTGTGGTCGGTGGTCCGCAGGAGGTTGGAGAGCCGCGACCCCTTGACGGGGTGAGCGGACGGGCTCGGCCGGCTGACGATCGGCTTCGGGGCGATCGCGGTCATGCCGCCACCTCCACGCGGCCGCCGGGAGACGGCCACCCAGGACCAGCCGCGTGAGGGCTGCACGCGGCGCAACCATCGTGGCGCACTCGGGCGGCGAGCGAAACTCGTGCGCCCGCGGGGATTCAGGCGCCGGCGACCCAGGCGAGCAGGTCGACCGCGACGCCGTCCGGCGCGTCGGCGTCCGCCACCAGCCAGGCGGGGTCCCGCGGCGCGCCCGCGGCCAGCCACCGCCCGATCTGCACCTCGAAACCCCGGCCGGGCCGGCCGGCGGGCCCGAGGAGCGCGACGTCGACGACGGTGCCGTCCGCGCTCCGCAGCACCACGCGGCACCGGCAGCGGGGGGGGGGGGGGGCGGGGGGCCCCCCCCCCCCCCCCCCCCCCCGCCCGCCCCCCCCCCCGGGGGCCCCCCGCGCCGCGGCCCCCCCCCCCCCCCCCCCCCCGCCCG
>NZ_JBJGYZ010000048.1:0-35886 GCF_054050275.1 Geodermatophilus sp. SYSU D00691
TTACCGTTTTTTTTCACGTTGGAGGGCGAGCGGTAGGGTTGTGGGTCCCCCGGGTACCATTACCCCAAAAAATTCCCCCCGGGTGCCGGGCCGGGGCGGGCGGGCCCCCCCCGGGCCCCTCCACCGCTCAGGCCTTGGGACCGCCGGCGGCGTAGATGACCTGGCCGGACACGAAGCCGGCGCCCTCGCTGACGAGGAACGAGACCAGGTGCGCGATGTCCTCGGGCTGGCCCACGCGCTGCACCGGGATCTCCTTGGCGGCGAACGCGATGAAGTCGTCGAAGGCGATGCCCATGCGCTCGGCGGTCGCCCTGGTCATCTCGGTCTGGATGAAGCCGGGCGCGATCGCGTTCGCGGTGACGCCGAACTTGCCCAGCTCGATGGCCACCGTCTTGGTGAAGCCCTGCAGACCGGCCTTGGCCGTGGAGTAGTTGGTCTGCCCGCGGTTGCCCAGCGCCGAGACGCTGGACAGGCTCACGATCCGGCCGAACTTCGCCTCGGTCATGTACTTCTGCACCGCGCGGGTCATGAGGAAGGCGCCGCGCAGGTGCACGTTCATGACCGTGTCCCAGTCGGACTCGGTCATCTTGAAGAGCATGTTGTCGCGGGTCACGCCGGCGTTGTTGACCAGCACGGTCGGTGGGCCGAGCTCGGCGGCCACGCGCTCGACGGCGGCGGTCACCTGCTCGGTGTCGCTGACGTCGGCGCCCACGGCCAGGGCGGTGCCGCCCGCGGCCTCGATCGCCTCGACGGTGGCCTTGGCCTGCCCCTCGTCCAGGTCGAGCACGCCGACGGCGAACCCGTCGGCGGCCAGCCGGATCGCGGTGGCGGCGCCGATGCCGCGGGCCGCGCCGGTCACGATGGCCACGCGGCGGGCCGCGCTCCCTGCCTCGCTCATCTAGAGGTTCCCTTCGTCCGGATGCCGGCCGCCCGCCGGGCTGCTGCGCCGGGGCGGCCGCCTGCTGCGCCCGCCAGGTTACGGGCGGGTAGCAACGGCCGTGCCGGAAGGTCCGGGTGCCCTGGTCGGCCGGGCGGGTCAGGTCGCCGGGCGCACCGCGTCGACCGCGGTGAAGCCCTCCTCCGGCGTGGGCGGCACCAGCCGGGCGCGGGTGGCGTGCACCCCGACCAGCGGCACGCGGGCCCGGCCCTCCCGCCGCGCGTTGCGCTCCAGGCACGTCTCGACGGGCACGTCCAGCCAGACGGCGCGCACCGGCACCCCGGCGGCGCGGGCCGCCGCGACGAGCGGCGCGCGCTCCTCGACGGAGGGGTTGGTGTTGTCGACCACCACGCTGCGCCCCGCCGCCAGCAGCTCGGCGACGACGCGGCGCTGCCGCGCCTCGCGCCGGCGGGCACGGGGCCAGTGGTCCTTGCTCACGACGGCGTGGGTGCCGGCCAGGTGCTGGGCCACCCACGTCGTCTTCCCGCTGCCCTGGAGCCCGACCATCACGACGAGCTCCTGAGCCACGGGACGGGACTACCCCGTTCAGGCGGGCTGGCGCAGCTGGGTCACCGCGGCGTCGTCGGGCAGCACGTCCTGCGACGCCGGGTGCTCGACCAGGGCCAGCACGCGGTTGGCCATGAACCGCGCGGTGCGCACACGGGTGCCGCCGCGGGTGGTCTCGGTGACCTCCACGAGCCCCCGGCCGTGGGTGATCTCCACCCGGCGGCCGGCCCGGGTGGCCTCGATCTCGTAGGTGCGGGTGTCGTCACCGGCGTCGATGACGACCTCGACACGGTCGCCCTTCATGGGTGTCCTCCTCGGTTCGCCGAGCGGCGCGTCCACCCGACACAGGTGCAACGTACGGAGGGGGTACGACATTCCGTCTGCGCAGCTCAGCGCGCGTGTCGAGGGTCAGCCGTGGGGCGTCCGGCGGTGCGGGTGCAGGGCCCGCACCGAGGCCAGCGCCGCCCGCCGGGTGTGCGCCCGCCGGCGGGCTCTCGACGTGCGCGGCGCCCGCGGTTCCTCGCGCAGGATGACGTCCAGCCAGTGCCCCCGCGGGTCGACGTCGACCAGCAGCGCCTTGACCAGCAGGGTGAGCGGGATGGCCAGCAGGGCGCCGAGCGCGCCCAGCACCCAGCCCCAGAACAGCAGCGCCACGAACGTCACCGTCATCGACAGCCCGACCGAGTCGCCCACGAAGCGCGGCTGGACCAGCGTCTGGACGACGAAGTTCAGCACGCAGTACAGGATCACGACGGCGGTGAACTTGCCCCAGCCGCCGGCGAGCAGGGCGAGCAGCGCCGGCGGGATGAGGCCCAGGACGAAGCCGATGTTCGGCACGTAGTTGGTGATGAACGACAGCACGCCCCAGAGCACGGCGGCCGGGACCCCGAGCAGGGCCAGGCCGATGGCGTCGCCGACGGCGACGACGAACCCGAAGACCGTGCTGACGAGCAGGTAGCTGCGGGTGCCGCGGGCGAAGAGGCCGAGCGCGATCGGCAGGTGCGGGCGCTCGGCGGCGACCAGCGCCAGCCGGCGGCCGAAGCCCCCGGACTCGATGGCGAGGAACACCAGCGCGGAGAGCAGGAGCAGCAGCGTGCTGGCCGCGTCGGTGAGGCGGCCCAGCAGCCCGGTGGCCACGCCGACCAGCTGGCTGTAGTCGATGCCGCGGACCAGGTCGGAGAGCTGGCCACTGACCACCCCGGCGTCGTTGAGGTCGAGGACGACGTCGCTGATCAGCACCTCGGCGCGGCCGGCGTAGTCGGGGAGCAGGGCGGCGAACTGCGCGATGGAGAGGACCAGCAGGCCGACGAAGGCGAGCAGCACCGTCCAGACGAGGACGAGCAGCACGGTGGCGCTGGCCCAGCGCGGCCAGCCGGCGCGCATCAGCCAGCTCTGCACCGGTGCGAGCGCGATGACCACGACCAGCGCCAGCAGGATGGGCGCGACGAGCCAGGAGATCTCCCGCAGACCGGCGATCGCGACGGTCGCGGCCGCCGCCCCGAGAAGGAGCAGCAGCCACCGCGGCAGCCCGCCGGACGCGGCCATCGGCTCCGCGGCCGGCGCGCCGGGCACCGCGACGGCGGGCCCGGGCTCGGCCGCCTCCTCCGCCTCCTCCGCCGGCGCCGCCGCGACCTCGGCGGCGTCCGCGGTCTCCGGCGGCAGGTCCTCCGGTGGGGCCGCCGGCGGCCGGGACGTCGCGGCGGACGTCTCGTGCGCGGGCACCAGCCGGTGCCCGGGCAGGTTCGGCTGCGCGACCATGCTCCCCCCTCGTGCGCGGCTCGGTGGCTGGCGCCGTCCAGCCAGCCTAGGTCCGGGCGACCCGGTCGGTGAGCGCGAGGACCCGCCGCCAGACGTCCGCGCAGGCGTCCTCCCACTCCCCGAACGCCCGGTCGAAGAAGGAGTGCGGGGCGCCGTCGTACACCGCCGTCTCGACCTCGGCGCCGGCCGCGCGCATGGTCTCGGCGAGCGCCAGCTGGTCCGCCACCGGGGTGGCGGCGTCGGCGCCCGCGATCACCATCAGGGTGGGCCGGTGCGCCCGCCCGGCGGCCGCTCCGACCACCGACGGCTTGCCGTAGAAGCCGACGCACGCGGCGAGGTCGAGGTCGCCGCCGCTCTGCCGCCAGGAGTGGCTGCCGCCGAAGCAGAACCCCACCGTGACCACCGGCAGGTCGGGCCGGGTGCGCCCGCGCAGGTAGTCGACGGCGGCGGCGAGGTCGGCGTCGATCGACTCCGGCCGGGTCTGCGGGATGTGCGCCTGCCAGTCGAAGTCCGCCCCGCGTGTCCCGGGATCCCCGCACACGCCCGCCGTCCGCCCGAACCAGTCGAACGCGACGGCCGGCAGCCCGGCCTCGGCGAAGCGCTCGGCGAGCGCGACGTAGTACGGGTGCAGACCGCGGATGTCCGGCAGGATGACCACGCCCACCCGCGGCTCGGCGGCGGGCGCCGCGTACGCGGCCGAGAACTCGGTGCCGTCGGCGGCGGTGAGGGTCAGCGTCCCGCGTTCCGCGACGTCCCCGGTCCGGGGCGGCGCGGGCGGCCGGCTGTCGTGGTCGTGGCACATGGGATCGGTTGTACCGGCGCCGTCAGTCCGCCGCCTCCTCGGGGGCGTGGGCGTCGCCGCCGAACGTCCGGGCGGCGACCTCCCGGCGGGCGCGGGTGAGCCACTCGTGCTGCCGGTCGGCCTGCTCGATCAGCCGGTCCAGCTCGGCCCCGTCGAGACGGCCGTCGATCTCCGCGACCTCCCGCAGCGTCTCGAAGCCGCTGCGCTTGGCCCGCACGGCCGAGGCGAGGAACTCGAACTCGACCAGGTCGGACAGCGGCGAACGCTCGAGCAGGCGGCCGTTGAGCTTGGCCCGCGACACCTTCTCCCCGACCCACAGCGCGGCCTGCTTGTACCGGCGGACGGGGAAGCCGACCGCCTGCATCTGCGTCTCGAGCGAGGAGTTCTCCTCGCGCAGCTCGGCGAGCAGCTGGGTCAGCGGGCCCTCGTAGGCGGTGCCGCCGTGGACGCCGAGCATCCGCTTGACCAGCTCGATGCCGCCGACCGAGGCGGCCAGGTGGTCGTTGCAGTAGACCGCGAGCAGGTCGGGGTTGCGGATGGCACCGGGAGCGGGCGACTCGGACACGGGATCATTCTCGCCGCGCGGTGATCGTCCCGCGCGCTCAGCCGGTGGTGCCGGGCGACGTCGGCGCGGGTTCGGGCGCCTGCTCGGCCGGCAGTTCCGCCGACTCCTCCGCCGGTGCCGACGTGGTGGCCGCGGGCTCGTCGGTCGCGGTGCCGCCCGTGGACGCGTCGTCAGGGGTCGTCGTCCCGGCCTGCTCGCCGACCTCCCCGGCGGGTGCGGCGTCCTCCTCCGTCCCGGCCGGAGCGTCCCCGGCCGCGTCCCCGGCCGCGTCGTCGGCCGCGTCGTCGGCCGTGCCGTCGGCCGTGCCGGCTCCCCCGGACGGGGTCCCCGTGGGCGTCGCCGACCCGCTCCCCGTCGCTGCCTGCTCCGGGGGCTGCTCCTGGGCCGACTGCTGCACGACGGCGAGGATCCGCTCCTCGAACTCGGTGAGCCGGTCGCGGAGTTCCGACAGGGAGAGCCCCGTGATCTGCTCGCCGAAGGCGCGCAGCTCGGCCCAGACCGCCGCGAGCTCGCGGCCGGCCTCCTCGCCGAGCGGGCCGGGGACGCTCACGACCAGCTGGGTCGCCAGCGCCGCGGTCACGCACTCGACGCAGGCGTAGTTGACCGCGGTCGCGAGGTTCTGCGGCACGACGACGTCGACCGAGCCGACGAGGACGACGACCTGGAAGGCGACGGCGACGGTGCGGCAGCCGGTGCAGCTGGCCGCGGCGAAGGCCTCGTTGCGGTTGAGGGCCTCGTCGCCCTCCTCGACCCAGACCAGGGAGAAGGAGACGTCGTAGAGCACCGAGCCGTCCTCGGTGTTCACCGCCAGCGCCTGGTTGTCGCCCTCCCCCGGCGGGAGCGGGCGGTCGAACGGGAAGACCCACGTCGGCGCGTCGATGGCCGACCC
This sequence comes from Geodermatophilus sp. SYSU D00691, assembly GCF_054050275.1. Classification (NCBI taxonomy): domain Bacteria; kingdom Bacillati; phylum Actinomycetota; class Actinomycetes; order Geodermatophilales; family Geodermatophilaceae; genus Geodermatophilus; species Geodermatophilus sp. SYSU D00691. The sequence continues at coordinate 5,459 of NZ_JBJGYZ010000048.1, forward strand.
ACCGCCGTCGCCGGGGCCCTCGACGGGACCGTCCGCGGCGGTCGAGCTCTGCGACGCCGGCGTGAGCACCAGGGCGAGCGCGGGGGCGTCGGCGGTCGGCAACGGGCCGTCGTCGGGCCAGATCGTCAGCCCGGTCCCCCGGCTGCCCTGGTCGAGGCCGGGCGCGCTGCCGCCCAGCCCGGCGGGCACCGCGTCGAGGACGGTGCCGCCCTCGTACGGCTGCACCGGCCGGTACCGGTCGCCGGCGGGCCACCACGCCCAGGCGAGACCCGCGAGGAGGGCGGCGGCGACCACCAGCGCGAGCGCGCGCCGGCCCGGCCGCCCCTCGGTGCGCCGCCGCACGCCGGCCGCCGCACGCCGGACGGCGCTCGCGAGCACGACGAGCAGGCCGGCGATCGGCAGCACGACGGCGACGACCGCCAGCGCGCGGGCGAGCGCGCCCAGGAGGTCACCGTCGCCGACGTCGCCGCCGATCAGCGCCGCCTGCTCCCGCACCGACGCCCACGCGGTGCCCAGCAGCCGGGGCAGGGCCAGCACCATGAGCAGGAACGTCCCGAGCATCAGCGGGACGACGAGCAGCACCCACAGCGTCACGACCACGCGCGCCCACGGCTTGAGCGCGGCGGCCTCGGGCGCGCGCCGGCGGCCCGGCAGCAGCCCCCGCAGCACCGGTCCGATCCGCTGGTAGAGGTCCGGCACGCCGGTGACGTCGGCGAGCACGTGGTAGCCGTCGAACCGCAGCAGCGGGGCGAGCTGGCGGACCATCTGCAGGATCTGCGTGGCGACCACCAGCAGCACGGCGTGCCAGCCGGTTCCCCACCAGACGGCGAAGGTGAGCAGGACGACGACGGCGTTGAAGTACAGCCCGCCGAGGTCGGTGCGCACCCGCCCGGCGCGGCCGAGCCGGTAGCTGTCGGTGACGTCGGTGTAGAACGCCGGCCAGAGCAGGTACAGCCCGAAGCCCATGGCGCCGGGCGTCGCCCCGCCGTAGCGGGCTGCCGCGGCGTGCCCGAACTCGTGGAAGCCCGCCGACAGCACGGTCACCAGCACGATCGCGAGGAAGACGCCGGGGACGGCGAAGGCCTGCGCGGTGGCCGCGGCCAGGCCCTCCCGGAAGAGCACCCAGAAGGCCACCGCGGCGAAGGCGAGGACCACCGGGACGACGACCAGCGGCGAGAAGAGCACCGCGAAGGGCGCCGTGACCCGCCGCGTGACGGCGGGGTCGGTCACCACGCGGCGGAACCGCAGCCCGAGCAGGGGTGCGGCGCGGCGCAGCTCCGGCTCGCGGCCGTCGGCGGGGAGCAGGAGCCCCATCGGCCGCAGCGTCCGGTCGACCAGCTGGCGGACGTCATCCGGCCGCACGAGCCGCCCGGTGGCGGCGCCGACGGCGTCGGCCACCTCGGCCACCGTCCGGGAGCCGTCCACCGCGGCCAGCACCTGCTGCACCAGCGGGGTCAGCGTGACCACCTGGCCGTCGCCGCGGCGGGCGAGCGCGGGCGGCCGGCGGTAGCCGGAACCGGGGATCTCGCCGAGCAGCTCCACGCCCGCGGCGCGCTGGAGCACCTCCCGGTCGGTCCCCGCCGCGGCGGGCGCGGCGGGGACGGCGATCGGGGCGGTGCGCGGACCGGTCATCCGCGCGGGATCACTGGGTGATGCCGGAGGACTGGTCCGCCGTCGCGTGCGCGTCGGCGTCGATGTCCTGCGTGATGATCGCGTCCTGCTGCGCGATCGCCGTGGCCTGCGAGTCGACCGAGCCCACGTTGGCCGCGACGGCGGCGTCGATCGGGGCGGCCACGTTGGCGTTCGCGGCCACCGCACCGGCGACCGGGGCGGCGAGGTCGACGTCGGCGGCCAGGTCGACGTCCACGTCCAGCAGGTCGCCGGAGAGCGGGTCGCCGATCTCGGTGCCGTCGTCCGGCGTGGTCGGCGCCGGGGCGGGCTCGTCGCCCGCAGCGGCGTCGTCGCCGGTCTGGTCGACGGTGGCGTCCTGCGGCGCGGTGGCGACCGCCTCGCCGGTGATGCCCTGGTCGATGAGGACGCCCTGGTCGGCGAGGGCCTGGGCGGTCGAGCCCTCCGACAGGACGTTGGCGCCGACGGCCGCGTCGATGGGCGCGGCGACGTTGGCGTTGGCCGCCACGGCGAGGTCGATCGGGGCGGCCGCGTCGAGCGCGATGTCGAGGTCGGCGTTGAGGTCGAGCAGCGAGACGACCTCCTTGTCCGGCAACGCGGCGGCACCCTCGGCGGCGAGTTCCTCGGGCGAGAGCGGGCGCGGGTCCTGGGTCACGGCTCCTCCTCCTGGCTCGGGATCGGGCCGGGGCATTCCCCGCCGTCGAGAGGCGGAAACCGCAGGTGGGGCGGAGGAACCTGATCGGGTGGCCGGTCAGCGGCGGAGCAGTTCCACGACCCCGACGCAGGCGACGGCCCACAGGGCGCTGGCGAGGGTGCCGAGGATGAAGCGCTCGGCGGCCGCGGACACCTTGAGCTCGGCGAAGCGCCCGAGCCCCTTGACGGCCAGGACGACGGCGAGGCCCTCGGGCCAGCCCACCAGCAGCGTGCCGGCGACCGCGGCCCGCTCGAGCACGCCGATCCAGGCCCCGCCGCGCAGCACGTCGGGGTCACCCGGCCCGCCGGCCGCCACCGCGTCGGTGGGATCGGCCGAGCGGAGCACCGCGGTCGCGACCGGCCCCCCGCCGACCACCGCCGCGGCGAAGGCGAGCAGCACGGTCGCCTGCACCACCCCGCCGGACGCCGGGTCGGCCACCCACGCCAGGACGGCGGCCACGCCCAGGGACGCGGCCAGCACGGTCGCCGTCCACGCCGGGCGCACCCGCTCCCCCAGCAGGGTCAGCGCCAGTCCGCCGGCGACGGTCAGCGACACCAGGATCAGGACGGCGACGAGCACGGACACCTCATCCCGCGGCCCGCGCCAGCAGGTGGGCCGCCGCCGGGCGCAGTTCGCGCTCCAGTTCCCACAGGCCCGCCGCCAGCCGCTGGCCCACCGCCTGGCGGGAGATGCCCAGCGCCGCGGCGGCGTCGGACTGGGTGCGGCCCTGCTCCACGAGCGCGATGGCCTCCCACGCCTGCTCGCTGCGCCGGTCGACCAGCGCGGCCAGCGCGGTGAGCACCGCCTGCGCGTCGGCCGCCTCGGGCGGCACGGCCCCGCGCACCGCGAGCCGGAACGGGCGCTGCTTGGCCGCGTCGATCGCCCGCCGGGCGGACAGGTACGCCGGCCCCGCACCGGCCCGCGTGCTCTCGGGCAGCGGCGTCTGCACCGGGCCGGCGCCCACGCCGATGCTCCAGCCGCCGAGCCGCACCAGCAGCAGCACCACGTCGACCACGTCGGCCGGTTCGGCCAGCAGGCCCTGGAACTCGTCGCCGGCGGTGCGCTCGAACGGCAGCAGCACGGGCACGGCGCCGTCCAGCCGGCGCAGCGCGTCACCGACGCGGTCGGGACCGCGTCGGCTCGCGCGCTGGTCGACGGTCAGCACGTACGGCACTCCGCAAGCCTGTCAGCTTTCATCCGCTTAAGCAAGGGTCAGAGCTTGCCGATCACCTCGGGCGGGAAACCGCCGGTGGCGACCGGCCCCCACCCGGTGATCGTGATCCGCACCAGCGACTTGCCCTGGCGCACCATGGCCGCGCGGTACTCCTCCCAGTCGGGGTGCTCCCCGCTGATCACCCGGAAGTACTCCACGAGCGGCTCCAGCGCCTCGGGCAGGTCGAGCACCTCCGCCTCGCCGTCCACCTGCACCCAGGGGCCGTCCCAGTCGTCGGACAGGACGCACAGCGAGACCGCGGGGTCGCGGCGGGCGTTGGTCACCTTGGCCCGCTGCGGGTAGGTGGAGACGACGACCCGGCCCTCGGTGTCGACGCCGAAGGTGACGGGCGAGAGCTGCGGGGCGCCGCCGGACCGCCGGGTGACCAGGACGGCCCGGTGCCGCGGCCGGAGGAACTCGAGCAGGGCGGCGCGGTCGACGTGGTCGGCGGTTGCGGTTCGGGGCATGCGGGAACGCTACGACGCAGGTACGACGGCGGCGCGTCCCCGTGCCGCCGCCCTGCGTGTGTTGGGATCTTGACCATGAAGCTTCCGCTGCCCGGCCGCCGGGACGTCGACGAGGCGCCCGCCGACCCCGACGGCGACGCCGTGGCGGGCGACCGGTTGCCCGACGCCGGCGCCCACACCACGCTGCCCACCTCGGCGCCGGCACCGGGGCCGGCGCGCGGGGAGCGGGTCCGCTCGGCGACGCGCACGATGGCGATCGCCTCCGCGCAGCTGCTGTTGATCGTGGCCGGGGTCGTCGTCCTCGGGTACGTGCTCGGCAAGTTCTGGGTGGTGCTGCTGCCGATCGTGCTCGGCCTGCTGTTCACCACCGTGCTCTGGCCGCCCGCCCGCTTCCTGCGCCGCCACGGGTGGCCGCCGGCGCTGGCCGCCACGGTGGCGCTGCTGGGCTTCCTCGCCGTCTTCGGCGCGATCGTCGCGGTGATCGTCCCGCAGGTGGCCGACCAGTCCGGCGAGCTGGCCGACCAGACCGTGGCCGCGCTCGAGGACGTGCAGGAGTGGCTGCAGGGTCCGCCGTTCAACATCGGCGAGGACCAGATCGGCAACGCCATCGACTCGGCCATCGCCCGGCTGCAGGAGAACGCGACCGACATCGCCGGCTACGCGCTGACCACCGCGACGTCGATCGGCAACGGCCTGATCAACCTCGTGCTGGCGCTGGTCCTGAGCTTCTTCTTCCTCAAGGACGGCCCGCGGTGGACGCCGTGGCTGGCCGCGCAGACCGGCCCCCGGGCCGCGCCGCACGTCACCGCGCTGTCGCAGAAGGCGTGGACGACGCTGTCGGAGTTCATCAAGCAGCAGGCGCTGGTGGGCTTCGTCGACGCGTTCTTCATCGGCGTCGGGCTGCTGGTGCTCGGCGTCCCGCTGGTGATCCCGCTGGCCGTGATCACGTTCCTGGGCGCGTTCATCCCGATCATCGGTGCGTTCGTCGCCGGCGCCTTCGCCGTCCTCATCGCGCTGGTGACCGAGGGCCCGACCGACGCCCTGATCGTGCTGATCATCGTGATCGTCGTGCAGCAGATCGAGGGCAACGTGCTGCAGCCGATCATCCAGGGCCGCGGGTTCAACCTGCACGCCGCGGTGGTCATCCTCGCGGTCACCGCGGGCAGCAGCCTGGCCGGCATCATCGGCGCCTTCCTCTCGGTGCCGGTGGCCGCGCTGATCGCCGTCACCTACCGCTACGTGCGCGACCAGCTGGACCAGCGAGATCCCGAGGTGGCCGCCGACGGGACGGTGGCCCGGGTGGCCGGCGACGAGCAGGGCAGCCGGCTGGTGGCCGAGCCGGCGACGGACGGCGACCGCGGCTGACCCCGCCCGGGGGACGATGGGAATGCCGGACCCTCCGCGGGAGCTGCACCGGGGGTCCACCGGCAGAGGCTGTAGGAGGTCGCCGTGGTCCAGCGTCCGGAGGAGCTCGTCGAGCTGCTCCCCGAGGCGGAGCCGCTGCTCGCCCGCGAGGCCGAGGCCGGTGCGCCCGGGGAGCGCCGCGGGCTCGTGCTCGTGCACGACCTGGCCGGCGAGTTCGACGCCGCCCACGCCGCGGCCCTGGCCGGGTCGCACCTGCTGGCCGACCTGCCGCACCGGGTCATCGCCCGCTTCGACGTCGACAGCCTGGTCGACTACCGGGCGCACCGGCCGCGGATGACCTTCCAGGGCGACCACTACGAGTCGTTCACCGCCCCGGAGATCAACCTCTACGCGGTCGAGGACGACGCCGGCGAGACCTTCCTGCTGCTGCACGGCGCCGAGCCCGACTACGCGTGGCAGCGCTTCGTCGCCGCCGTCCGGTGGCTGGTCGAGCGGCTCGGCGTGACGTCGGTGGTCGCGCTGCAGGCGATCCCCATGCCGGTGCCGCACACCCGCCCGGTGACCGTCACCGCGCACGCCAGCCGGCGGGCGCTCATCGAGTCGTACCCGGTGTACTGGGGCGAGATGCGCATCCCGGGCAGCGTCCCGGCGCTGCTCGAGCTGCGGCTCGGCGAGGCCGGCGTCGACGCGTTCGGCGTCGCCGCGCACGTGCCGCACTACCTGGCCCAGGCCACCTACCCGGCCGCCTCGCTGACGCTGCTCGAGCACCTGGAGCGGCTGACCGGCCTGCACCTGCCCGTCGAGGGGCTGCGCGAGGCCGCCGAGGCCAACCGCACCGAGATCGACGAGCAGATCTCCCGCAACCCGGAGAACACCGCGGTCGTGGCCGCGCTCGAGCAGCAGTTCGACGCGTTCACCGCCGCCCGCGAGGACAACGGGCTGCTCGGCGAGACCGGCGGCCTGCCCAGCGGCGACGAGCTGGCCACCGAGCTGGAGCGCTTCCTGGCCGACCAGGACCGCAAGCGCCCGCGCGACTGATCAGACGCGCCGGGTCCGCGCTCTGATCACGGGCGCCGGGTCCGCGCTCTGATCACGGGCGCCGGGTCCGCGCCACGGCCAGCGCCAGCGCGCCCAGCACGCCGACGACCGAGAACATGTAGAAGCCCCACGGGAACGCGTTGCCGGCGGCGAACAGCGCGCCGGTGAGCACCGGACCGACGATCGCGCCGACGCGCCCCGCGCCGGCCGACCAGCCGAGCGCCGTGGCGCGCACCTGGGGCGGGTGGTTGCCGCTGACGAACGCGTACACCAGCACCTGCGAGCTGAAGACGAAGCAGCCGGTGAGGAACACCAGCACGTAGAGGCCGGCGATCGGCAGCCGCACCGAGAGCAGCGCGAGGAAGACCGCGGCCGCGGCGAACCAGATGATGCCGGCGGTGCGCGTGCCGATCCGGTCGGCGACCGCGCCGGCCACCAGCAGGCCCACGATCGCGCCGACGTTGAGCACCAGCAGGAAGGCCAGCGCGGCGCCCAGGTCGTAGTCGGCCTCGCGCATGATCGTCGGCAGCCAGTTGTTCAGGCCGTAGACCAGCAGCAGGCCCATGAACGACGTCACCCCGATGGCCACGGTGTTGCGCAGCCACGGGCGGGCGAACAGGGTCTTCAGCGTGGCGCCGGCGCTCTCCCCGGCGTGCTCGTCGACCCCCGCCGTCGGCTCCTCTAGCTCCAGTCCGTAGCGGCGGGCGACGTCCTCGGCCTCGGCTCGGCGGCCCTTGGCCACGAGGAAGGAGGCCGACTCGGGCAGCCGGAGCAGCATCAGGGGCACCAGCACGAGCGCCGGCAGCGCGCCGATGACGAACATCCAGCGCCAGCCGATCGGCTCCACGACCATGATCGCCAGCGCCGCGGTGGCCACCGCGCCCACGTGGTAGCCGGTCATCACGGTGGTGGTCGCCCGCCCGCTGCGGCCGCCGCGGGTGAACTCGTTGACCATCGCGATCGCCGTCGGCAGGCAGCCGCCGAGGCCGAGGCCGGCCAGGAAGCGCAGCACGCCGAACGTGCCGGCGTTGGGCGCGAAGGCGCAGAGCAGGGTGAACAGCGAGAAGGAGGCGACGGCGCCGATGAGCGCCTTGCGCCGGCCCACCACGTCGGTCAGCGTGCCCACGGTCAGCGCGCCGATCATCATGCCGACCAGGCCGATGGTGATGACGAAGGTCGTCCCGGCCCCGGACAGCCCCCACTCGGAGGGCTCCTGCAGCGCGGGCACCACCGTGCCGACCACGACGAGGTCGAAGCCGTCGAGGAGGACGGCGATCCAGCACAGCGGCGCGACCCAACCGGCGGCGCGGGCTGCGGTCCCGGCGCCGCTGCGGGTCGTGGTGGACGACGAGCTCATGTCCCCTCCAGGTCCTCGGTGGCCGACCGACGGACCCTAGGTGCGCAGGGAAAGCGGAACCCAATCGATCTTTCCGCCCAGTGGGAACCAGCCTCGGGCCCGAGCCGACCGTGTGCGCGGGGTGTCAGCAGGACGCCCGTCCCCTGCCAGTTCGCGCACACGGTCACAGGCCGCGCCCTCCCGTCGCCTCGCTCTTGCGGTGTTCTGCACGCTCTCGCGGCGCTGCACGACCGCAGAGGCAAGCAGATGACCGCAAGAGGGACCGGACGCGTCCGCCATGGCGCGCCTTCGGGGGGTCAACTCGCGCTGCGGGAGCGCTGCAGGACCCGAGCAGCACGAGTTCGACCCGGGGAGTTGCGGGGACGGGGCCACTCCTGCGTGTTGTGCACGCCCCCGCGGTGCGGCACGACCGCAGGAGCGTGCAGAACGCCGCAAAAGGACCCGGGCGGCGCCCGTGGATCAGGCGAAGACGATGGTGCGGTGCCCCTCGACGATGACGCGGTCCTCGACGTGCCACGTGACCGCCTGCGCGAGCACCTGCCGCTCCACGTAGCGGCCCACCCGGCGCATGTCCTCGACCGTGGCGCGGTGGTCGATGCGGGCGACCTCCTGCTCGATGATCGGACCGGCGTCCAGTTCCGGGGTCACGTAGTGGGCGGTGGCGCCGATCAGCTTCACGCCGCGGTCGTGAGCGGCCTGGTACGGGTTCGCCCCGACGAACGCCGGCAGGAAGCTGTGGTGGATGTTGATCAGCCGCTCCGGGAAGCGGGCGCAGAAGTCCTCCGAGACGATCTGCATGTAGCGGGCCAGCACCACCAGGTCGACGTCGCCGATGAGCTCCAGGGCCCGCGCCTCGGCCTGCGCCTTCGTGCCGGGCGTGACCGGCACGTGGTGGAACGGGATGCCCGCCGCCTTGGCCACCGGCTCGAGGTCGGGGTGGTTGGAGACGACGGCGGTGATCTCGGCCCGCAGGTCACCGGCGCGGACCCGGTAGATCAGCTCCTGCAGCACGTGGTCGGTCCGGCTGACGAAGACGGCGAGGCTCGGGCGGTGCGCGGCCTCGGTCAGCCGCCACGTCATCCCCCACTGCCGGGCGAGCAGGCTCAGCGCGCCCTCCAGGTGCTGGCGGTGGGTGGCCAGCCCGGGCAGCACGAACTCCAGGCGGAGGGTGAAGGTGCCGCCGACCGGGTCGGAGGAGTGCTGCTGCGACTCGGTGATGTTCGCTCCGACGTCGGCGAGCAGCCGGGACAGGACGGCGACGATGCCCGGCCGGTCAGGGCAGCGGACGACCAGCCGGCCGGCGTCGGTGAACCGGTCGGGCTCCGGACCTGCAGCAGACACGACGGCGATCGTCCCAGACCGCCCCGGCGCGGTCCTCCCTCGGAGGGGGGCCTCAGACGGACGGGAGCGTCGCGCGCTGCCGGTCGGCGACGTCGAACAGGTCGCCGTACTCCTCGACCCGCTCGAGCACCTCCCCGGTGCGGAAGCGCAGCGCACCGGGTTCGGCGTCGCCCTCCCGGACCGCGTCCACCTCGTCCCAGCCGATCGGCGCCGAGACCGTGGCGTCGGGCCGGGCGCGCAGCGAGTACGGCGCCACCGTCGTCTTGGCCGGGTTGTTCTGGCTCCAGTCGACCAGCACCTTGCCCGGCCGCAGCACCTTCTCCATGCGCCAGACCACCTGCTCGGGCGTCTCGGCCGACAGCGCCTGCGCCAGGTGCTTGGCGTAGCGGCTGGGGTGCTCCCGGTCGGTGACCCGGATCGGCGCGTAGACCTGCATCCCCTTCGAACCCGACGTCTTCACCACCGGGTCGAGGCCGTCGGCGACCAGCCGCTCGCGCAGCCGCTCGGCCACCAGGCAGCACTCGTAGATGCCGGCGTTCGGGCCGGGGTCGAGGTCGAGCACCAGCAGGTCGGGCAGCGCCGGCTGGCGCTTGCTGCCGATCTGCCACTGCGGCACGTGCAGCTCCAGCGCGGCCAGGTTGGCCGCCCAGGCCAGGTCGGCCACGGTCTCGAGCAGCACCATGTCCAGCACCTCCCGGCCCTTGGAGCTGCCGGGGCTCGGCACGGTCACCCGGCGCACCCAGTCCGGCGCGTGCCGGGCGCTGTTCTTCTCGAAGAACGCCTGGCCCTCCACGCCGTCGGGCCACCGCGTGAACGTCACCGGCCGGCCGGACAGGTGCGGCAGCAGCACCGGGGCGATGCGCACGTAGTAGTCGATCACCCGGGCCTTGGTGAACGAGACGTCCGGGAAGAGGACCTTGTCCAGGTTCGAGACGGTCAGCTGCCGACCGTCGACCCGCACCCGCTGGCGGGAATCGGCTACCACTCGACCACCACGTCCTCCGGGTCCACGTCGTCCCGCAACCCCCGCCACGAAGGGTGGCGCAACCGGCCGTCCGCCGTCCACACGCCGTAGGCGACCTCGCCCACGAGGACCGGTTCCACCCACCGCGCGTCGCGGGTGACCTCGCGCGGGAGCGCGCCGTCGAACGGCGAGGTCCGCCGCCGGGTGAACAGCCCCTCGAGCTCGCGCAGCGCCTGGTCGGTGAAGCCGGTGCCCACGTGCCCGGCGTAGACCAGGCGCCCCTCGTCGTCGTGCACCCCGAACAGCAGCGAGCCCACTCCCCCGGCCCGGCGTCCCTTGCCCGGCCGCCAGCCGCCGACGACGACCGACTGGGTGCGGAAGTTCTTGACCTTGACCCACTCCGGCCCGCGGACGCCGGGCCGGTACGGCGAGTCCAGCCGCTTGGCGACGACGCCCTCCAGCCCGTTCTCCAGACCCGCCGCGGCGATGGTCTCCCCGCCGCCGGCGAACCAGGGGGTGGCGCCCCAGCGGTGCCCGCCCGGCGCGAGGGCGTCCAGCCGGGCCCGCCGCTCGGCGTAGGGCAGGTCGAGCAGGTCCTCGCCGTCGACCGCGAGGAGGTCGAACACCAGGTAGGTCACCGGCTTCTCCGCGGCCATCCTGGGCACCTCGGGACCGGTGCGGTGCATGCGGTTCTGCAGCGCGCCGAAGTCGGGGCGGCCCTGCTCGTCGAGGGCCACCACCTCCCCGTCGAGGACGGCGTCGCGCCCGGCCAGCGAGTCCGGCAGCCGGGCCAGCTCGGGGTAGCGCACGGTGATGTCGTCGCCCTTGCGCGAGCGCAGCGCGAGCCGGCCGCCGGAGACGAGGGCGACGGCGCGGACGCCGTCCCACTTGAACTCGTAGCCCCACGCGTCGTCCTCGGCGGCCGGCGGCAGCTCCCCCGGGGTGGCCAGCATCGGGGTGAACCCCGGGCGGGCCAGCCGGGCCGGCAGCCGCTCGGTGGACGGGTCCAGCCGCTTGAGGTTCCAGGTGCCGTCGGCGAGCGGGAAGAGCACGTACCGGCCCTGCAGCCGGCGACCGTCGAACCGGACGATGACGTGCCTGTCGTCCCACTTCTCGGTCTCGTAGCGGCCGGCGTCCCAGATGGTCACGTGCCCGCCGCCGTACTCGCCGGCGGCGATGGTCCCCGCGAAGGAGGCGTACTCCAGCGGGTGGTCCTCGGTGGGGACGGCGAGCCGGTTCACGTCCGGCTCGAGCGGCGGGCCCTTGGGCACGGCCCAGCTCTTGAGGACGCCGTCGCGCTCCAGCCGCAGGTCCCAGTGCACCCGCTCGCCCCTCGGGTGGGCGGGATCCCCACGCGGCGTGCGGTGCTCCTGGACGACGAAGGTGTCGTCGTCCCCCGCCGGCAGCGGCCGACCCTCCGGCGGCACCGGCTCCGCGGTGCGCGCCGGGTCCCGCTTGGCGCGGTACTCGGCCAGCGGGTCGGCCGCCGATCGGCGCCGGGCGGGCACGTCAGGCGCTGCGGCGGGTGGCGCGCTTGGCCGGCTGCTTGTCCGCCGCCGTCTTCTTCGCCGTCGTCTTCTTCGCGGTCGTGGTCTTCTTCGCCGGGGTCGCCTTCTTCGCGGGTGCGGCCTTCTTCGCCGCGGCGGTCTTGCGCGGGGCGCTGCGCGGCGCCGGCTCCTCCTCGGCGCCGCCGCCGCGGGCCCGCTCGACGCTGGCGCGCAGCGCGCTCATGAGGTCGACCACGGCCGCGCCGGTGTCGGCCACCTCGGGCACCGGCTGCACGTCGCCGCCCGAGGTCTTGGCCTCGAGCAGGGCCTCCATGGCGGCGCGGTAGTCGTCGGTGAACTCGCCGGCGTCGAACGAGGCGGACATCGAGGCGATGAGCGCCTCGGCCATCTGCAGCTCCTGCGGGCGGACCGAGATGTCCTCGTCGAGGAAGCCGAAGTCGGGCGTCCGGATCTCGTCGGGCCAGCGCATGGTGTGCAGCACCAGCACGCCGTCGCGCACGCGCAGCGCCGCCAGCGACTCCCGCTGGCGCAGCGCGATCTTGGTGATCGCGACCTGGCCGGCGTTCTCCAGCGCGTCGCGCAGCAGCACGTACGGCCGCGTCGCCGGGCCGTCGGGCTCCAGGTAGTAGGTCTTCTCGAAGTGGATCGGGTCGATCTCGTCCTGGTCGACGAACTGCAGGACGTCGATCTCGCGCCGCGTCGACAGCGGCAGCTCGTCGAAGTCCTCGTCGGTCAGGATCACCAGCTGCCCGTCGGGCAGCTCGTACCCCTTGGCGATGTCTGAGTACTCGACCTCTTCGCCGTCGATCGAGCAGACCCGCTTGTACTTGATCCGCCCACCGTCGGTGACGTGCACCTGGTGGAACCGGATGTCCTTGTCCTCGGTCGCCGAGTACAGCTTCACCCCGATGCTGACGAGGCCGAACGACACCGCCCCGCGCCAGATCGACCGCATGCCGCCCCTTCCCCTGCCTGGGCCCGCTCGGGTCCCGGTGACCGCCAGACGGTCGAGAATCCGCAGGATAGGGGCGAGCGGGTGCCCGCGTCAGGTCGACCGGCCGTCGGTCTCCCCCGTCCGGGGGACACGCCGGCGGGGGAAGAGGTCACCGGGCGTGGACCGCCCTCGTCCTGCGTGCCCGGGGCGGAACCGCACTCATCGTCCTCCTTCGTCGACCCCTTCGCCCCTGCCGGTCAACGCGCCGTTCTGGATCGCGTCGTAGAGGAACTGCAGGACATCGGAGCCGGCGACCGTGGTCATGGTCAGCGCGGCGAGGCGGGTGGCCCGCGGCGCGGTGGCGTAGCCGAACACGAACGCCGTCCCCACCCACTGCGCGAGGCAGAACGGGCAGGTGAGCAGCTCGCCGACGGCGTGCTTGACGCCCCCGTGCTCGCGGACCTCCTCGGCCACCTCCGCGTGCCCGGAGGGGCCCTGGAAGGCGGTGAACGGCGCCCGGAGCGGGCTGGTCACCGGGTCCTTGGCCAGCCGCCGGGCCAGCCGGAAGGTGGCGACGGTGAGCAGGACGGCGTCGCCCACGGGGATGCGGTCGGGCAGGTCGCGGCCGGAGGCCCGCACCGCGGCCACCCCCGCCGCCACCAGCCCCGAGTAGACGCCCATCGCGCCCAGGTCGCCGCCGAGCGGGCGCTCGGCGCCGTTGGTGTACTCGCGCTTCTGGGTGCGGGCCCAGCGGCGTACCGGAGCGCTCAACCGCTGCACCTCCTCTGCGATCGCCATGGGCGGGCCGCTACCCGTCCGGGGCGCCGCTCAGTCCACGACGTGCATCGCGGTCTCCTCGGGGCCCTCGCCCCCGACGACGGGGTCGAGGGCCGCCTCGACGTCGTCGGCGGTGCGGTTGGTCCCGGAGTCGGAGACCGGGGTGGTGTCGTAGTCCTGCTCGAGCTGGCCGATGCCGCGGGCCGGGTCCTCGGCCGGCCGCACGTCGGCGACGTCGTCGGCGATCTCCTCCTCCAGGCGACCGGACAGCGGCTTCCCGTCCTGCTGCTCGAGGGCGGTGGTGCCGAAGCCGACGGTCGCGTGGCTCTCGCGGTCGCCCGGTTCCGGGGCGAACTGCGGGTCCTCGGACCGCTGCATGGTCGGGAAGTCGTCCTGGGAGACGTCCGGGACCCCGTTGTCCTCGGGGAAGACGTCGCGGGCGGTCTGGCCCTCGGGACCGGTGGCCCCGGTGTCGCCACGGACGTCGTCACGGGTCCCCGTGACGCCGCGCTCGTCGTCGGGGAACTCGCGGTCGTTCTGCGCGGAGTGGATCGCGCCGGGGTCGTTCTCGCTCATGGGGTGGCCTCCGTTCTGCGTGCGGCGGCGGTGCGCGCACTCGTCCGTCCCGGGGGACGGGGGGACCGGCCGGTCGACCGGTGTCGTGGTCGCGCCCTACCCGTGGGGCTGCCCCCCATGCGTGACCCTGCTCGCGGAGCCCCCCCGGGCGGGGGTTGGCGTGGGATGATCCGGTTGTCTACGTTTGATCTGCGGTTGAACAAGCAGCCGTCTCTCGCCGGGACCTCGCGTTCCGGCAGGTAACACGTTCGAGGACGCTCGCCCCGGGGCCACGACATCCCCGGAGCGGGCAGCGGTAGATTGACCACCGCGGTACCGCCGCCCGGTCCTGCCGCCGAGAGGAGCTGCTGTCCGTGACGACTTCCGATCTGCCCGCCGAGGGTCAGCACGACGTGCCGGCCGAGGGCACGGAGGCGCCCTTCGACGACGTGATCACGCTGTCCACCTCGACCGGTGAGGACGGCTCGGTCACGGTGACCGTCGTGGGCGAGGTGGACACCTTCACCGCCCCCGTGCTGCGCTCCTCCCTGGACAGCCAGCTGGAGCAGCAGCCCAAGGAGCTGGTGATCGACCTCTCCGGCGTCCAGTTCCTCGGCTCCGCCGGGCTGGCCGTGCTGGTCGAGACCCAGAAGTCGGCGCGCTCCCGCGACGTCGGCCTGCGCCTCATCGCGACCACGCGCGCCGTCACCCGCCCCCTCGAGGTCACCGGCCTGATCGACCTCTTCACGATCGCCGACAGCGCCACCAACTGAGCCGACGACCGAGGGCCCCGCCGAGCCGGCGGGGCCCTTCGTCGTCGTCAGGCGGTGAGCATCTGGCAGACCGCCTGCTCCAGCACCCGCTGCTGGCTGCGGTCGTCGGGCGCGTGCTGCGCCTCCCGGAGGGCCTCGACGATCGTCTCGCCGGACTCGAACCGGTCGACCACCCGCGGGTCGACGTAGGACGCCTTGCAGACGGCGGGCGTGTTGCCCAGCGAGTCCGACACCCGCTCGTAGGCCTGCTTGACCACCCGCTTGCGCGCGGTCTTCGACGTCGGCGGCGGCACCTCGGCCAGTGTCGCGGCCATCAGCACCGTGGCGTTCCAGGTGCGGAAGTCCTTGGCCGTGATCTCGGCGTCGCTGACCTCCTTGAGGTAGGAGTTGATCTCGCTGCTGGTGACGTCGTGCCAGACCTGCCCCTCCCCCGCCGGGTCGTCCTCCCAGTAGCCGAGCAGGTCCTCGCCGGTGTCGTCCGGCCGCCTGAGCAGCTCGCGGACGACGTCGGCGGTCGGCTTGTCCTTGAGCTCGAGCTCCCAGTCCTTGCCGCCCTTGGCCGGGAAGGCGAAGAACACCTTCTCCCCGCGCACCCGCACGTGGTCGCGCCGCAGCGTGGCCAGCCCGTAGGTGCCGTTGTCCTCGGCGTACTGCTCGCTGCCCACGCGGAAGGCGCCGAGGTCGAGCAGCCGGACGGCGGCGGCGAGCACCCGGTCGCGGGACAGGCCGCTGCCGGTGATCGCGTCGTGCACCGCGTCGCGGACGTCGGGCAGCTGGTGGGCGATCTCCAGCACGCGCTCGTGCTTCTCGGCGTCCCGGCGCTGCCGCCAGCGGTCGTGGTAGCGGTACTGCTTGCGGCCGGCCGCGTCGAAGCCCGTGGCCTGGATGTGCCCGTTGGGCCAGGGACAGATCCACACGTCGCGCCAGGCCGGCGGGATGGCGAGGGCGCGGACCCGGTCCAGCCGCTCGTCCTTGATCAGGGCGCCGTCCTCGTCGTAGTAGGCGAAGCCCTTGCCGGCGCGGCGTCGCCGCCACCCGGGACCGTGCACGTCGCTGCGCCGCAGTCTCACGAGCCAGGGATGCGCACCCGGGCCGTTCCCCAAACCGGCTGTCCCCCGCTCAGTCGAGGTCGACCTGCCCGCCCAGCCCGCTGATCTCCAGCACGTGCCGGGTGACGCCGCCCTCCGGCGCGTGCACCACCAGGCGCCACTGCTCGTCGCGGGCGATCCGGGCGATGGCCAGCACGACGCGCACGCCGGCGCTGGAGAGCAGCGTCACGCCGCCGAGGTCGAGCTCCACCCGGGAGGTGCCGCCGTGGCTGGCCTCGAGCAGCCGGATGCGCAGCAGCTCGGCGCTGACGGTGTCCACCGCCCCCGACACGCGCACCACCGCGCACGGCATCGTGGTCCGGTCGACGACGACCGTGGCGGCGGCCTCGGCCACGGCGCGCTCCACGTCGACCTCGGGGGTCCGGCGCAGCCGGATGCTGAGCGTGACCGTCGTCCCGTGCCCCTCCTCGAGGACGACGCGGTCGACCATCTGCCGCATGATCAGCAGGCCGCGGCCGCGGTCGCCGGGATCACGGTCCGGCGGCCGCCAGGAGCCCTCGTCGCGGACCTGCACGGTGAGCACCCCGTCGACGTCGACGTGCGCGTCGAGGTACATGCGCCCCGGCTCCTGGCCCCGGTAGGCGTGCTCGACGGCGTTGGCGCACGCCTCGCCGACGGCGACCATCACCCCCACCCGGTCCTGCTCGCCCATCCCGAGACCGGCCAGCCAGGCGCCGAGCCGCCGCCGCACACCCGGGAGGGACGACGGCACTGCGGGCAGGTCGAGCACGACCGGTTCCAGCGACATCGCGCGGCGGTGGGCGACGAGGACGGCGACGTCGTCGGGCCAGCCCTGCGGCGTGCGCACCCCCTCGGCCACCGCGGCGGCCAGGTCGGCCGACGCCTCCACCTCCAGCGGCGCCGCACCGGCGAGCACCTCGGCGGCGACCTCGGCCAGCCGGGACATCCCGTCGCCGGGGCTGTCCCCCGCGCCGACGACCGCGCCGTCGGAGACGAGCACGAGCGTGGCGCCCTGCTCCAGCAGGTGCTCGGCGACCTCGGTCACGGCGTCGGGCACGCTGCCCAGCGGTGGCCGCGGCGTGACCGGCAGGAAGCGGGTGTCGCCGTCGGTGCCGACCACCAGCGGCGCGGGGTGGCCGGCCGCGGCGTAGGTCAGCCGCCCGGTGGCGGCGTCGAGCACGCCGTAGAAGACCGAGGCGCCCTCGACGTCGTCCATCTGGCCGGCGAAGGCGTCGAGCGCGCGGATGACCGACGCCGGCTCGGGGTCGAGCAGCGCGCTGCTGCGCATGGCGCCGCGCAGCCGGCTCATGGCCCCGGCGGCGGGGACGCCGTGCCCGACCGCGTCGCCGACGACGAGGGCGAGCCGGCCCTGGCCGAGCGCCACCGCGTCGTACCAGTCCCCGCCGGCGGCGCGCACCGAGCTGGCGCGGTGGTAGCTGCCGGAGAGCCACAGGTCGGGCAGCATCGGCAGCGACGGCGGCAGCAGGCTGTGCTGCACCTTCTCGACGACGTCGACCTCGCCCACCGGCCAGGGGCTGCGCTCCTGGTCCGCCTCGGTCTCCAGGACGAGCAGCGCGCCGTAGCCGCCGCCGACCTGCAGGGGCCGGACGACGGCCGTGCCGACCGGGCCGTCGCCGCCGACCGGGCCGTGCAGCGCGTCCTGCCGGCCGGCGCGCAGCGCGGCCTCGACGAGCTCGGTGGCCGGGCGCCCCCCGACGACCGGCAGGTCGCTCCAGCCGGCGCCCATGCCGCGGGCGCGCGCGTTGGCCCAGACGGCCGGCTCGCCGACGCCGGCGAGGAACCAGATGGCGGCGGGCGCGGCGTCCATCGCGGCGACCAGCACGGCGGACCCGGAGTCCTCCGGCGCGGTCGGCGGCTGCTCGTCGCCCGTGCTCGCACTCATCTCGCCGCCAGACAACCGCAACCCCGGGGGGTCGGCAACCGGGCTCGGACCCGTCCGCGCCGTGGTCAGGGGCACGTTTGGGGCAGCCGCGGGTGCGGGTATGCCAGCCTGCCGGGGCAGGAGCCGGTCGCGCACCGCTGCGCGCCGGGCGGCCGCCGCGGGCGATCCGGCAGGATGGGGTCGTCGCGATCCGCGCGAGGCGCGGGCGCCGAGGACGAGGAAAGGGCGGACAACGGATGGCCGACTCGAGGGGTGCCCTCGCGCAGGACGGACGGCGCGGTGAACGGCTGGAGCTGCGGGTGCCCACGACGCCGACCCAGCTGCCGGCGGTGCGCGCCATGGCCGGTGACCTGGCGATGCGGATGGACTACGACCTCGACTCGGTCGAGGACCTCCGCCTGGCCGTCGACGAGGCCTGCGCCATCCTCGCGGTCGTGGGTGCCGACGACGAGCCGCTGACCGTCGTCTTCGAGACCACCCGCACCGGGCTGCACATCGACGCGTGGGTGCCCACCGCCGCCGGCACGGACGTCCCGCGGGACGGCTTCGGTTGGGCGGTGCTGCAGACCCTCGCCGACAACGTCGACGGCCGGCCGGCCACCCAGGCCGACGTCCCCGGCGGCAACGGCACCGCCGAGCCCGTGGCGGTCATCTCCATGGACAAGTACCTGCCCGGCCAGCGGCCTCCGGAGGTCGTCGGCGGTGGGGCGGGCCAGAACCTCTCGGTCCCGCAGCGGTGACCCGGACGGCTGCCGGAGACGAGGACACCCTGCCCAAGGGGCTGTCCGTGATCCCGCGAACGGCGGAGGACGACATCTCTGCACAGGAACAGCCGGTCGAGCTGCCCGAGGACCAGGCGACCGGGCGGGCCGACGACGCCGAGGAGGCGGACGAGGCGAGCGAGCCGGAGACGACCCCCGACAGCGCACCGGTCTCGGACAACCGGCGGCGGGCCGAGCGCACCGCGCCGTTGTTCGCCGAGCTGGCCACGCTGGCAAAGGACGACCCGCGCCGGGAGCGGCTGCGGGAGATCCTGGTCGAGGAGCACCTGCCCCTCGTCCGGCACTTCGCGCGGCGCTTCAGCAACCGCGGCGAGCCGTTCGACGACCTGCTGCAGGTGGGCACGCTCGGGCTGATCGCGGCCATCGACCGGTTCGACCCGAACCGCGGCGTGGAGTTCCTCAGCTTCGCCGTCCCCACGATCACCGGCGAGATCAAGCGGCACTTCCGCGACCAGGGCTGGTCGGTGCGCGTCCCCCGGCGGCTGCAGGAGCTGCACCTGTCGCTGAACGCGGCGGTCGGCGAGCTGGCGCAGAAGAACGGCCGGGCGCCGACGCCGTCGGAGCTGGCCGAGCACCTGGGCATCCCCCGCGAGGAGGTGCTCGAGGGCCTCGCCGTCGCCAACGCCTACCGGTCGAGCTCGCTCGACGAGCGGCTGTCCGGTGAGGACGACTCCCCCACCCTGGCGGCGACGCTGGGCGAGGAGGACGCCGCGCTGGAGGGCGTGGAGTACCGCGAGTCGCTGCAGCCGCTGCTGGCCACGATCCCCGCCCGCGAGCGCCGGATCCTGATCCTGCGGTTCTTCGGCAACATGACGCAGTCGCAGATCGCCGCCGACATCGGCATCTCGCAGATGCACGTCTCGCGGCTGCTGTCGCAGACCCTCGCCAAGCTCCGCGAGGGCCTGCTCAAGGACTGATCCTTGCTTCCGGCGCCGAAAGCCGGACGGCTTTCGGCGCCGGAAGCGGGGTCACTGCTGCGGCGGCTGCCCGGGCGGCAGGGCCTGCTCGACGTCCTCGTTGTGCGCCTCCTGCTTCACCTGCGACAGCGGCGGGGGCGCCGGGATGCCCGGCTGGATGCTGGACAGCTCGATCTTGGCCTCGGGCTGCTCGGCGGCCGGCGGCAGGTGCGACTCGAACCAGCCGCTGGTGTCCAGGCCGTCACCGGAGCGGCCGCTGCCGTTGGTGGACGCCGGCACGTCGAGGAACGACTTCTCGCTGTCGGCCCCGCCCATCCGGGCCAGCCCCTCGAGCGCCTTGCTGAACTCGCTGGGGACGATCCACATCTTGTTCGCGTCGCCCTTGGCGATCTGCGGCAGCGTCTGCAGGTACTGGTAGGCCAGCAGCGCCTGGTCGGGCTTGCCGTCGTGGATGGCCTGGAAGACCGTCTCGATCGACTTCGCCTGGCCCTGCGCCTGCAGGAACAGCGCGGCGCGCTCACCCTCGGCGCGCAGGATCTGGCTCTGCCGCTCCGCCTCGGCCGCGAGGATCGCCGCCTGCTTCCTGCCCTCGGCGGAGAGGATCGCCGCGGCCTTCTCGCCCTCGGCCGAGGTGATCGCGGCCTGGCGCGAGCCCTCGGCGGTGAGGATGATCGCCCGCTTGTCGCGGTCGGCGCGCAGCTGCTTCTCCATGGAGTCGCGGATCGACGCCGGCGGGTCGATCGCCTTGATCTCGACGCGGGCCACCCGCAGGCCCCACGGGCCGGTGGTGCCGTCGAGCACCGAGCGCAGCTGGCTGTTGATGCCGTCGCGGCCGGTGAGCGACTGCTCGAGGTTCAGCCCGCCGACGACGTTGCGCAGGGTCGTCGTCGTCAGCTGCTCCATGCCGGTGATGTAGTTCGCGATGCCGTACACGGCCAGCCGCGGGTCGGTCACCTGGAAGTAGACGACGGTGTCGATGCCGACCTGCAGGTTGTCGGCGGTGATGACCGGCTGCGGCGGGAAGGAGATGACCTGCTCGCGCAGGTCCACCGTCGCGCGCACCCGGTCGACGAAGGGCACCAGCAGGTTGAGCCCGGGCGACAGGGTCCGGCTGTAGCGGCCCAGGCGCTCGATGACCTTCGCCTGGGCCTGCGGGACGATGGTGAGGCTCTTGGCCACGACGATGATCACCAGGACGGCGATCACCAGCAGGGCGATGAGGGCGGGCTCCATCGGGGCCCCCTTTCTCGAGGACTACGTCGATCGTGCAACGAGTGATCGGCCCTGGTCATCCCCCGGGCGGGCGGTCTACTCCAGGGCGTCCCCGACGACCGCCGTCGCCCCCTCGACCTTGAGGATCCGCACCGTGTCGCCGACGGCGAACGCCTCGCCGTCGTACTGGCTGCGGGCGGTCCACTCGTCGGCGCCGAGCTTGATCCGGCCGCCGTGGTGGTCGACCGCCTGGGTGACCCGCGCCGTCCTGCCGATCAGGGTGTCGACGCCGTCGAGCTGCAGCGGGGTCTTCTGCTCGAGGTGCTTCTTGGCGATCGGCCGGACGACGGCCAGCAGCGCCAGCGAGACGAGGACGAACGCGACCAGCTGGAACGCCACGGCGCCGCCGGCCAGCGCGACGGCCATGCCGCCCAGCGCCCCGCCGGCGAACATCAGCAGGACCAGGTCGAGGCTCACGACCTCGCCGGCGGCGAACAGGCCGGCGGCGATGAGCCAGAGCAACCACGCAGCCATACCCGGAGTGTCTCATCACCGAGGGTGATGTCGGGGTCGCGACGTAGCCTTCCCTGCGTGCACGACTTCCCCGCGGGCCGCTTCGCGGTCTGGGCGACCGCCTGGTTGACCGGCCGCACCTCCTACGACGAGGCCCTCGACGCCCTGCTCGGCGACACCGCGCACCGGGTCGCCGGCCTGCCGGGCACCGACGAGGCGGTCCCGCTCGGCTGGGCGCTGACCGCGCTGCGCGGCCTGGGCGAGCGCCGCTTCCGGCTGGTGCTGCCGGTGCCGGGCGACGTCCGCGGCCTGCCCCGCGCGCCGGGGCTCTCCGCGCTGGCGCTGGAGGCGGGCCAGGCGGCGGTCGGCGAGCGGCTGGCGCTGGTGCCCGAGTCGATCGGGCCCGAGGCGATCGCCTGGACGGCGTTCCCGCTGGACGGCGTCGCGCCCGTGCCGCCGCCGGTGGAGGGCAGCCTGCGCGCCGTCTCCGGCCAGCTCGACCTCGCCGTGGGCGACGCCGCCCGCACGCTGGCCGACCTCGACCTGGCCCGCTGGAACCCCGAGGTGCCCACGCTGCTGGCCGGCCTGGCCCGCAGCACGGGCGCGCCCGGGCTGCCGCCGGACCACGACCCGCTGGCGCTGTCGGTGCTCGGCCGGGCGCAGCGGCTGGCGCGGGTGCTCGACCTGGCGATGGCCGACGCGCCCGGTGCGGCGGTCACCCACGCGCAGGCCGCGGCCCGCGACGACGCGCTGCGGCCGCTGGCGCAGGCGGTCCGGGAGGCCACGGTCGCCGCCTACAACGCCGTCCCGCGCGGTTGATCATCGGCGGATGGTCGGCCCCGTCGGCGCGTCGGGCAGCCACCTGCCGATGATCAACTCGCCGGCCGGGTGGGGCGCTGCACGAAGCAGCAGGCGGCGGGGCAGTTCGTCCCCAGCCGCGGCTCGCCGCCGGCGCGGCGCTCCTCGAGCAGCTCGCGCAGCGACGTGACGAACGCGGGGTGCGTGCCGGCGGTCGCCGCCCGGGCGAAGGCGAGGCCGAGCTTCTCGGCGGTCTGCCTCGCCTCGTTGTCGAGGTCCCAGATCACCTCGAGGTGGTCGCTGACGAACCCGACCGGGAAGAGGACGACGGCCCGCTCCCCCGCCGCGGCCAGCGCCTCGAGGTGGTCGTTGACGTCGGGCTCCAGCCACGGCACCGACGGCGGGCCGCTGCGGCTCTGCCACACCAGGTCGAAGGGCCGGCCGGGTGCGGCGGCGTCGACGACGGCCCTCGCGGCGGCGGTGAGCTCGGCCTCGTAGGCGTGCCCCTGCGGTCCGGCGACGTCGGCCATCGCGTCCGGGATGCTGTGCGCCGTCGCGACCAGGCGGGCCGAGCCGCGCAGGTCGTCGGGCAGCGAGGCGATGGCGGCGGCCAGCGCGTCGGCGTTGGCCCGCACGAAGCCCGGGGCGTCGAAGTAGTGCGGCAGCTTCTCCGCGGTGGGCCCGCCGCCGAGAGCGGCGCGGGCCCGGGCGACGTCCTCGTGGTACTGCCGGCACCCGGAGTAGGAGGCGTACGCCGAGGTCGCGAGGACGTAGACGTGCTCGACGCCGTCCTCGGCCATCTGCGCCCAGACGTCCTCGACGTAGGGCTCCCAGTTGCGGTTGCCCCAGTAGACGGGCAGGTCGATGCCGGCCCCTCGCAGCTCGGCCTCCAGCGCGGCGAGCAGCGCCTTGTTCTGGTCGTTGATCGGGCTGACCCCGCCGAAGTGGTGGTAGTGCTCGGCGACCTCGACCAGCCGCTCCGGCGGGATGCCGCGGCCGCGGGTGACGTTCTCGAGGAACGGCATGACGTCGTCGTGCCCCTCGGGTCCGCCGAAGGAGAGCAGCAGCAGCGCCTCCCGCCGTCCCGCAGGGGCGGGCGCCGACGACGGCGCCGTCCCGCCGTTGTTGCGGACGGCGAGCGACGGGTCCTCGTCGGGGCGCTGGCCGGGGTGGAGGTCGACGATGGCGCGGGGCACGTGGTGCTCTTCTCCTGTCCAGCGGAAGACGGATGCGGTTCCACGCCGACGGCTCTACACACCGACGGCGTGGAACCCCCCGTCGACGTGCACGATCTCGCCGGTGGTCGCCGGGAACCAGTCCGACAGCAGGGCGACCACGGCCTTGCCGGCGGGCTCGGTGTCGGTGACCGACCAGCCCAGCGGCGCGCGGGTCTCCCACGCGTCCTCGAACTGCTTGCTGCCAGGGATGGACTTCATCGCCATGCTGCGCAGCGGCCCGGCGGCCACCAGGTTCACCCGCACGCCCTCCGGTCCGAGCTCGCGGGCCAGGTAGCGGGAGGTGGACTCCAGCGCCGCCTTGGCCGCCCCCATCCAGCCGTAGACCGGCCAGGCGACCGACGCGTCGAAGGTCAGCCCCACGACCGACGCCGACGAGCCGAACAGCGGGCGGCAGGCCTGGGTGAGCGAGGCCATCGACCAGGTGGAGACCTGGAACGCCGTCGCGGCGTGCTCCCAGGCGACCTCGGGGAAGCCGTCGCCCATCGCCTCCTGCGGCGCGAACCCGATGGAGTGGACGACGCCGTCGAGGGTGTCGCCGTCCCCGAGGCCCAGCGCGTCGCGCAGCCGGTCGGCCAGCGTCGCCAGGTGCTCGGTGTTCGTCACGTCGAGCTCGACGACCGGCGCCTCCTGCGGCAGCCGCTTGGCGATCCGCTGGCACAGCGACAGCGCCCGGCCGAAGTTGGACAGGACGACGGTGGCGCCCTGCTCCTGCGCGAGCCGGGCGGTGGCGAAGGCGATCGACGCCTCGGTCAGCACGCCGGTGACGAGGACCTTCTTGCCCTCGAGGATTCCCATCAGTGCCCCATCCCCAGTCCGCCGTCGACCGGGACGACCGCCCCGGTGATGTAGGCCGCCGCGTCGCTCGCCAGGAAGCGGACGACGCCGGCGATCTCGTCCGCCTCGGCGTACCGGCCGAGCGGGACCTGCCCCAGGATCTCCTTCTGCCGGTCCTCCGGCAGGGCCGCGGTCATGTCGGTGGTCACGAACCCGGGCGCGACCACGTTGGCGGTGATGTTCCGGCTGCCGAGCTCGCGGGCGACCGACCGGGCCAGGCCGACCAGGCCGGCCTTGCTGGCGGCGTAGTTGGTCTGGCCGGCCGAGCCGAGCAGGCCGACGACCGAGGAGATGAAGACCATCCGGCCCCAGCGGTTGCGCACCATGCGCGCCGACGCCCGCTTGGCCACCCGGTAGGCGGCGGTCAGGTTGGCGTCGAGGACCTCGCTGAAGTCCTCCTCCTTCATCCGCATGAGCAGGCCGTCGCGGGTGATGCCGGCGTTGCTGACCAGCACCTCGACCGGGCCCTGGTGCTCCTCGACCTCGGCGAAGGCCCGGTCGACGTCCGCGCCGCTGGTCACGTCGCACCGGACGCCGAAGAGCCCCTCCGGCGCCCCGCTGCCGCGGTGGGTCACCGCGACCGAGTCGCCCTGCTCGGCGAAGGACCGGGCGATGGCCAGCCCGATCCCGCGGTTGCCGCCGGTCACGAGCACCGATCTACCCACGTGCCACTCCCCTGCGCCGGAGGACCCTGTCGCAGCAGAAACCTAGCCGGTGGTCGCAGGTCACACCCGCCGGTCCCGTCAGACCGGCGTCCGGGGGCGGGGTATGGGCGGCGCCGCGTCGCGCGGGGCGCGACCGGCGTCCCCCGACGTCGCCGCGATCGCCCGCAGCGCCGCGCCGAGCTCGGCGACGTCGGCCAGTGACGTCGTCGCGTCGCAGCTGACCCGCACGGCTCCGGGCAGCTGGTCCTCGCGGTCGGCCCGGGCGTCCTCGTGGAACGCCCGGACCTCGTCCTCGTCGAGCCCGAACAGCCGGGAGACGTAGGGGTGGGCGCAGAAGCAGCCGCTGCGGACGCCCATGCCGTGCTCGGCGGCCAGCCGGGCCGCGACCTCCCGGTGCGCCGTCCCCTCCAGGACGAACGCCGCCACCGGCAGCCGGTCGCCGGTCGTCGGCCCCAGCCGCCGGAGGCCGGGGACGGCGGCCAGTTCGGCGTCCAGGGCGCGGACGAGCGCGTCCTCGTGGGCCCGCCGGGCGGCCCGGTCGCCGGCCGCCAGCTCCTGGGCGGCGGCCGTGAGGGCGACCACCCCCACGACGTTCGGTGAGCCGGCGTCGTCGCGGTCGGGGCAGTCGGCCCAGACGACCTCCTCGAAGGACACCGCCTTGACCGCTCCGCCCCCCACCAGGAACGGCTCACCGTCCGCGAGGAGTGGCCGCGGCAGCACCAGGGCGCCCGCGCCGAAGGGCGCGTGCATCTTGTGCCCCGAGAACGCCAGCACGTCGATGCCCAGCGCGGTCATGTCCACCGGCCGGTGCGGCACCAGCTGGGCACCGTCGACCGCGACCAGGACGCCGCGCTCCCGGGCCGCGGCCGCGACGGCGCGCAGGTCGGGCAGCCAGCCCGTGACGTTGGAGGCGCCGGTGAGCGCCAGCACCCGGGGACGCGGGCGCTCGTCGAGCGCGGCCACCACGGCCGCGGGGTCGAAGGTGCCGCCCCGGTCGACGTCGACGACCCGCAGCCGGGCGTGCCGGCGCCACGGCAGCAGGTTGGCGTGGTGCTCGACCGCGGTGGTGACGACGACGTCGTCCCGCCCGAGGCCGAGCCGGAAGGCGAGGACGTTGAGCCCCTCGGTGGTGTTCTTCGGGAAGAGCACCACGTGGGTGGCCGGATCGGCGCCGACGAACCGGGCCACGACGGCGCGCGCCTCCTCGTACCGCGCGCTGGAGTACTGGGACTTGGCCCCCGCGCCCCGGTGGACGCTGGAGTACCAGGGCAGGAAGTCCAGCACGGCACGGACGACGCCGGCCGAGGCCGACGTCGTGGCCGCGGCGTCGAGGTCGAGGTAGCGACGCGGGCGCCCGCCCACGGGGATCTGGAGGTCGGCGCCGACGAGGCCCCCGGCCGCGGGGGGCGACGCGGCATCTCGGGTCGATGTCATCGACATCAGCGCTCCAGTGTCGACCCGGGGCACGTGCCCGGGAGAGCCCTGGGAACGCTACTCGCGACCGGCCCGGCCGGAGCCGGTTTCAGGCGGGCGGATCCGCGATCAGCTCCGTGCACCGCGGGCAGGGCGGGACCGAGCGGCCCTCTCCCGGCGTCCACGCGCCGCGGACGAGGCCGATCCGGGCGCCGCAGACGGCCGTCCAGGGCGGTGCGCCGTCGGCGTCCGACCGGCGCACCGCGTGGGCCAGGTCCTCACCGCCGCGCTGCTCCCACCCGGTGACGTGCTCGCCGGCCACGGCGCGGTCAGAGGTTGCGGCCGCAGGTCGGCCAGGCGCCGGGGCCCTGGCCGACGAGGACCTTCTCGGCGACGGCGATCTGCTGCTCGCGGGTGGCCAGGTCGGCGCGCGGCGCGTAGGCGAGCCCGCCGTAGGCCTCCCAGGTCGACTGGCTGAACTGCAGGCCGCCGTAGTAGCCGTTGCCGGTGTTGATGCTCCAGTTGCCGCCGGACTCGCACCGGGCGACGGCGTCCCAGTCGTTCCCGGGCGAGGGCGCCGGAGCCGGAGCCGGCGCGGGAGCGGGGGCCGGGGCCGGGGCCGGGGTGTTGGACGACGTGCTGCTCGGCGGGGCCGGTGCCGGCGCCGGTGCCGGTGCGGCCGCCTGGCTCTGCAGGTCCACGAGGGTCTCCCGGGCCTGGTCGAGCTCGGCCTGCAGCGCGGACTGCTCCGCCTGCAGGTCTGCGACCTGCTGCGCGGCCGTGGCGCGGGCCGCCTCGGCCTCGGCGAGGGCCGCCTCCGCCTCCTGCCGGAGCTGGTCGGCCTGGCCCAGCTGCTCCTCCGCGGTGTCCTGGGCCTCCGCGGCCGTCTCCTCCGCGTCCGCGACGGTGGCCAGCACGGTGGTCCGGTGGTCGCCGGCGGCGTCGAGGAGGATGGCGCGCTCGAGCACCTCGGCGGGGTCGTCGGCGGTGAGCAGGCTCTCCAGCTGCGGCGAGGTGCTGCCCGCCATGTAGCTGTCGCGGGCGAAGGAGGCGACGTCGTCCCGGGCCGCGGCCAGCTCCGCCCGCGCCTGCTGCGCCGCGGCGTCGGCGGCCTGCGCGTCGGCCAGCTCCTGCGCGTACGCCTGCTGCGCGTCCTGCTGCCGGCCGAGCGCCAGCGCGGCGGTCGCCTCGGCCTCCGCGACCGCCGTCTCCGCGGCGCCCATCTGCTCGAGGGTCTGCGCCACCAGCGCCGCGGCGTCGTCCGCGGCCTGCTGCGCGGCGCCGACCTCGTCGTCGGCGGGCGCGGCGGCGGCCGTCCCGGCGACGCCGAGCACGGCGACGACCGCGGTGAGGGCGAGGCCTGTGGCCCGGAGGAGCTGTCGCACGGGGATGGCGTTCGGCAGCACCGGCATCCTCCTTGAGCGCGGGTCCCCCGCTCGGAGGACGCCCGCGTCGTGGGGTTCAGGGCCTCCCCAGCATGCTCGCCGCCCGATCCACCCCCTCCGGCGACCCCCCTCCCCCCGTCCCCGTGGAAGAGTCGCCAGGCGTGAAGGTCCTGGTCTTCGGCGGTAGCGGCCTGATCGGCGACGGCATCGTCAAGGAGTGCCTGCAGGCCGCCGACGTCACCGAGGTCCTCGCCGTCGGCCGACGTCCGCTGGAGCTGCGCCACCCGAAGCTGCGCACCGTGGTGCACGGCGACTTCCTCGACTTCGCGCCGATCGCCGGCGAGCTGGCCGGCGCCGACGCGTGCTTCTGGGCCCTCGGGGTCTCGTCGGTGGGCATGGACCCCGCCGAGTACGAGCGGGTCACGTACGGCTACACCGCCGCGGCGGCGCGCACCCTCACGGCGGTCGCCCCGTCCGTGACGTTCGTGTACGTCTCCGGGGCCGGCACCGACAGCTCCGAACGCGGCCGCAGCCGCTGGGCCCGCGTCAAGGGCCGCACCGAGAACCTGGTCCTCGGCACGTTCCCCGACGGGTACGCGCTGCGCCCCGGCTTCGTCCGGTCGGTCCACGGCGGGAGGTCCCGGACCGCCCTCTACCGCTGGGGCAGCAGCGCGCTCACCCCGATCGCGCCCCTGCTGCAGCGGCGGTTCCCGGCCCTGGTGACCTCCACCGCGGACATCGGCCGGACCGCCCTGCAGCTGGCCCGGCACGGCGCCCCGGAGCACGTGCTGGAGAACCGCGACATCGTCGCCACCGCCGCGGCCGGGGGCTGACGAGCGCGGGCGCCCGCGCCGACTCCGGCGGATCCCCGGAACCCGCCGGAGTCGGCCCCCACGTCAGGCCTGGAGAAAGGCCAGCAGATCCGCGTTGATCGTCTCGGCCTGCGTGGTGGGCATGCCGTGCGGGAAGCCGGCGTAGGTCTTCAACGTCCCGTTCGGCAGCAGCTCGGCCGAGAGCGGCGCGGAGTCGGCGTAGGGCACGACCTGGTCGTCGTCGCCGTGCATCACCAGCACGGGCACGGTGATCTTCCTCAGGTCGTCGGTGAAGTCGGTCTGTGAGAACGCGACGACGCCGTCGTAGTGCGCCTTGGCGCCACCCATCATCCCCTGCCGCCACCAGTTCTGGATGACCGCCTCGATCGGCTCCGCACCGGGCCGGTTGAAGCCGTAGAAGGCGGTGGCGGCGAGGTCGCGGTAGAACGCCGACCGGTTGGTGGCCACCTGCTCCTGGATGCCGTCGAAGACGCTCTTGGGCAGGCCGCCCGGGTTGGCGTCGGTCTGCACCATGATCGGTGGCACCGCGCTGATCAGCACCGCCTTCGCGACCCGGTCCTGGCCGTGCCGGGCGAGGTAGTGCGCGACCTCGCCGCCGCCGGTCGAGTGCCCGACGTGCACCGCGTCGTGCAGATCGAGGTGCGCGGTCAGCGCCGCCAGGTCGTCGGCGTAGTGGTCCATGTCGTGCCCCTCGCCGACCTGCGCCGAGCGACCGTGGCCCCGCCGGTCGTGCGCTATGACGCGGTAGCCGTGCTGCAGGAAGAACATCATCTGCGCGTCCCAGTCGTCGGCCGACAGCGGCCAGCCGTGGCTGAAGACGATGGGCTGACCGGTCCCCCAGTCCTTGTAGAAGATCTCGGTTCCGTCGGCGGTCGTGATGACGGGCATGGGTGGGCCTCCTGCTCCCGAGTGGCACGGACGCGGCCCGCGGCTGATCGGTCGCGAGCCGGTCCCGACGCTAGGGCCGGCGCGGGGTGGCGGATGTGCTCTGACTGACGAGCTGCGGACCCTGCCTGCCGCCCTCGGCGACGGCTCGGGTCGGAGACCGCGGAGCACGGTGCCCGGCCGACCGGCTGCCGGAGGTCAGCCCATACCCTTCCGCCATGCGTGCCGTGCAGATCACCCGCTTCGGCGGGCCCGAGGTCCTCGAGGTCGTCGACGTCCCGGAGCCGGAGTCGGCCGCCGGTCAGCAGCTGTTCGACGTCGCCGCCGCCGGCATCAACTACGCCGACACGCACCAGACCGAGGACAGCTACCTCGCCCCGCAGAAGCTGCCGCTGATCCCCGGCGCGGAGTTCGTCGGCACGCCGGCCGGCGGCGGGCAGCGGGTGGTCGGCCTGCTGGACGGCGGCGGCTACGCGGAGAAGGTCGCCGCGCCCACCCGCCTCACCTGGCCGGTGCCCGACGGCGTGACCGACGAGCAGGCGCTCGCAGTCGTCCTGCAGGGCGCGACCGCGTGGCACCTGCTGCGCACCAGCTCGCACCTGCGGGAGGGTGAGTCCGTCGTCGTCATCGCCGGGGCCGGCGGCGTCGGCTCGCTCGCCGTCCAGCTGGCCAAGCGGTGGGGCGCCGGCCGGGTGATCGCCACCGCCTCCAGCCCCGAGAAGCGGGCGCTGACCGAGGAGCTCGGCGCCGACGCCTCCGTCGACCCGGCGCTGGCCGACGACGACGACCCCAAGCAGTTCACCGCCGCCCTGCGCGAGGCCAACGGCGGCAAGCCCGTCGACATCGTGCTGGAGATGACCGGCGGCAACGTCTTCTCCGGCTCGCTGTCGGCGCTGGCCCCGTTCGGCCGGCTGGTCACCTACGGCATGGCCGCCCGCCAGGAGACCCGCGCGGTGCCGCCCGGCGCGCTCATGCGGCGCAGCCGCGCCGTCATCGGCTTCTGGCTGGCGCACTGCATGACCCGGCCGGAGATGATGGACGCCGCCCTCGAGGAGCTGCTGCCGATGGTCGCCGAGGGCGGCCTCAAGCCGGTCGGCGGCGGCCGCTACCCGCTGTCCGCCGTCCGCGAGGCGCACCAGGACCTGCTCGCCCGGCGCACCACCGGCAAGCTCGTCCTCGACCCGAGCCGCTGAGTGCTTTGGGGGGGGGGGGGGGGGGGGGGGGGGGGGGGGGGGGGTGGGGGGGGGGGGGGTGGGGGGGGGGGGGGGGGGGGGGGGGGGGGGGGGGGGGGGGGGGGGGGGGGGGGGGGGGGGGGGGGGGGGGGGGGGGGGGGGGGGGGGGGGGGGGGGGGGGGGGGGGGGGGGG
>NZ_JBJGYZ010000049.1:0-33109 GCF_054050275.1 Geodermatophilus sp. SYSU D00691
ACCACCGCCGGCCCACCGTGCCCGACGTCCCCGCCCGCCGCGCAGCCGCCTCCGTGGACAACCCCGCACCGACCCCGCGCCAGAACAACCGCCGCATCAGCTGCAGCTCAACCGTCCTCGCCATCAAGCCCCCCGGCCTCAGGAGGTGTTGCATTCACCCCCTGAAACCGGGTCACCTGATCCGAACAGGTCCTCCCCCGCGGCGCACCGCGGGGGAGGACCCGTTCCGGTGAGGGAGGACGACGGCTGCCCGCGCCGAGCGGGCGGCGACCACACCCGCAGGTGGCACGGTGGGCCCCCGTCCGGGTGATCCCGCAGGTCGCGGCGTGTCCGGAGCACGTCCGACGCGCCGCCCTCCGGGGTGTCGGTTAGCGTGACCCCGCCTGACACCCTCTCCGACGGAGACCTCCCCCCTCGTGGCCAATCCCTACCTGCACGTGCTGCGCACGCCGCACGCGCTGCCCATGGTGCTGGCCGCGTTCGTCGGGCGGCTGCCGTTGTCGATGGTGGGGCTCGGCTGCGTGCTCCTGGTCGCCTCGGAGACCGGTTCCTACGGCTTCGGCGGTGCGGTGGCCGCCGTCGGCGCGGTGACGACGGCGCTGGCCGGCCCGGTGATCGGCCGGCTGGCCGACAGCCACGGCCAGCGGCGGGTGCTGCTGCCCGTGCTCGTCGTCTTCGTGGCGGCCGGCGCCCTCTTCCTCGCCTCGGTGAAGGAGGACTGGCCGCGCTGGATCGTCTTCGTCGGCGCCGGCGTCGCGGGTGCCTGCATCCCGCCGGTGGCCTCGATGATCCGGGTGCGCTGGACCCACCTGCTGCGCGGCAGCCACCGGCTGCCCACCGCGCTGGCCATGGAGTCGGTGGTCGACGAGTTCGTCTTCATCGTCGGACCGGTGCTGGTCACGTTCCTCTCCACCACCGGGCACGCCACCTCCGGGGTGGTCACCGCCTTCACCCTCGCCGTCGTGGGCAGCCTGCTCTTCGCCGCCCAGCGCCGGACCGAGCCGCCGCCCGGCGGGCACGAGAGCCGCTCGGGGCCCTCGGCCATGCGCACCCCCGGGCTGCGCGTGCTGTTCGTCGTCGGCGGGGCCGTGGGCGCCATCCTCGGCACGCTGGAGATCGCGCTGGTCGCGTTCGCCGACGAGGTCGGGGCGATGTCGCTGTCCGGCGTGCTCATCGCGGGCCTGGCCGTCGGCTCGATGGCCAGCGGCATCGGCTGGGGTGCGGTGCACTGGCGCCACCCCCTGCGGCTGCGGCTGCTGGTGGTGCTGGCCCTGCTGACCGTGCTGAGCGTCCCGCTGCTGCTCATCGACGACATCTGGCTGATGATCCCGTTCGTCGTCGTGGCCGGGATCGCCGTCTCCCCGTCGCTGATCAGCTCGTTCACCCTCGCCGAGCTGCTGGTGCCCCGGGCCGCGGTGACCGAGGCGTTCACCTGGATCGGCACCGCCCTCGGCCTCGGGGTCGCCCTCGGTGCGTCGGTGGCGGGCAAGATCGTCGACGTCGCGGGGGCCAACGCCGCCTTTCTCGTCGCCACCGTCTCCGCCGGGGTCGCCGCGGTGGCCGTCGGCGCCTTCCAGAAGCTCCTGCACGTGCCGGCGGAGCACGCCGCCGAGCCGGCGCTGGCCGCCTGACGGGCAAAACACACCAAGCCGGTCGTATTTGACGGGAATGGTCCCACGTGGTTGTGTCGGGGGCGTGACGCCGCTGCTCCTCCACCGCCGGTCCGACGTGGACCTGCTGCGGGTGGCGAGCGCGCTGTGTCCGGGTCGCTGAGCGCGCGCCCCTCACCGACCCCCTGCCGCTGACGTCCGCGGCCGCTTCGTAAGGACTCCTCCCCGCATGTCCCTCGCACCGCTGTCCCCTGTCCTCGCCGACCCCCGCCTGGCCCCGCTCGTGGCCGCGGCGGCCACCCGGCCCACCGGCTCGGCCGCCCTCGCGGTTGCCCTCGCCGTCCGCACCGATCTCTGGGAGCCGGTCGTCGGCTTCCGCGAGAGCTCGCGCTGGACCGCGCTGCTCGAGCCGGCCGACGTCCGGCCGTTCCTCGACCCCTCGCTGCACGACGAGCTCGACGACGCCCAGATCTGGCTGCTCTCCTGGCTGCCCGGCCAGGGCACGCCGCTGCACGACCACGGGGACTCCGCGGGCGCCTTCGCCGTCGCCCGCGGCACGCTCACCGAGAAGGTCGTCGCCTCGGGCGGGCCCGGCCGGCCGCGGCAGACGGAGACCGAGCTGGAGGCGGGGCGGGTCCGCTACTTCGGCCCCCGCTACGTGCACCAGGTGACCAACCGGCACGCCGAGCCGGCCGTGAGCCTGCACGTCTACGCGCCCCGCCTGACCGTCATGAACACCTACCGGGTGGACGACGGCCTGGTCCGCACCGGCACCGAGCGCGCGGGGGTGGACTGGTGACCCGGTCGCTGTCCCGGCCGGCCGGTGCCCGGTCGATCGACGAGCTGCTGGCCGACGCGCGCAGCCGGCTGGTCCGCGTGACGCCCGCCGAGGCGGCGGCCCGCGTCGCCCGCGGTGCGCTGCTGGTGGACATCCGCCCGGCCGCCCAGCGCGCCCTCGAGGGCCAGGTGCCCGGGTCGCTGGTGGTCGAGCGCAACGTCCTGGAGTGGCGGTTCGACCCCGCCTCGGACGCCCGGCTGCCCGAGGCCACCGGCTACGACGTCGAGGTGATCGTCCTCTGCTCGGAGGGCTACACCTCCAGCCTCGCGGCCGACGCGCTCCGCTCGCTCGGCCTGTCCCGGGCGACCGACGTCGCCGGCGGCTTCCGGGCGTGGGAGGCGGCCGGGCTGCCGACCCGCACCGAGGGCGTCACCCGGGCGGCTGGTGGTTCACCGGTGGGCGTGATTGACGCGCCGGCGCAGCGGCTGCTTGGGTCGGCCCGTACCTGATCTCCCGCGCAGGTCCGGCGACGGGTCTGGGAGATGCGGAGCACCGGAGACGCGTCCCGCACCCCGTCCCGTCGTCGTCAGCCGCGGCCCGGCCCCGGCTGCTGTGTGGAGGACCGTTCCGCGCATGGCGTCCGCCGCCCGCTCCGCCCGAGTGCTCCTGCCGCTCGCGCTGCTGCTGGGCCTGGTGGCCTACCCGGTGCCGCTCGGCGGGGACGACCGGTCCTCCGCCCGGACCCCCCCGGCCGCCGACGAGCAGCCCGCGACCCATGAGCCGACCGAGCCGCGCGCGCCGGGACGCGACTCCGCTGCGGCCGGGTCGTCGCCGGTGGGGTGGATGCGCTACCCGGTGCCGGCCGACGCCGTCCACGTGTCCCCGTCGGGCAGCGACACCGCCGACGGCACGGCGGCGGCGCCCTACCGGACGGTCGCCCGGGCGCTCGCGGCCGCGCCGTCGGGTGCCACCGTGGTGCTGCGTGGGGGCAACTACTCGGAGAGCGCGACCATCCCGCGGGGCAAGCGGCTGACCGTGCAGGCCGCGCCGGGCGAGGTGGTGTGGCTCGACGGCAGCGAGGTGATGACCGGCTGGGTCGCCGACGGGTCGGCCTGGCGGGTGGGTTGGACGATCGAGCTCGACCACAGCCCCACCTACACCCCGGGCGCCCCCGACAACACCGAGCCGGGCTGGGCCTTCCTCGATCCCGCCTACCCACTGGCGGCGCACCCGGAGCAGGTCTTCGTCGACGGGGTGGCCCAGCAGCAGGTGACCTCGCGCTCCGCTGTCGTCCCCGGCGCCTTCTACGTCGACGCCGACGCCGACCGGCTCTACCTCGGCACCGACCCCGCGGGGCACGAGGTGCGCGCCAGCGTGCTGCGCACGGGCCTCACCGTGCTCGGAGCGGGCAGTGTCGTGCGGGGCATCGGCATCCGGCGGTACGCCACGCCCGTGCCGGACAAGGGGGCACTGCGCCTGCTGGCCCCCGACGTGTCCGTCGAGAACGTCGTCGTCCAGGACAACGCGACCCAGGGCATCTACGTCGGCGGGCGCGGCCAGGGCGTCCGCACCGCGCTGCGCTCCGTGACCGCCGAGCGCAACGGCATGTTGGGGGTCGAGTCCTCCTACGCCGACGGGTTGGTCGTCGACGGGCTGCGCGCGGTGGGCAACAACACCGAGCACTTCAACGCCGCGCCGGTGTCCGGCGGCATGAAGATCACCCGTGCGCGGGGGATCGTGGTCACCGACGGCGTCTTCGCCGACAACCTCGGTCCCGGCCTCTGGTTCGACGAGTCCGTGCACGGCGCGACGATCGTCGGCAACGACCTGGTCGACAACGCGGGGCACGGGCTGTCGTTCGAGATCTCCAGCACGGCGCTGATAGCGGACAACGTCGTGGCCCGCAACGGCGGCAACGGGCTGAAGCTCAACAACTCTTCGTCGCTGGAGGTCTGGAACAACACGGTCGTCGGCAACGGGCAGCGGCCGATCTGGCTGGTCCAGGACTCACGCGTGGCCAGCGACCTCACCACGCCCGGCCACGACCCGCGCCGGCCGCTGCCCGACCCGACCGTCACCTGGCTGCTCGGCCCCGCGACGCTGAAGAACAACGTGATCGCCGGACCGACCGCGGCGGACTGCCTGCTGTGCGTGCAGGACGGCGCACTCCGCCGCAGTGCCGACCAGATCGCCGTCACCGCCGACGGCAACGTCTACGTCCGGACCGGCGCGGGCGCTCCGCTCCACACCGCCACGTGGCCGGCCGGATCCGCGACCCCGCACGTCTACCCCACGCTGGCGGACTTCCGCGCCGGCACCGGGCAGGAGGGCCACGGCATCGAGCTGGTGGGGCGGCCCGCGACGGACGGCGACCACCGGCTCACCGCCGCGGTGGCCGCGCAGGAGGCTGCCGTCGCCCAGCCGCTGCCGGCGGCGGTCGCCTCCCGCGCGGGGCTGGTGGCCGGGAGCGAGCGGCTCGGGGCCCGGTTCGACTGACATGCTCGCGGTGTGACCCGCCCCCGTCCCGCCGCCGGCGGCGGCCGGGTCCTCGGCGTGGCACCGGAGCGGCTCGGGCGCTGGCTGGACGGCGTGGCCGACCGGCACGGTCCCTTCGCCGAGGTCGCGCTGGACGACGGCGCCGTCCGCGTGACGTGCGCCGACACCACCGCGGTCACCCTGCGGGCGCCGTTCGCCTGGACGCCGGGACCGGCGCTCTTGTCGGGGTTCACCGCGGCCGCGCGGCAGCCCCGGCGGGCGGCGGTGCTGCTGGTGCGGCGGGGCCGCTGGGCCGTCGGCGTCTTCGCCGGCGCGGAGCTCGAGGTGTCCAAGGTCGACTCGCGGCTGGTGCAGGGCCGGACCGCGGCCGGCGGCTGGTCGCAGCAGCGCTTCGCCCGCCGTCGCGGCCACCAGACCGACGCGGTCGTCGACGCCGCCGCCGACACCGCCGCCCGCGTGCTGCTGCCGGCCGCCGGGGAGGTGGAGGCGCTGTTCACCGGCGGCGCCCGCGGCCTGGTCGACGCCGTCCTGGCCGATCCCCGCCTCGCGCCGCTGGCCGCGCTGCGCCGCGAGCCGGCGCTGGAGGTGGGCGAGCCGACGAAGGCGGTGCTGCTGGCGACCCCGCAGCAGTTCCGCGCGGTCGCCGTCCACATCGTCGAACCCCACGAGCGCTGACGACCGCGATCTGCTGTTCGCCCCGTGACGGATGTCGCTGGGTGCCGTAAGGTTCTCCGACCGTGTCCTCCGCATCGAGCGTGACGACCGCTTCCCCCGATCCCGTCCTCACCGCCGAGCGCGCCCACCTGGCGCGTGCGGCCGGCTGCCTGACCGAGATGCGCACCGCGGCCGCCGCGGTGACCGACGCCGGCGTCGACGCCTGGGCTTCCGAGCGGCTGGGGGCCGCGCGCGCCGAGCGGCTGCGCCGGCTGGCCGCGGACCCCGGCGTCCCGCCCTTCTTCGGCCGGACCGACACCGCGACCGAGACCTTCCACATCGGCCGCCGGCACGTCCGCGACGCGACGGGCACCCCCGTGGTCATCGACTGGCGGGCCCCGATGAGCCGGCCGTTCTACCAGGCCAGCGCGGCCGATCCGCAGGGCCTGGTGCGCCGCCGCCGGTTCGGCTTCTCCGGCGGCGAGCTGACCGGCTACGAGGACGAGCTGCTCGCCGCCGGCGACGAGCACGCCGGTGAGTTCCTGCGGCAGGAGATCGAGCGGCCGCGCAGCGGCCCGATGCGCGACATCGTCGCCACCATCCAGCCCGAGCAGGACGCGATCGTGCGGGCGCCGCTGTCCGAGTCGATCTGCGTGCAGGGCGCCCCGGGCACCGGCAAGACGGCGGTCGGCCTGCACCGCGCGGCCTACCTGCTCTACACCCACTCCGGCCAGCTGGCCCGCACCGGCGTGCTGGTGGTTGGGCCCAACCGGGCCTTCCTCCGCTACATCGAGCAGGTGCTGCCCACGCTCGGCGAGGTGGACGTCGAGCAGACCACGGTGGCCGACCTCACCGCCCGGGTGCCGGTGCGCGCCGCCGAGGAGCCCGCGCTCGCCGGCCTCAAGGGCGACGCCCGCATGGCCGAGGTGCTCCACCGCGCGCTGTGGGGTGGCATCGCCAAGCCGGCCGACGACCTCCTCGTGCCCCTGGCGGGCCGCCGGTACCGGGTCCCCGTCGAGCGGCTCAAGCGCTACGTCGACGACCTGCGCCGCCGCGGCCGGATCGCCGACGACCTGCAGGCGCTGCACTACTCCGCCGGGCGCGAGCGGCTGGCCATGGCGCTGGCCGAGGACGCCCGCCGGCAGAAGGAGCTGGCCGGTGGCAGCCCCACCGACGCCGAGACCCGCCGCGCGGCGCGCAGCGCGGAGGTGCGCGCCTTCTGCGACGCGGTGTGGCCGGCCTGGGACGCCGCCGGCCTGCTGCACGCCCTCTGGACCGAGCCCGACCGGCTGGCCCGCGCCGCCCGCGGGGTCCTGGACGACGACGAGCGGGCCGCGCTGCACCGCCCGGCGCGGTCGGTGCGGACGGCGCCGTGGACGGAGGCCGATGCCGTCCTGGTCGACGAGGCCGCCGGGCTGCTCGACCGCACGCCGGGCTACGGGCACGTGGTCGTCGACGAGGCGCAGGACCTCTCGCCCATGCAGTGCCGCGCGATCGCCCGCCGGCTGGCGGCCGGCTCGCTGACCGTGCTCGGCGACCTCGCCCAGGCCACCAGCCCGTGGTCGGTGGCCGACTGGGCGGCCACCCTCGAGGGCCTCGGCCGGCCCGGCACCGTCGTCCGCCCGCTGACCCGGGGCTACCGGGTGCCCGGCGAGGTGCTCGACTACGCCAACCGGCTGCTGCCGGCCATCGCGCCGGGGCTGCCGCCCGCGACGGCGACCCGCCGGGAGGCCGGCTCGCTCGACGTGCGGCCGGTGAGCACGCTGCCCGGGCCGCTGGCCGATGTCGTCGCCCGGCTCGCCGCGGGCGAGGGCTCGACCGGCGTCGTCTGCGCCGACGCCGACGTCGCCGGGGCGGTCGAGGTGCTGCGCGCCGCCGGGCTGCCGGCCGAGCCGCTGACCGACGACGGCGAGGCGGCGGCCCGGGTCGCCGTGGTGCCGGCGACGCTGGTCAAGGGCCTGGAGTTCGACGCCGTCGTGGTCGTCGACCCGGTCGCGATCGTCGCCGCCGAGCCGCGCGGCCTGCACCGGCTCTACGTCGTCCTCACCCGGGCGGTGAGCACGCTCGTGGTCCTCCACCGGGGTGATCTGCCGCCCGAGTTGTTGGAGGACCCCGCTGCCCCCCAGCACTCGCGAGCTCGCGGCGGGGCCCTGCGGCGGGGCCACCGCTGAACCCGCGCGCCTCGCCTGTCCCGGCCCGGCGCGGGTGGTTGTAGATCGGGACGTTTCCTGTTGAGGTGTGACACCGTTCGAGGGGAGGGGGGCGATGGAGCAGCCCAGAGTTGCCAGCACTCTGCTGAAGCTGTTGTCGACCGTCGTCGTCGCCGGCGCACTCGTCGCCGGTCTCCTCTTCCCGTGGGTCGGCGGGCCCGCGCTGGCCGCCCAGCAGGGCACGGGTCTGCTCGGCCGCCCCCCGGTCGAGCTCACCGACGAGCCGCCGGCGGGCAACACCGTGGTGCTGGCCGCCAACGGCGAACCCATCACCTACTTCTACGAGGAGAACCGCGCGCCGGTCCCCGGCGACCAGATCGCCGAGGTCATGAAGCAGGCGATGGTCGCCATCGAGGACGCCCGGTTCTACGAGCACAACGGCCTCGACGTGCAGGGCA
The DNA here is from genome assembly GCF_054050275.1 of Geodermatophilus sp. SYSU D00691. NCBI lineage: Bacteria > Bacillati > Actinomycetota > Actinomycetes > Geodermatophilales > Geodermatophilaceae > Geodermatophilus > Geodermatophilus sp. SYSU D00691. Next base: position 8,147 of record NZ_JBJGYZ010000049.1, read on the forward strand.
CGCTGCGGGCGCTGGTCACCAACATCGCCTCGGGCGGGGTGCAGGAGGGCGGCTCGACGCTCACCCAGCAGCTGGTCAAGCAGACCCTGCTGCAGACCGCCGACACCCCCGACGAGCGGCGCGCCGCCGTCGAGCAGACCGTCGGCCGCAAGCTGCGCGAGGCGCAGCTGGCCCTGGCCCTCGAGGACGAGTACGGCAAGGACGAGATCCTCACCCGGTACCTCAACATCGTCTACTACGGGCAGAACGCCTACGGCATCCAGCCGGCCGCGCAGGCCTTCTTCAGCGTCAACGCCGCCGACCTCACCCTCACCCAGGCCGCGCTGCTCGCCGGGCTGGTGCAGAGCCCCACCTCGGACGACCCCTTCACCAACCCGGAGGCGGCCACCGCGCGGCGCAACGAGGTCCTCTCGCGCATGGCCGAGCAGGGCTACATCAGCGAGCAGGCGGCGGCCGACGCCTCCGCCGCGCCGCTCGGCCTCGCCCCCGCCCCCGCGCCCCGCCGCGGCTGCGTCCAGGCCTCGGTCGGCCCCTACGTCTGCGACTTCGTCCAGCAGTACCTCATCAACGAGCTGGGCCTGACCCAGGACGACCTCGAGCACAACGGCTACACCATCCAGACGACGCTCGACCCCGACCTGCAGCGGGCCGGCGACTCCGCGGTGCTGCAGACGCTGCCGATGGGCGACTCGCTGGCCGGCATGTTCACCGCCGTCGAGCCCGGCACCGGGCACCTGCTCGCGATGAGCGTCAACCGGGTCTTCGGCTACGACGTGAGCGACCCGACGCAGGAGTCGTTCAACCTCAACGTCGCCCCCAGCCAGGGCTCCGGGTCCACCTACAAGGTCTTCGTGGCCGCGGCGGCGCTCGCCCGCGGGTTCGGCAGCCACTACACGCTGACGACGTCCGACCCGTACGTGTCCAAGGTGTACGAGGACGGCGGCGCGCCCTACGACGTCCGCAACGCCGGCCGGTACGGCAGCACGCTGGACATGACCACCGCGCTGTACCAGTCGTCGAACACCTACTTCCTCGCCCTCGAGGACGCCCTCGGCAGCGTCGAGGACGCCGTCGAGATGGCGCAGAAGATGGGCCTGTTCCAGTTCAACGACCCGGCGCTGCCGCAGCAGATCATCGACGACGACCGCGGCTCGTTCACCTTCGGGCCCGAGCCGACCAGCCCGCTGGGCCTGGCCAGCGCCTACTCGACGCTGGCGGCCAGCGGCACGCAGTGCGACGTCGTCCCGCTCACCCGGCTGCTCGACCGCAACGGCGAGGACGTCCTCGGCGAGGACGGCCAGCCGCTGGTGCGCGACCGGTGCACGCCGGAGGCGATCCCGCCGGGTGTCGCCAACACGCTCAACCAGATGCTCCGTCGCGACGTCGAGCCCGGGTACGGCGGCCAGACCGGCCGGCGGGCGTACGTCCCCGGCCACCAGATCGCCGGCAAGACGGGGACCTCGCAGGACAACTACTCGGTCGCGTTCGTCGGGTACACCCCCGAGATCACCGCGAGCGTGATGGTCCTCAACCCCAAGCGCAACGAGGACGTCGGCGGCTTCGGTGGCGGCAAGGGCGCGCAGATCTGGCACGACGCGATGGCGCCCATCCTCGAGGCCCGCGGCAGCGGCGACTTCCCGCCGGCCGACGAGCAGGTCGAGAACGGCAACACCCGGCCGCTGCCGGGCTGCTCCAGCGTGAGCGCCTGCAAGGCCGCCCTGACCGCCGCCGGCTTCCAGTGGTCGACCGCCCGGGTCGACAGCGACCGCCCGGAGGGCCGGTTCGTGGGCCTGAGCCCGCGCAGCCGCGCCGTCCTCGGCCAGGTCGTGACGATCCTGGTGAGCAACGGCTCCCGCTACGTCGAGCCGGCCCCGGCCCCGGAGCCGCCGCCGGCGACCGCGCCGCCCCCCGCCCCGCCGCCCGCCCCGCCGCCGCCCCCACCGCCGCCGCCGCCTCCTCCGGACGACGGCGGGGGCAACGGCAACGGCAACGGCGGTGGCAACGGGAACGGCAACGGCAACGGCAACGGCGGGTCCCCGGCCGTCCCCGGCGACGACGACTGAAAGCGGTCGTCGAGCGCCTGGGTGAGCAGCCAGCCGCCCAGCAGCACCAGGTGCAGCAGGAACAGCCACAGGCCGACGGCGACGACGCCACCGACCACGGTGAGCCCCCCGAAGGGTGCCCCCAGGTCCAGCGGCAGGCTCAGGAACAGCACGAAGCCCTGCAGGAAGCCCGACAGGCAGGCGGCGGTGAACGGGACGCCGATCAGCAGCGCCCGCCAGCCGAGCCGGCCGGCCGCCACCACCCGGAAGCCCCACAGCAGCGGGACGACGAGCGCGGCGAGGACCGAGTAGAAGCCGACGGCGATCCGGCCGATCACGTGGCCGGCGCGGTCGAGGTCGGCCATCACCTCGACCGCGAGCAGCAGCGGGTACAGCAGCACGGGTGTGAGCAGCAGCAGCGGCAGCGCCAGCAGCCGGCCGCGCCAGCCGGTGAGCGACTCCTCGCGGCGGCTGAAGCGCAGCAGCGCCCGGCGCAGGCCCTCGCCGTAGAGCGACATGGGCACCAGGGCCAGCAGGACGCCCACCGGGTCCAGCCCCACCCCGGCGTCCACCAGCCGCGCCACGGCGTCGGGCGCGCCCACCTCGTCGGGGAACAGCCCGGCCAGCCGGTCGCCGAGCTCGCGCACCGTCCCGGGCGAGGTGAGCCAGGTGGTGAGGCCGAACGCGACGACGAGCAGCGGGACGACGGCCAGGCCGGCGTAGAAGGTCAGGCCGGCGGCGATCAGTGCGAGGTCGCGGCCGCGCAGCCGCCGGCGCGCCGCCGCCAGCAGCCCGGTCACCTCGGCCCACCAGCGGGCGGGGGACCACCGGGACCGCTGCACCCGGTCATGCCACCAGGGATCGGCGCGGGCCGCCCGTCGGGGGCTCAGCGGGACCCGAGCAGGTGGCGGGCGGCGGCGTACCCGCCGAGCCCGCTGACCGCCCCGCCGCGGACGGTGCCGCCCGAGGAGGCGTGCACGATCCGCGGGGAGGGGCCGGCCACGCCCCACGTGCCGGCCTCCTCCGCGGTCGCGGCGACCGGCCAGGACAGGTCGCCGTGGAAGATGTGCCCGCCCGGCATCGCCAGCGCGGCCTCGACGTCCAGCGGGGAGGCGGCCTGCAGGCAGGGCTCGCCGTCGGCGTCGCGGGCCAGGCAGCCGGCGAGGGGCTCCTCGAGGTGGGCGTCGAGCTGCGCGAGCACCCGCCGCACGGCCTCCTCCCGGGTGCCGGCGGGGTCGGCGCGGTAGAGCTCGGCGGGCGTGTGCAGGCCGAACAGGGTCAGCGTGTGCAGCCCGGCGGCGCGCGCCCCCGGCCCCAGGACCGTGGGGTCGGTCAGCGAGTGGCAGTAGACCTCGAACGGGATCTCGTCGGGCAGCCGGCCCGCGGCGGCCCGGGCGTGCGCGGCGTCGAGCTGCGCGGCGGCCTCGTCGACGTGGAAGGTGCCCGCGAACGCCGTCGCGGGGTCGGTGCCCGAGCGCAGGCGCGGCAGCCGGGCGAGCACCATGTTCACCTTCAGCTGCGAGCCGCTCGGCCGAGGGCCGGGCGGGGCACCGGTGAGCTCCGCCAGCACGGCCGGCGCCGCGCCCACCACCACGGCGTCCGCCCCGGCGGAGCGCTCGCGGCCGTCGTCGTCGGTCCAGTGCACGGTGACGCCGTCCGGGCCCTCGTCCAGCGCGGTCACCGCCGCCCGGGTCACCAGCTCGGCCCCGGCCGAGCGGGCCGCCGCGGCCAGCGCCGCCGTCACGGCGCCCATGCCGCCCACCGGGACCCGCCAGCGCCCCGTGCCGTTGCCGATCACGTGGTACAGGAAGCAGCGCCCCGCGGCGCTGCCCGCCTCGTGCACGTCGGCGAACGTGCCGATCAGCCCGTCGGTCAGCGCCACCCCGCGGACCACGTCGTCGGTGAGGTGGTCGGCGACGACGTCGGCCAGCGGGCGTTCCCGCAGGTCCTGCCAGATCCCGGGGTCGCGCAGCCGCCGCTCCAGCTGCCCGGCGGTGAGGAGCGGCTCGGTGAGCGTGGGGGCGACGTCCTCGGCCAGGATGGCCAGGCGCCGGTAGAGGCGCTGCCAGCCGGCGAACTCGGTGTCGGACCCGGTGAGCGCCCGGAACGACGCCGCGGTGGCCGGTCCCTCCTCGCGCTCGACGAGCAGGCCGGTCGAACCGGCCCCGCGGCGGACGGCCGTGTACGAGGCCACCGCCCGGTCGGCCAGGGTCACCCGGAGGTCGAGGTCGGCGACGAGCCGGTCGGGCAGCAGACTGACCAGGTACGAGTACGCCGACAGGCGGACGTCGACGCCGGGGAAGAGCTGCCGGCTCACCGCGGCGCCGCCGACCTCGTCCCGCCGCTCGAGGACCAGCACCGACCACCCGGCCCGGGCCAGGTAGGCGGCCGCGGTCAGGCCGTTGTGTCCCCCTCCGACAACGACGGCGCCGTACCGCGAACCAGCCACCTGCGCACCGTAACCAGCGCCTCCCGGCCGGTTCGCGCAGGTCGCCAGCGTCGGTCCGGCGGCCGGCGGCCGTCCCCCGCCCGAGCCGTCGCATCACCCACCGTGTCGGGTGAAGCGCAAAGAGTTGTGAAGGTGTGCACAAATTACATCGGGGTGATTGTCACGACCCAGCAACGCCCTTACGGTCTGTATGTCCGTCGGGGCGCTCAGTCACCTGCAGGGGTGACACCCCGCCGATCCGGAACCGGGAGCTCGCAGCGTCGCGGGCCGCGGTCGCACCCGTGCCGCACTGCAGAACGGAGAGCCGCCCTCCCATGGCGACCACTCGGACGTCTTCCCCGCGCCCGAACTCCCGCCGCACCGCCCGCCGCGCCGTCCTCGCGCTCGCCGCCGCCCTCGGGCTGGCGTTCGTGCCCGCGCCGGCCGCCGCCACGCCGGAGCAGCCGGAGACCGCGCAGGAAGCGGCGGCCCTCATGGCCGCCCGCGCCCACGACCTGGAGGTCGTCACCGAGCAGTTCAACGACGCGCGGGCGCTCCTGGAGCAGCAGCAGGCCGCCGTCCGGGCCGCCGAGGAGACCGTGGCGCAGGCGCAGGCCGCGCTGGCCACCGCGCAGGCCCAGGTGCGAGGGATCGCCCGCAGCGCCTTCACCGGCGAGGGGCTCAACGGCTTCGCCGCGCTGATGACCAGCGACGACGCCGACGACTTCGTCGCCCGCATGTCGACGCTGTCGATGGTGGCCGGCCACCAGAACGAGATCCTCGGCCAGGCGCAGACCGCGACCCAGGCGGCCGCCGACGCCCAGGCGGCCGCCGCCGAGGCCGCCGCGCAGGCCCAGGCCACCTTCGACGCCGTCGCCGGGCAGCAGGCGGAGCTCGAGGCGCAGATCGCCGCCTACCAGGCCGACTTCGACCGCCTCAGCGCCCAGGAGCAGGCGGCCGCCACCGAGCTGGCCGCCACGCACGGCACCGACCGCGCCAGCCGCGACGAGCGCGCCGAGCCGCTGCCCTCGGGTCCGGTGGTCGCCAGCAGCGAGGCGGCGCAGATCGCCGTGGACACGGCGATGGCGCAGCGCGGCGACCCCTACGTCTGGGCCGCCGCGGGGCCGAACGCGTTCGACTGCTCGGGCCTGGTCCAGTACGCCTACAAGGCCGCCGGGATCAGCCTGCCGCACTCGAGCCGCATGCAGGCCGGCATGGGCCAGTCCGTGTCCCGCGGCTCGCTGCAGCCCGGCGACCTGGTCTTCTACTACAGCCCGATCAGCCACGTCGGCATCTACATCGGCAACGGGCAGATGGTGCACGCGCCCACGTCCGGTGACGTGGTGAAGGTGGCGAGCATCGACGCCGTCGGCGCGATCACCGCGATGCGGCGCATCGCCGGCTGACCCCCGTCCCGCCCGAGAGCCCCCGGCCAGCCAGGCCGGGGGCTCTCGTGCTCTTGACGGCGACCGACGATACGTGAACACTGCTCTTGAAACAGATCACTGTTCTCGAAGAGGGGTGTGGGTCATGGGCGCCGTCTGGAACTGGACCTGGGGAGCCGTAGCGTTCGGGTCGGAGCTGGCCGCGCTGGCCGCGCTCGCGGTCGGCGGGTGGGCGCTGCCGGTCCCCACCGCCGTCCGCCTGGTGGCCGCCGTCGGCGCCCCCGTGGTGGCGGCGGTGCTCTGGGGGCTGTTCGCCTCGCCGCAGGCGCCGGTGCAGGTGCTCGCCGTGACCGTGGTGGTGAAGGTGGTCGTGCTCGGCGGGGCGGTGGCGGCGCTGGCGGCCACCGGCCACGCCCGCCTGGCCGCGGTGCTCGCCGTCGCCGCCGTCCTGGGCACGGTGCTCTCACCGCCCCCCGCCGCGCTGGTCAGCCCGCCGACGGCGGCGTGACCCGCTGGAGCAGCCCCCAGACGAACTGGGCACGGGTGCCGTCGGGCAGGTGCACCTCCCAGCGGGTGTGCACCCCCGGGTCGACGCCCCGCGCGCCGGGGAGGCCGACGACGTCGTCGAGCACGTGCTCCCACACCCGCAGCCGGCCGGCGGTCACCCGCGGGGCCCACGCCCCCGGGAGGCGGACGAAGCGCTCCTCGAGCACCTCGCCGCCGGGCGCGGTCAGCACCTCCCACCGGTGCTGCGGCCACAGCGGCAGCGGCCAGCGGCGCACCTCGAGGTCGAGGTCGCCGAAGCGCAGGTCCTCGGTCTCCTCGGCCGGCCCGAGGACGGCGGTGCGCAGCGCCAGGCCCCGGGGAGCCCGCGGCGCGTGGTGCAGCGCCTGCCAGCGGTTGTGCGCGGCGTGCGCCTGCGCCCGGGTGGCGCCCAGCCGGGGCAGGGCCTCGGCGACCAGGTCGGGGCGGAGGTCGGCCATCCGGCGCAGCAGGACGAGGCAGAACTCCCGCCGGGCCAGACCACGCACGCTGCCGACCCTGCCACCATGGCGCGGTGCTGCTCGACCGCGCCACCGCCGAGGGGATCGCCGACGGGTCGGTGACGCTCGCCTTCCGCCGCTGGGACCGCCCGCGGATGCGGCCCGGCAGCACCCAGCGCACGGTCGCCGGCGTGGTCGAGGTGGAGACGGTCGAGGAGGTCGACCCGGCGCTGCTCACCGAGGAGGACGCCCGGGCCGCCGGCGTCCGCTCCCTGGCGCGGCTGCTCGCCCTGCTCGACCGCCGTCCCGGCGCGCACGTCTACCGGATGCGGGTCCGCGCCGCCGGTCCCGACCCGCGGGTGGCCCTCCGCGAGCGGCCCACCCTCGACGACGGCGACCGGCGTGCCGTCGACGCCCGTCTCGACCGGTTCGACGCCGCCGCCCGGCACGGGCCGTGGACCCGCGGTGTGCTCGCGCTCATCGCCGCGCGCCCCGGCGTCCGGGCCCCCGACCTCGCCGCCTCGCTCGGCCGCGAGGTGCTGCCCTTCAAGCGCGACGTGCGCAAGCTCAAGGAGCTCGGCCTCACCCGCAGCCTCGAGGTCGGCTACGAGCTCTCGCCCCGGGGGCGGGCATACCTCGACGGCGCGGTCGGGGAGGATGGGCCGTCGTGAGCTCCTCCTCCGCCGTGCCCGCCGTCCACCCCGTCGCGACCGCCTTCCGGGTGGTCGCCGTCGCCGAGGCGCTGAGCTGGCTCGGCCTGCTCGCGGGCATGCACCTCAAGCACGTGGCGGGGACGACGGAGGCCGGCGTGCAGCTGTTCGGGCCGGTCCACGGCGCGGTCTTCGTCGCCTACGTCGTCGTCGCGGTGGTCGCGGCCCGGGTGCTGCGCTGGCGGCCGTCCACCACCCTGCTGGCCCTCGCCGCCGCCGTCCCGCCGCTGGTCACGGTGTGGTTCGAGCGGTGGGCGACCCGCGCCGGGCGGCTGCCCCGCCGCGAGCCCGCGACCGCCTGACCCGGCGGCGCCGTTACGGTCCGGGGATGGCCGAACCCGTCCTGCCGACCACCGCCCGACGGCTCCTGGCCCGCACCGCCCGCGTGCAGCGCGACGGCCGGGCCCCCGGCATGGTCGCCGGCGTCGTCCGCGACGGCGGGCTGGCGTGGTCGGCCGGGCGCGGCGACGTCCCCGAGCCGCACACCGACGTCCAGTACCGGCTGGGGTCGATCAGCAAGACGGTCACCGCGGTGGCGGTGCTGCGGCTGCGCGACGAGGGCCGGCTCGGGCTGGACGACCCGCTCGACCGGCACCTGCCGGGCACCCCGTTCGGCGACCGCACGATCGGCCAGCTGCTGTCCCACCTGGCCGGGGCCTCCGCCGAGACCCCGGGGGGCTGGTGGGAGCGCACGCCGGGCGGCCCCCTGGCCGAGCTCGGGCTGGGGGAGCAGGACGTCGTCCTCGGCGCCGCCCGCCGGTTCCACTACTCGAACCTCGGCTTCGGCCTGCTGGGCGAGCTGGTGGCCCGCGCCCGCGGTGCCTCGTGGGAGGACGTCGTCCGCGCCGAGGTGCTGGCCCCGCTCGGCATGGTGCGGACGACGCCCCGGCCGGTGGCGCCCGCGGCCTCCGGGACGGCGGTGCACCCGTGGGCCGACGTCGTCCTCCCCGAGCCCGAGCACCACGCCGGCGTCATGGCCGCCGCCGGCCAGCTGTGGGCGACGCTGGCCGACCTCGCCCGCTTCGCCGTCTTCCTGCTCGGCGACACCGGCGACGTCCTGGACCCCGCGACGCTCGAGGAGATGACCGTGCCGGCCGGCGTGGACTCCTCCGCCCCCGGGTGGTCGGCCTACGGGCTGGGGCTGCAGGTGCTGCGGCTCGACGGGCGCACGCTGGTCGGCCACGGCGGCTCGATGCCGGGCTTCCTGGCCGGGGTGTTCGTCGACCGCGAGGAGCGGACCGGCGCTGTCCAGCTGGCCAACACCACCTCGGGCCTCGACCCGCTGGCCCCCGGCCTGCTCGCCGACCTCCGCGAGCTCGAGCCCCGGGTGGTCGAGCCGTGGCGGCCCGCGCCGGCGCCGGTCGACCTCGACCTGCTCGGCGTCTGGTTCTGGGGACCGGCGCCGCACGTGCTGCGCGCCGTCCCCGGCGGGCTGCTGCACCTGGGGCCGTTGCCGGGGCGCACCGGGCGCGCCAGCCGGTTCACCGCCCGGCCCGACGGCACCTGGGTGGGGCTGGACGGCTACTACGCCGGCGAGACGCTGCGGATCGCCCCCGACCACCTCGACCTCGGCACGTTCGTCTTCACGCGGACGCCCTACGACCCGGCCGCCCCGGTGCCCGGCGGCGTCGACCACCGCGGCTGGCACGCGACGTGAGGGAACGGCCCCCTGCAGGGTCCCGCCGCGAGCTCGCGAGTGGTGGGGGGCAGGGGGTCCTCACCCGAAGGCGTCCAGCGTCGCCTCGAGCACGAGGCCGTAGACCAGGTGCGGGACGAGGTCGCTGATCCAGTCGGTCGCCGACCACGTCCGCGGGTCGGTGATGCCCAGCGCGGTCATCGGCCCGTTCGCGGCGACCAGCACCCCCGCCGTCGTCAGCGCCGTCCCCACCGGCTTGCTCGACCGGAAACCCGCCGCACGGACGACGCCGGTCAGCACCCCGACGCCGACCCCGGCCACCAGCCCGGTCAGCGGGCCGAGGCCCTGCACCCGGTTCTGCCGGTGCTCCTCGTCGCCGGGGATCCGCACGTGCGCCTTCTCGGCGAGCGTCTCCACCGTCCGCTCGGGCGTGGAACTGCTGCCGCGGCCGCGGACCACCATGTCCACGTAGGTCACCGCGTTCAGCGCGGTGCTCGCCGCGGCCCCGGCGGCGGCCCCGCGCAGCACCCAGCCGAGCGGGCTGATGCCGCGGCGGCCCTTCCCGGACGTCCCCAGCGGGGCCCGCTTCGCCATGGGTCCCCCGCTACCCCGCCTGGCGGACCGCACGCCCCCGCCGCAGGCTGGGCACCGTGACCGACGTCGACGGGCGGCTCGAGCAGGCCATCGGGGCGCTGCTCGACGCCCGCGCGCCGGCGACGATCTGCCCCTCGGAGGCCGCGCGCGCCGTCGACCCCGACGGCTGGCGGGAGCTCATGCCGGCCGCCCGGGCGGCGGCGGGCCGGCTGGCGGCCGCCGGCGAGGTCGAGGTCACCCAGCGGGGCGAGGTCGTCGACGTCGCCACCGCCCGCGGGCCGGTGCGCGTGCGCCGTCCGCGCTGAGGGTCACCAGCCCGGGCGCCGCAGGAACTCCGCCACCAGCCGGGCGGTGCGGTCGACCGTCTGCGCGTGCATGACCTCGTAGCCGTGGGTCGAGAGCGTGGGCAGCGAGACCAGGGCCGCCCGCGCGACCTGGCCGGCGGCCTTGGACTGCGACGCGTCGGAGTCGAACGCCTGCCACACCGCCGGCACGGGGTCCACGCCGATCTCCCGGCCGAGGGCCAGCAGCCGGTCGGCGATCGGCTTGTCGTAGACGACGGCGTCGTCGGCGTAGGCGATCGCGGGGCCGTCGCCCACGTCGACCTGGTACTCCGCCTCGGCGGGGCCGACGTCGAGGGCCAGCGTGACGTCGCCGGGCAGCGTGCGGCTCGCGTACGCCGCGCCGATGCCGCCCATCTCCTCCCCGGTGGTGGCCACCAGGTACACGTCCCCGGCCGGGTGCCCGCCCTCGCGCAGCAGCCCGGCCGCGTGCACCAGGGCGGCGAGGGCGGCCCGGTCGTCGAGGAAGTAGCCGGCCACGTGCGCGCCGAGGTCGACCGGCGACCGCCGGCTGGCGTGCACGCACACCCGGGTGCCGGCGTGCACCCCGCAGCGCGCCAGCTCCTCGGGCGAGCGGCCGGTGAACACGTGCACGTCGGTCCACTGCATGGCCCGGTCGCCGCCGTCGGGCTTGGTCTGCTGCACGTGCGGCGTCTCCGCCGTGGTGTGCTCCGAGCCCAGGGTGAGCACGCCGGTCAGCACCTCGTCGTCCCCCAGGACCGCGACCGGGCCCAGGCCGAAGTTGCCCGGGTACATCGTGCCGAGCTCGTTGACCCGCAGCGTGCCGTCCGGCTCGACGCGCTTGACGATCATCGACAGCTCGTCCAGGTGGGCCATCACACGGACGACCGGGCCGCCGTCGCCCCGCACGAGGCCGACGAGGTTGCCGGCGGCGTCCACGGACACCTCGTCCACCAGCGGCGCGAGCGCGCGGCGGACGACGTCGCGGACGGCGTCCTCCTGGCCGCCGGGCCCGTAGGCGAGCAGCAGCTCCTCGAGCAGGTCTCGGCGGATCGGTGGCACAGGGCTCCTCCCGGGGGCGCAGCGGTCCGGCGGCCGTACCCCACCCCCGTGGGTCCACGCCCCGCGGCGGCTTCTACCGTTCCTGGGAGCCGAGACGACGGCGTCCGGAGGACGCGAGGAGCGACGAGGGTGAGCAGCGGCGAGGTCCCGGAGCGGGTGCAGCACATCTACGACGAGGTGCTGCGCCGCAACCGGGGCGAGACGGAGTTCCACCAGGCGGTCCGCGAGGTGCTGGAGTCCCTCGCCGTCGTCCTGGACCGGCACCCCGAGTTCACCGAGATGAAGACGGTGGAGCGGATCTGCGAGCCCGAGCGGCAGATCATCTTCCGGGTGCCGTGGCAGGACGACCACGGCGACGTGCAGATCAACCGCGGCTTCCGGGTGGAGTTCAACTCGGCGCTCGGCCCGTACAAGGGCGGCCTGCGGTTCCACCCGTCGGTGGACCTGGGCATCGTCAAGTTCCTCGGCTTCGAGCAGATCTTCAAGAACGCGCTGACCGGCATGCCGATCGGCGGCGGCAAGGGCGGGTCGGACTTCGACCCCAAGGGCCGTTCCGACGCCGAGGTCATGCGGTTCTGCCAGTCGTTCATGACCGAGCTCTACCGGCACCTCGGCGAGTACACCGACGTGCCGGCCGGCGACATCGGCGTGGGTGCGCGGGAGATCGGCTACCTGTTCGGCCAGTACAAGCGGATCACCAACCGTTACGAGTCCGGCGTCATCACCGGCAAGGGGCTCGGCTGGGGCGGCGCCCTCGTGCGGACCGAGGCCACGGGCTACGGCGCCGTCTACTTCGCCGCGGAGATGCTCGCCGCGCGCGACGAGTCCCTCGAGGGGCAGCGGGTCGTCGTCTCCGGGTCGGGCAACGTCGCGGTGTACGCGATCGAGAAGGTCCAGCAGCTCGGCGGCACCGCGATCGCCTGCTCGGACTCCAGCGGCTACGTGGTCGACGAGAAGGGCATCGACCTCGAGGTCCTCAAGCAGGTCAAGGAGGTGGAGCGGGCCCGCGTCGAGGCCTACGCCGAGCGGGTCCCGTCCGCCGCTTTCGTGGCCGGCGGCAGCATCTGGGACGTCCCCTGCGACGTCGCCGTCCCCAGCGCCACCCAGAACGAGCTGGCCGGCGACGCGGCGGCGCAGCTGGTGCGCAACGGGTGCCGGTACGTCGTCGAGGGCGCCAACATGCCGACGACCCCGGAGGCGGTGCGCGTGCTGCGGGACGGCGGCGTCGCGTTCGCCCCGGGCAAGGCGGCCAACGCCGGTGGCGTCGCGACCTCGGCGCTGGAGATGCAGCAGAACGCCTCGCGCGACCGGTGGACCTTCGAGCACAGCGAGGCGCGGCTGGCCGAGATCATGCGCGACATCCACGCCCGCTGCGCCCGGACCGCCGAGGAGTACGGCTCGCCCGGCGACCTCGTGCTGGGCGCCAACGTGGCCGGCTTCCTGCAGGTGGCCGGCGCCGTGCACGACCTCGGGCTCGTCTAGCCCTCCTGGCCGGCGGCCCGCTCGAGCAGCGGCGTCGTCCGGTGGTCGACGAAGCGGCGCAGCGCCAGCGCGGTGTCGGTGCGCTGCACGCCCGGGATCGCCAGCACCTGCTCGGTGATCCGCCACAGGTCGTCGGCGTCCCGGGCCGCCACCTCGACGAGGAGGTCGACGACACCGGAGAGGCCGATCACCTCGAGCACCTCGGGGATGTGCGCCAGGGCGTCGCTGACCTCGGCCAGGCTGCGCTGCACCACCTGCACGGTGACGTAGGCGCGCAGCCGGTAGCCGAGCGCCTCGGGGGCCACCCGGCGCTCGAACGGGGTGAGCGACCCGTTGCTCTCCAGCCGCGCCAGGCGGGCCTGGACGGTGTTGCGCGCCAGCCCGAGCCTCTGCGAGAGCGCCATCACGCTGGCCCGCGGGTCCTCGTTCAGGGCGAGCAGCAGCCGGGCGTCGGTGGCGTCGACCTCGGGCACGTTGCTCAGTCTGACATCCGAGGATGTCCTACTAATAGTCATCATGCGCAATCTCGCGACCGAACCTTGCGCACATCGCCCGCAGGTGATGTTGTCCCTGGACGGGGATGTCGTGTCACCATGTGTGAGTGGCGCCACACCCCGGCGCCACGAGACGTCCAGCACCGCGGGTGCCGGTGACCCCGGCCCTCCGGCGAACGGCGAGGAGTAGGTCTGTGACAGCGCTTGACCAGGCGACGGAGGTCGTCGACCCGGTACCCGGGGCCGGAGCCCCCCACCTCCCGCAGCAACCGGAGCTGGTCCAGCTCCTCACGCCGGAGGGCGAGCGGGTCGAGCACCCCGAGTACTCGATCGACCTGTCGGACGAGGAGCTGCGCGGGCTCTACCGCGACCTGGTCCTCGTCCGCCGGTGGGACGTCGAGGCGACCGCCCTGCAGCGCCAGGGCGAGCTCGGCATCTGGGCCTCGCTGCTCGGCCAGGAAGCGGCCCAGGTCGGCGCCGGCCGGGCGCTGCAGGACGACGACATGGCGTTCCCGACCTACCGCGAGCACGGGGTGGCCTGGGCCCGCGGCGTCGACCCGCTCGACGTGATCAGCCTGTTCCGCGGCGTCGACAACGGCGGCTGGGACCCGGTGGCCACCGGCTTCAACCTCTACACCGTGGTCATCGGCGCGCAGTGCCTGCACGCCACCGGCTACGCGATGGGCGTGCAGCGCGACAGCGCCGAGTCCGCCGTCCTGGCCTTCCTCGGCGACGGCGCCACCAGCCAGGGCGAGGTCAACGAGTCGCTGATCTGGGCGGCCACCTTCAGCGCGCCGGTCGTCTTCTTCTGCCAGAACAACCAGTACGCGATCAGCGTGCCCATCGAGCGGCAGTCGCGGGTGCCGCTCTACCAGCGGGCGGCCGGGTTCGGCTTCCCCGGCGTCCGGGTCGACGGCAACGACGTCCTGGCCGTCCTCGCGGTGACGAGGGCAGCGCTCGCCGCGGCACGCGACGGCCAGGGCCCCACGTTCATCGAGGCCTTCACCTACCGCATGGGCGCGCACACCACCTCCGACGACCCCACCCGCTACCGGCTGGCCAGCGAGCTGGAGGAGTGGAAGCTGCGCGACCCCATCGCCCGGCTCAAGGCCCACCTGTCGCGGTCCGGCACCGCCGACGCGGCGTTCTTCGACGGCGTCGAGGCCGAGGCCGATCAGCTCGCCGCGCACATCCGCACCGGCACGGTCGAGATGCCCGACCCGCCGGGCACCTCGATGTTCGACTCGGTGTACGCCGAGCAGACCCCGCTGCTGGCCGCCCAGCGCGAGGAGTTCGCGGCCTACCACGCGTCGTTCGAGGGGGCGGAGCAGTGACCGAGACCCTCACCATCGGCAAGGCGCTCAACCTCGGCCTGCGCCGGGCGATGGAGGACGACGCCAAGGTCGTGCTCATGGGCGAGGACATCGGCCGCCTCGGCGGCGTCTTCCGCATCACCGACGGGCTGCAGAAGGACTTCGGCGAGGACCGCGTCGTCGACACCCCGCTCGCCGAGGCCGGCATCGTCGGCACCGCCGTCGGGCTGGCCATGCGCGGCTACCGCCCGGTCTGCGAGATCCAGTTCGACGGGTTCGTCTTCCCCGCCTACAACCAGATCGTCACCCAGGTCGCCAAGATCCACGCCCGCTCGAAGGGCAAGCTGGCGATGCCGATCGTCATCCGCATCCCGTTCGGCGGCGGCATCGGCGCGGTCGAGCACCACAGCGAGAGCCCCGAGGCCTACTTCGCGCACACCCCGGGCCTCAAGGTCGTCGCGGTGAGCAACCCGGTCGACGCCTACTGGGGCATCCAGCAGGCGATCGCCCACCCCGACCCGATCGTCTTCCTCGAGCCCAAGCGGCGGTACTGGGAGAAGGCGCCGGTCGACACCGACGCCACCCCCGACCCGCTGTTCGCCTCGCGGGTGGTCCGCGGCGGCGACGACCTCACCGTGCTGGCCTACGGCCCGATGGTGAAGACGGCGCTGCAGGCCGCCGAGGCCGCGGAAGAGGAGGGCCGCTCGCTCGAGGTGGTCGACCTGCGCACGCTCTCGCCGCTCGACCTGGACCCGGTGTTCGAGTCGGTGCGCCGCACGGGCCGCTGCGTCGTCGTCCACGAGGCCCAGGTGACCCTCGGGCTGGGCGCCGAGATCGCCGCGCGGATCACCGAGCAGTGCTTCTTCTCGCTCGAGGCCCCGGTGCTGCGGGTGGGCGGTTACGACACGCCCTACCCGCCGTCGAAGCTCGAGGAGGAGTACCTCCCCGACCTCGACCGGGTGCTCGACGCCGTCGACCGGGCGCTGGGGTTCTGATGCCGGACCTGCGCCAGTTCCGACTGCCCGACGTCGGCGAGGGGCTGACCGAGGGCGAGATCCTGCAGTGGCTGGTCGCCCCGGGCGACACGGTCGTGGTCAACCAGCCGCTGTGCGAGGTGGAGACGGCGAAGGCGGCCGTCGAGCTGCCCTCCCCGTACGCCGGCACGGTCACCGAGCTGCACTTCGAGGCCGGGACGACGGTCGACGTCGGCACGCCGATCATCACCATCGACCTCGGCGGTGACGCCGCGCCGGCGGCTGCACCGGCGGCCGAGGAGGCCGAGCCGGCGGCCGGGCTGATCGGCGGTCCGGCGCCGGGCGGGCGGACGTCGGTGCTCGTCGGGTACGGCCCGAAGAACACCGAGGCCAAGCGGCGGCCGCGGCGCACCGGGGCCACGGTGGCCGCGCGGGCGACCGCGCCGGCCGTGCTGCCCCAGGCCGACTACGGCTCGGGCGGCACCGAGCGCCCGCCGTTGCTGGCCACCGCCCCCGACATCACCACCAAGCCGGTGCGCCACGGCGGGCTGGAGATCGGCCGGGCCGCCGAGGCGCACGCCGCGGCGGAGGAGGCCGCGCCGTCCCGGGCCGCCGCCCACGGGCAGCGCCGGCCGCGGCCGCTGGCGAAGCCGCCGGTGCGCAAGTACGCCAAGGACCGCGGTGTCGACCTCACCCTCGTCGTCGGCACCGGGGACGGCGGCGTGATCACCCGCGCCGACGTGGACGCCGCCCTGTCCACCGCCCCCGTCGGTGCCGAGAGCGGGCCCGCTCTCGGTGCGGAAAGCGGTACGGGGGAGCAGCGGATCCCGATCAAGGGCGTGCGCAAGCACACCGCCGCGGCGATGGTGGCCAGCGCGTTCACCGCGCCGCACGTCACGGAGTTCCTGACCGTCGACGTCACGCGGATGATGAAGCTGCGCCGGCGGCTGGCGGAGCGGCCGGAGTTCGCCGGCGTCAAGGTCAGCCCGCTGCTCTTCGTGGCCAAGGCGGTGCTGCTCGCCGCGCAGAAGCACCCGATGGTCAACAGCTCGTGGGACGAGCAGGCGCAGGAGATCGTCGTCCACGGCGCGGTCAACCTGGGCATCGCCGCGGCCACCCCGCGCGGCCTCGTCGTCCCCAACGTCAAGGACGCCGGCCGGCTGTCCCTGGTGGAGCTGGCCCGGGCGCTGTCCGACCTGACCGACACCGCGCGGGCCGGCCGGACGGCGCCGGCCGACATGACCGGCGGCACGATCACCATCACCAACGTGGGGGTGTTCGGCGTCGACACCGGGACGCCGATCCTCAACCCCGGCGAGTCGGCGATCCTCGCCTTCGGTGCCGTGCGCGAGATGCCGTGGGTGCACAAGGGCAGGGTCCGGCCGCGGCAGGTCACCCAGCTGGCGCTGTCCTTCGACCACCGGATCATCGACGGCGAGCTGGGCTCGCGGTTCCTGGCCGACGTCGGGGCGATGGTGTCCGACCCGGGGATCTCGCTGGCGTTCTGACCCCGTGATCATGGCGCCGTGACCACCGCTCCAGCGCGGACGGTGGTCGCGGCGCCATGATCGTCGGCGTGACCGATCCCGACCGGCTGCTCGACTTCGCGGCCCGCTCCCGGCTGCCCGACGGCTTCGGCTACCTGCGGGACGACGGCAGCGTCGACCCCGCGCGCGGCCAGGAGACCTGGATCGTCGCGCGGATGACCCACGTCTTCGGGCTGGCGGCGCTGCTCGGCCGGCCGGGGGCGGACGAACTGGTCCGCCACGGGGTCGCCGCGCTCGCCGGCGGGCCGCTGCACGACGGCGCCCACGGCGGCTGGGCGGCCAGCACCGCCGACCCCACCAAGGCGGCCTACGTGCACGCCTTCGCCGTCCTGGCCGGGGCGACGGCGACGACCGCCGGGGCGCCCGGCGGCCCGGCGCTGCTCGAGGAGGCGCTGGGCGTCTGGCAGGAGCGCTTCTGGGACGACGCGGCCGGCCTGGCGGTGGAGGAGTGGGACCCGGCCTGGACCACCTGCGACGCCTACCGCGGGGCCAACGCCAACATGCACGGCGTCGAGGCGACCCTGGCCGCCGCCGACGCGCTGGGCGCCGACCCGCGGGCCGACCGGCTGCGGCGGCAGGCGCTGCGCAGCGTCGAGCGGGTGGTGCACGGCTGGGCCCGCGAGCGCGACTGGCGGCTGCCGGAGCACTTCACCGCCGACTGGACGCCGCTGCCGGAGTTCAACCACGACCGGCCGGCCGACCCGTTCCGCCCGTACGGGGTGACGATCGGGCACCAGTTCGAGTGGGCGCGCCTGGCCGTGCACCTGCGGGCGGCCCTGCCCGACCCGCCGGGGTGGCTGCTCGACGACGCGGTGGCGCTCTTCGACGCGGCCGCGACGCGCGGCTGGGCCGCCGACGGGCACGACGGGTTCCCGTACACGCTCGGCTGGGACGACCGGCCGGTGGTCGGCGCCCGCATGCACTGGGTGCTCTGCGAGGGGGTCGCCGCGGCGGGCGTGCTGGCGCAGGTGACCGGCGAGCCCCGCTACGGCGAGCTGGCCGCGCGCTGGCGGGCCCACGGCGAGGAGCGGTTCGCCGACCCGGCCACGGGCAGCTGGCACCACGAGCTGACGCCGACCGGCGAGCTCGGCCACGGCACCTGGACGGGCCAGCCGGACGCCTACCACCTGGCCCAGATGCTGCTGCTCGACGGCCGCCCGGTGCGCGGCAGCGTCGCCGCGGCGCTCCCCTGAACGGCCCTCCTGCAGGGGCCCGCGGCGAGCGTGCGAGCCGTGGGGGCAAGAGGGCCCTTCACGTTATCGGTCCGGAACGGCTGGGTAGGTCGTGCACGACCCGAATCCGAGCAAGAGGAGGAGAACCCGTGGCCAGCGTGCAGGAATCCATCGACGTCGACGTCCCGATCCGCGTCGCCTACGACCAGTGGACGCAGTTCGAGTCGTTCCCGCAGTTCATGGGCGGTGTCGAGCGGATCACGCAGACCGACGACACCCACACCCACTGGGTCACCAACATCGACGGCGTGAAGCGCGAGTTCGACACGAAGATCACCGAGCAGCACCCCGAGGAGCGCGTCGCCTGGGCCTCCACCGGCGGTGAGGCCAAGCACGCGGGCGTCGTCACCTTCCACAAGCTGGACGAGAACAAGACCCGCGTGATGATCCAGATCGACTGGGAGCCGCAGGGCATCGTCGAGAAGGCCGGCGCGGCGCTGGGCTTCGACGACCGCCAGGTGAAGGCGGACGCCAAGAGGTTCAAGGAGTTCATCGAGAGCCGCGGCACCGAGACCGGCGCCTGGCGCGGCGACGTACCGCGCGACTGAGCGAGAGCCCCGCTGCGGGGCCGCGAACACGACGACGGCCCGTCCCCTCGTACGAGGGGACGGGCCGTCGGTTCGTGGCTGCAGCCGGGTCCTTCAGTCGGCGTCGAGGTCCTGGGCGACCATGCCGGCGATGCGCTCGAGCACCGTCTGGTCGTCGCTGCTCACGATCACCTCGGACCCCTGCTTGGCCCCCAGCGTCATGATCATCAGCGGGGAGCCCGCGTCGACGGGGTTGCCGCCCGGCGTGGCCAGGGTGACCGGGACGCCGGACTTGCCGACGGCCTCGGCGATCAGCGCGGCCGGACGGGCGTGCAGGCCCACCCGGGAGCCGACGGTGACGGTCTGACTGGGCATCGATGCCTCTTCCTCGTTCGCGAACGGTGCTGGTCGGGACGGTAACGGGACCGGGTGGGACCTGTCAGGTGGTGGCCGCGCTCGGGGGGACGACGCCCACGGGGGTGTGCGCGTGCTCGAGGTCGACGGCGTCCTCGGGTGCCTCCTCGGCGTCGCTGCGGCCGAGGCTCTTCAGCACCGTGACCGCCACGCCGCCGACGACGGCGCCGACCACGATCGCCAGGAGGAACATCCAGACGCCGGTGATCGCGAAGAGCACGAAGATCCCGCCGTGCGGGGCGCGCAGCTCCACGCCGGCGCCGGCGACGATCGCGCCGGTCGTGGCGCCGCCGAGCATCATCGAGGGGATGACCCGCAGCGGGTCGGCGGCCGCGAACGGGATGGCGCCCTCGGAGATGAACGAGGCACCGAGCAGCCACGCCGCCTTGCCGTTGTCGCGCTCGGCGGCGGTGTACAGCTTCGGGCGCAGGATCGTGCTGCTGAGGGCCATCGCCAGCGGCGGCACCATGCCGGCCGCCATGACCGTGGCCATGATGACCAGCTGCTGCTCGCCGCCCTCGCCGGCGATCGCCGCGGTGAGGCCCGTGGTGGCGAAGACGTAGGCCGCCTTGTTGACCGGGCCGCCCAGGTCGAAGCACATCATCAGGCCGAGGATGATCCCGAGCCCGATCGCCGCGGTGCCGGTCAGGCTGTTGAGCCAGTCCCCGAGCTCTTCCAGGGCGATGGCCAGCGGCCGGCCGAGCACCATGACCATCAGACCGCTGGAGATCAGCGTGGCGAGCAGCGGGATGATCACGACCGGCTGCAGGCCGCGGACCCCGGCGGGGAGCTTCCAGCGGCTGATCCACAGCGCCGCGAAGCCGGCGATGATGCCGCCAACGAGGCCGCCGAGGAAGCCCGCACCGACGGTCACCGAGACCGCGCCGACGACGAAGCCGGGGACGATGCCGGGCCGGTCGGCGATCGCGAAGGCGGTGTACCCGGCCAGCGCCGGGACGAGGAAGGCGAAGGCCGCCCCGCCGAGGACGAAGCAGACCGCACCGAGGTAGCCGAGCAGTCCTCCCCGGAGACCCTCGATGCCGGGGTCGGCCGGCAGCTGGAACAGGGAGTTGTTCAGCACCCAGGTCAGCCCGTAGGTCTGACCGCCGTCGCTGACCGGCGTCTGGATCTGGTAGCCCGCGAGCAGGTAGCCCAGGGCGATGAGCAGGCCGCCGGCCGCGACGAACGGGATCATGTAGCTCACGCCGGTGAGCAGCCAGCGGCGGATCTCGGAGCCGACGCCGGGCCGCCCGGCCGTGGTGCTCGCCGTCTCGGCACCGGCACCGCCGCCGGCCACCCGGCGGGCGTTCGGGTCCTCGGCCGCGGCGAGGGCCTCGGCGACCATCTTCTCGGGCTCGTTGATCGCGCGCTTCGTGCCGCTCTGCACCACCGGCTTGCCGGCGAAGCGGCCCTGGTCCCGCACGCCGACGTCGACGGCGAAGATCACCGCGTCGGCGGCGCGGATCACCGCCGGGTCCAGCGGGGTGGCGCCGGAGGAGCCCTGGGTCTCCACGTGCACGTCGACGCCGGCCGCCTGCCCGGCGGCGGTCAGCTTGTCGGCGGCCATGTAGGTGTGCGCGATGCCGGTGGGGCAGGCGCTGACCACGACCAGGCTGCGCCGCGGCGCCGCAGCGGCAGCCGCGGCGGGCGGCGCGGCGGTGGGCGCAGCGGCCGCCGCCGGCGCGGCGGCCGGCTGCGGCTCGGGGGAGACGACCTCCTGCACCAGCGCGACCACCTCCTCGCGGGTGGCCGCCGAGCGCAGGGAGGCGACGAACTCCGGCCGGACCAGCGCCCGGGCCAGCGCGGTGAGCAGCGTCAGGTGGTCGGCGTCCCCGTGCGCCGGTGCGGCGATGAGGAAAGCGAGGTCGGCCGGGCCGTCGGGCGCGCCGAAGTCCACCGTCGGCGACAGGCGGGCGAAGGCCAGGGAGGCCTCGGTGACGGCGGCCGAGCGGCAGTGCGGGATGGCGATGCCGCCGGGCAGGCCGGTCGGCGCCTGGGCCTCGCGGGCCATCGCGTCGGCGTGCAGCGCCTCGGCGCTGGTGGCGCGGCCGGCGCCGGCGACGAGAGCGGCGAGCCGGCGCACGACGGCGTCCTTGTCGGCACCCAGGTCGGCGTCCAGCGCGACCAGGTCGGTCGTGATCAGAGCGGGCATGGAGCGTTCCCCCTGGAACAGGTCAGCGGGTGTCCCGGCCGGCGGCCGGGACCGGAGCGGTGCTGGTGCCGGCGAACCCGGCCGTGACCCGAACTGCTGGACCGTCCACCTGGGCCGGGGTGGGAACGGCGGATCCGGGGAGCGACGCGCTGGCCGCTCCGTACGCGACCGCGGTGCGCAGCCGCTCGGCCGGCGGGCTGCCGCCGAGGTCGGCGAGCAGGTAGCCGGCGAGGCTGCAGTCGCCCGCGCCGACGGTGCTGCGCACCGCGACGGCCGGTGGCCGCGCCGACCACAGCCCCTCGGGCGTCGACAGCAGCGCGCCGTCGGCCCCGAGGGTGAGCAGGACCTCGGCGACGCCCCGCTCGTGCAGCGCGCGGACCGCGGAGAGCAGGACCTGCGGGTCGGCGAGGACGGCGGCCTCCGGCAGGCCGGCCAGCTGCGCGAGCTCCTCGGCGTTGGGCTTGAGCAGGTCCGGGGCGGCGTCGGGGCCGGCGTCCAGGAGCGCCCGCAGCGGCGCCTCGGAGGTGTCGACGGCGATCCGGGCGCCGGTGTCGCGCAGCGAGCGGACGAGGTCGGCGTACCAGTCGACCGGCGTGCCGGGCGGTAGCGAGCCGGAGAGGACGACCCAGCGGGCACCCGCGGCGTGCCGGTGCAGGGCGGCGGTGAGGGCCGCCCGCGTGCCGCCGTCGAGCGGCACGCCGGGCTCGTTGAGCTTGGTGGTGGTGCCGTCGGGTTCGGCCAGCGTGTAGTTGGTGCGCACCGGGGCGTCCACCGGCACGGTGGCCAGCCGCAGGCCGCGGGCGCGCAGCGCGCCCACGATCGGGTCGTCGTCGGCGGCCGGGAGCACCGAGACGACGTCGGTGCCGGCCGCGGCCACCGCGCGCGACACGTTGACGCCCTTGCCGCCCGGCTCGGTCGAGCTGGCCCCGAGGCGGACGACACCGCCGCGCTCCAGCGGTCCCGGCAGGGCCAGGGTGCGGTCGAGGCTCGGGTTGGCGGTGAGTGTGAGGATCACGCGACGACGACCTCGATCCCCGCGTCCTCCAGCTGCGCCACCGCGGCCGGGTCGGCCTCGGCGTCGGTGACCAGAACGTCGACGTCCTCGATCGCGGCGAAGCGGACCAGGTGCTCGCGGCCGAGCTTGCTGCTGTCGGCGAGCACCACGCTGCGCTGGCCGGCGCGGACCATGGCCCGCTTGGTGGCGGCCTCGGCCTCGTCGGGGGTGGAGAAGCCGTGCCCGGTGCTGATCCCGTTGGTGCCGAGGAAGGCGACGTCGGTGCGCAGGTCGGCGAGGGCGCGGACGGTGGTGTCGCCGACCGCCGTCTGGGTGATCCCGCGGACCCGCCCGCCGAGCACGTGCAGGGTGATCCCCGGCGAGGCGGAGAGCCGGGTGGCGATCGGGACGGAGTTGGTGGCGACGAGCAGCCGGCGGTCGGCGGGCAGGACGTCGGCGAGCGCGGCCGTGGTGCTGCCGCCGTCGAGCAGGACGCTGCCCTCGACCGCGGGCAGCAGGTCCAGCGCCGCCGCGGCGATCTTGCGCTTCTGCTCCGTGCGGGTGCCGTGGCGCTCGCCCAGACCGGTCTCGACCAGGGCGAGGGCGCCGGCCGGGACGGCGCCGCCGTGCACGCGGCGGAGCATCCCGGCCCGCTCGAGGACGGCCAGGTCGCGACGGACGGTCTCCGTCGTCACGCCGAACTCCTCGGCCACCGCGGCCACCTGGACGCGCCCGCGCTCGGCCACCAGCGCGGCGATCGCGTGCTGGCGTTCCTCGGGGTACATGCCGTCCCTCCCTCGGTGGTGCGGGCCACCCCGGATGTCCGGTCGTGTGGCTTTGCTTGTGGAGTGGTGTTGTTCTATGCCCGATCTGTTGACAAGTCAAGACCTGTTCGTGACCCTGGTCACCGACGGACGACGGCGTCCCCACCCACCGAGACCCCACGGAGGAGCGCCCCGTGCCCACCACCGCCCCTGGAACCGACTCGCTGCCGCCGACCTCGGGTCCGGCCGTGCTCACCGGTACCCCCGTCGTCCCGGGGGTCGCGCTCGGCCCGGTGGTCCGGCCGTCCGGTGCCGTCCGGCTGCCGGCCGACGACGGCCCCCCGGTGGCCGAGGAGCGGCGCCCGGCCGAGAAGGAGCGCTTCGCCGCGGCCGCCGCGACGGTGGCCGGGCGGCTGGAGAGCCGGGCGGCGGCGGCGACCGGCGTGAGCGCCGAGGTGCTCGCCGCGACGGCGGGCCTCGCCCGCGACCGCGGCCTGCTCTCGGCGGTCGAGCAGCGGATCGACGCCGGCGCGGGCGCGGAGGTCGCCACGGTCCAGGCGGCCCAGCAGTTCGTCGACCTGTTCACCTCGCTGGGCGGTCTCATGGCCGAGCGCGCGACCGACGTCCGCGACGTCCGCGACCGCATCGTGGCCGAGCTGACCGGCCAGGGGGAGCCGGGCGTCCCGGTGCCCGACGTGCCGTCGGTCCTGCTCGCCGACGACCTGGCCCCGGCCGACACGGCCGGGCTGGACCCCGCGCGGGTCGTCGGGCTGGCCACCCGGCTCGGCGGCACGACCAGCCACACGGCGATCATCGCCCGGCAGCTCGGGTTGCCCTGCGTCGTCGCCGTCGGTGGCCTCGACGACGTGCCCGCCGGGGTGACGGTCCTGCTCGACGGCGAGCAGGGCACGGTCACCGTCGACCCCGAGCCGGCGGAGGCGCAGGCGCGCCTGGCGGCCGCGCGCGTCGCCGCCGAGGCGCTGGCCGGGTACCGCGGGCCGGCGACCACGAAGGACGGCCACGCGGTGCAGGTCCTGGCCAACGTGCAGGACGGCGCCGGCGCCCGCGCGGCCGTGGCGGCGCACGCCGAGGGGGTCGGGTTGCTGCGCACCGAGCTCGCCTTCCTCGGGCACGCCGAGGAGCCGTCGGTCGCGGAGCAGGCGGCCGGCTATGCCGAGGTCTTCGCCGCGTTCGAGGGCCGCAAGGTCGTGCTGCGCACGCTCGACGCCGGGTCGGACAAGCCGCTGGCCTTCGCCACGCTGCCCGACGAGGCCAACCCGGCGCTCGGGGTGCGGGGGCTGCGCACCGCGCGCCGCGATCCCGGCATCCTCGAGCGCCAGCTCGACGCGGTGGCGCAGGCGGCCCGGCGCACGGGGTCGACCCCCTGGGTGATGGCGCCGATGGTGGCCACCGAGGCGGAGGCGGCCGAGTTCGCCGCCCTCGTGCGCAGCCGCGGGCTGGTGCCCGGCGTGATGATCGAGGTCCCCTCGGCCGCGCTGCTGGCCGAGCGGCTGCTCGACCACGTCGACTTCCTGTCGATCGGCACCAACGACCTCTCGCAGTACACGCTCGCGGCCGACCGCCTCTCGGCCGATCTGGCCGACCTCACCGACCCGTGGCAGCCGGCGCTGCTCGAGCTGGTGCGGATCACCGCCGAGGCCGGGCAGCGGAGCGGCAAGCCGGTCGGGGTGTGCGGCGAGGCGGCGGCCGACCCCCTGCTCGCCGTCGTGCTGGTCGGACTCGGCATCACGTCGCTCTCCTGCGCCGCGTCCGCCGTGGCCGCGGTGGGCGCGCGGCTGGGCACCGTCGACCTGGCCACCTGCCAGGCGGCGGCGGGGGGGGGGGGGGGGGGGGGGGGGGGCGCGCCGCGCCCGCCCGGCCGGCGGGCGGGGGGCGCCGCCGCGCGGGGGGGCGGCAGCGTGTCCCCC
>NZ_JBJGYZ010000050.1:0-32157 GCF_054050275.1 Geodermatophilus sp. SYSU D00691
CGGCGTGATCGGGGGGACCAGTTGGGTGTCCACTCACCCCCCCGCGGCGCCGGGCCCCCCCCCGGGCAGCCGCTCGGCGTCGTCCGGCAGCGCCTCGAACCGGATGCGCTGCCGGCGCCGGACCATGTCCAGGAACAGGTTCGTGGTGATCCGGTGCAGCCAGCCCTCGAACGTGCCGGGCTCGAAGTTCGCCAGGGAGCGGAAGACCCGGATGAAGGTCTCCTGGGTCAGGTCCTCGGCGTCGTGCGGGTTGCCGGAGAGCCGGTAGGCCAGCCGGTAGACGCGCGCCGAGTGCTCGCGGACGACCTCGTCCCAGGTGGGGGTTGTCCAGCCCTGGTCCGCGAGGGGACCGTGGGCGAGGGGGGCTTCAGCGCGGATGGCAGCAGCGGTCATGGCGGAGACCTCCAACACGTGGTCGGCAGGTCTCCCCCACCCGGCACGGTGCCGGGCCGGAGCGCCGAGCCTGGTGCCAGGCCGTAGTGACGACGTTCCGCGGAAGGGGTACTCCCCTGTACGCCGTCAATTCTGCCGGAGCCCCGGGGTAGTTGTCCACTCCACCACCCGACGCACATGCGGTTCACAGGTCCGCCGGACGCGGCTCGGGCCCGGCAGGCCCCGCCGGAGCGGGACCCGCCGGGCCCGGGGAATCCGGTGAGGGCGCGGACCTAGAGGTTGATCATGTGCCCCGCCAGGCCGTGGATCGCCTCCTGCAGGCCCTCCGACAGCGTCGGGTGGGCGTGCACGTTGCGCGCCAGCTCGAGCGCGGTGAGGTCCCACTTCTGCGCGAGCGTGAGTTCCGGCAGCAGCTCGGTGACCTCGGGACCGATGAGGTGGCCGCCGAGCAGCTCGCCGTAGGTCTCGTCGGAGATGAGCTTGACGAACCCGCCCGGCTCGGCCAGGCCCTGCGCCTTGCCGTTGGCGGTGAACGGGAACTGCGCGACCTTGACCTTCCAGCCCTTCTGGTCGGCCAGCTCGCGGGCCTGCTTCTCGGTGTAGCCGAAGCTGGCCACCTGCGGCGCGCAGAACGTCGCGCGCGGCATCATCACGTAGTCCAGCTCCATCGTCTCGGCGCCGGCGATCGTCTCGGCGGCGACGACGCCCTGGGCCTCCGCGACGTGGGCCAGCATGAGCTTCGCGGTCACGTCCCCGATCGCGTACACGTGCGGCACGTTGGTCCGCATGAAGTCGTCGATCGCGATCGCGCCGCGCTCGGTCAGCTGGACGCCGAGCTTCTCCAGCCCGTAGCCCTCGACCCGCGGCGTGAAGCCGATCGCCTGCATGACCTTGTCCGCCGTCAGCTCGCGGGTGCCCTTGGCGTCGGAGACGGTGACGGTCACCTGGTCGCCCGAGTCGTCGATCTTCTCCACCCTGGTGGAGGTCAGGACGTCGATGCCGAGCTTGCGGTAGGCCTTCGCCAGCTCCTTGGAGACGGCCTCGTCCTCCAGCGGCAGCAGGCGGTCGAGGAACTCGACGATGGTGACCTGCACCCCGTAGTTGCGGAGCACGAAGGCGAACTCCACGCCGATGGCCCCGGCGCCGGCGATGATGATGCTGCCGGGGAGCTCACGGGTGAGGATCTGCTCCTCGTAGGTCACCACCCGCTCGGACAGCGAGGTGCCCGGCAGCAGCCGGGTGGTCGCGCCGGTCGAGATGATCACGTTGTCGAAGGTGACCGTCTCCTCGCCCCCGCCGTCGAGGGCGACCTGCAGGGTGTGCGGGTCGGTGAAGGTGCCCCAGCCGTCGAACTCGGTGATCTTGTTCTTCTTCATCAGGAAGTGCACGCCCTTGACCCGGCCGTCGGCGACCGTGCGGCTGCGGTCGAAGGCGGCACCGAAGTCGAAGGTGACGTCACCGGAGATCCCGAACGTCTTCGCCTCGTCGCGCACGATGTGCGCGAGCTCGGCGTTGCGCAGCAGCGCCTTCGAGGGGATGCAGCCCACGTTGAGGCACACCCCGCCCCAGTACTTGGACTCCACCACGGCCACGCTCTTGCCGAGCTGGGCGGCGCGGATCGCGGCCACGTACCCGCCGGGACCGGCACCGAGGACGACGACGTCGAAATGCGGCATACCGAGAGCCTAGGACCGCCGCCGAGGACCCCGCCGTCCGCACGGTGCGGCGTCCGTCACCGCGGGTCTGGACAGCCGGCCCGCCCGCTGGCCAGGCTCGCCAGGTGATCGAGGTGGAGGAGCTGCGTGCGCTGGGTCTGTTCGACGGGACCGACGACGCGCACCTGCGGGAGCTGGCCGTGCTGGGCGAGGAGGTGCGCTTCGCGCCGGGCGACGAGCCCTTCCTCGCGGGGCGGCCGGCCGAGTTCTGGTGGGTGCTGCTCGAGGGCGCGCTCGACCTGGTCCGCCGGGTGGGCCGGGAGGAGACGCTGCTCGGGACGATGGACGTGCCCGGCCGGTGGGCCGGCGGGTTCCGCGCGTGGGACGAGCACGGCGCGTACCTCGCGACGGCGCGCGCGACGACGTCCGGCCGGTTCTTCCGGGTGCCGGCCGCGGCGCTGCGCGAATGGGGGACGGCGAGCTTCCCGCTCGGCGTCCACCTGATCGAGGGGGTCGTCCGGACCGCGCGCGGCTTCGAGGCCGCGGCCCGCCAGAAGGAGTCGCTGGTCGCGCTCGGCACGCTGGCCGCCGGGCTGGCGCACGAGATCAACAACCCGGCCGCCGCCGCGACCCGGGCGGTCGACGTCCTGGCCGAGAGCCAGGACGGGATGCTCGTCGCCCTCCGGCGGCTCGCCGCGGCCGGCACCACCCCGGAGCGGTTCGCGGCGCTCGACGCGCTGCGCCGCGGGCTGGCCCCGGGGCCGGCCCCGGAGAGCGCCCTGCAGGTCGCCGACCGCGAGGAGGCCGTGGCCGACTGGCTGGAGGACCGCGGCGTCGAGCGGGGCTGGGAGCTGGCGACACCGCTGGCCGTGGCCGGCGCCGACGTCGACTGGTGCGAGCAGGCCGCCGGCGTGCTCGGCGACCGGGCGCTGACCCCGGGCCTGGAGTGGGTGGCCAGCACGCTCACCGCGGCCGCCGTGCTGGGCGAGGTCAAGGAGGCCACCCACCGCATCTCCGGCCTGGTCGCCGCGGTGAAGTCCTACACCCAGGTGGACCGCGCCGCGCTGCAGTGGACCGACGTCGCCGAGGGGCTGGAGAGCACCCTCGCCGTGCTCGCGCACCGGGTGCCGGCCGAGGTCGCCGTCGTCCGCGACTACGGCGCCGACGTGCCGCGCATCGAGGCGTCCGCCGCCGAGCTCAACCAGGTCTGGACCCACCTGGTCGACAACGCCCTCGACGCGATGGCCGGCCGCGGGACGCTGCGGATCTCCACCCGCACCGACGCGCGCGGGGACGTGCGGGTGGAGATCGGCGACACGGGGCCCGGCATGACCGACGACGTCCGCCGGCACGCCTTCGACCCCTTCTTCACGACGAAGCCGGTCGGCCAGGGCGTGGGGCTCGGCCTGGACGTCGCCCGCCGCATCGTCGAGCGCCACTCCGGCGAGATCGCCGTCGACGGGCGCCCGGGCGAGACGGTGCTGGTGGTGCGCCTGCCCCGCGGTCGGACCACCTGACGTCAGGCGCCGTCGGTGCCCAGGACGGGGGCGAACTGCGCGCGGGCCATCTCCGCCAGCATCCCGATCTCGTCGGCGGACGCGGTGCCCGAGGCGCCGACGACCTCGACCCAGGCCTCGATCGCGGCCGCCGCGGAGCGCTGCACCTCCGGCGTGCTCTCCCACGCCGCCGGGTCGTCGACGACCGCGCCCGCGAGGTGGCGGCCCAGCGCCAGGAAGCCGATCTCCCAGCCGGGCGCGACGAACAGCGCGCCGGCGCCGCTCTGCGCGATCGCCAGCGGGACGGTGTGCTCCAGCTCCAGCGCCGTCCGGTCGCCGTCCGCGCGCAGCCGGACGTCGACGACGCTGGTCGGGCCGCCCCAGGTGACGGTGAGCTGCCGCGGCGGCTCGCACCGGCGGATCTCCCCGCCCACGTTGCCCTCGACCTGGAACTCGCCGCCCTGCCGCAGCCGCCCGCCCACCGGGGCGAACCAGCGGCGGAGGCGCTCCGGGTCGGTGATCGCGTCCCACACGTCCTCGACGTCGGCGTCGTAGCTGCGGCTCAGGCGGACGGCGACCTCCTCGTCGTCCCCGCTCCCCCGCCGGGCCACCGCCCGGTGGGCGGCCGCGATCTCGTCCAGCAGTTCCCTCACGTGTCCTCCTCGGTGGTGGTGCGGTCGCGCCGGCGGCGCTTGCCGCGGGCGAGCTCGGTGGCCAGCGCGTCGAGGCGCTGGTCCCAGGTGCGGCGGAACCGGTCGAGCCACGCGTCCACCTCGCGCAGCGGCCCGGCGTCCACCGCGTACAGCCGCCGGGCGCCGTCGGCCCGGACCCGCGCGAAGCCGTGCTCGCGGAGCACCCGCAGGTGCTGCGACACCCCCGGCTGCGAGGCCGAACTCGGCGCGCACCACCGCGGTGATCTCCCCCGCGGGCAGCTCGCCGTCGGCGAGCAGCTCGAGGATGCGGCGGCGGACCGGGTCGCTATCCAGTGATGCGCCATGATCGGCCCGTGCCCGCCCCCTCGGAACCGCTCGCGAAGCTCGGCTTCCTCACCATCGGCCTGTTCGACGGCGCCGACCCCGGCCCCGGGCACGAGACGACCCTGGCGGTGATCGAGCTCGGCGAGCGCCTCGGCTTCGACAGCGCGTGGGTGCGGCACCGGCACCTGCAGTACGGCATCTCCTCGCCGGTCGCCGTCCTCGCCGCGGCGACCCAGCGCACCCGGCGGATCGAGCTCGGCACGGCCGTCACGCCGCTGGCGTGGGAGAACCCCCTGCGCCTGGCCGAGGACCTCGCCACCGTCGACGTCCTCTCCGGCGGGCGGCTCAACCCCGGTGTCAGCATCGGGCCGCCGATGCGCTGGGACGACGTCAAGGACGCGCTCTACCCCGACACCGCCCACGTCGAGGACTTCAGCTACGAGCGGGTCGACCGGCTGCTGCGCTTCGTCGCCGGTGAGAAGGCCAGCCCGTTCAGCGGCCGGGAGGGCGTGGTCGAGGAGTGGTCGGACCGGGTGCAGCCGCACTCCCCCGGCCTGCGCGCCCGCATGTGGTACGGCGGCGGCAGCCTGGCCTCGGCCCGCTGGGCCGGCGAGCACGCGATGAACTTCCTGACCAGCAGCGTGGTGAAGGCCGAGGAGTCCGAGGACTTCGCCGAGGTGCAGGCCTCCCACGTCCGGGCCTTCCGGGCCGCCCACCCCGACGGTGCCGCCGCCCGGGTCTCGCAGGGCCTGGTGGTCATCCCCACCGACGGGGCCACGGCCGAGCAGCGGGCGAGGTACGCCGCCTACGTCGAGGCGCGCACGCCGCGGACGGCCGCACCGCAGGGGCCGGCCCGGCTCCTCTTCGCCCGCGACCTGCTCGGCACCTCCGAGCAGATCGCCGAGGCGCTGTACGCCCACGCCGGCTTCCAGGAGGTCACCGAGGTGGCCTTCGCCCTGCCGTTCAGCTTCGCACCGGAGGACTACGTGCAGATCCTCACCGACATCGCCGAGCACCTCGGCCCGGCGCTCGGCTGGCGACCCTCCGTCTAACGGTGGGCTGCCGCCCGCGGGGCCACCGCGTCGACCAGCCCGCGCAGGTAGGGCCAGGTCTGCGGGTCCTGGAACCAGTCGCTGTGCAGGTGCGCCGGGGGCGGTGAGGGGTTGTCGTCGGTCCACAGCACCGGCGGGTCGACGATGGCGGAGTCGATCCCGGGACGGGCGCCGTCCGGGTCGTACGGGTCCCGCCGCACCCAGCCGCCGATGTAGTCGCTGAGCCGGACGAGGTTGTGCCAGCGGACGACGCCGTCGTCGGTCAGCGCGCCCTCCAGCCGTTCGATCTGCTCGGCGCCGAAGTAGGCGGGGAAGGCGCGACCGTAGAGCCGCCGCACGGGCGCGGCGAGAGTGAGGAGCGCGACGTGCCGCCGCACCCCGCGGGGCAGCTGCGCCACGACGGCCGCCGCGATGACGGTCCCCTGGCTGTACCCGACGACCACGACGGGCGAGTGCGGTTCCCGGGGCACCCCGCCGACGGCCTCCGCCAGCTGCTGGGCCAGCGCGGGGTCGGTCGGGCCGTGGGCCGTGTCGCCCACGACCCGGCGGACGCGGGTGACGACCTCGGGCACCGAGCGCTCGGCGTAGCTCGGCGGGCCGAACGGGTGGCACGCCCGCGGCCAGAAGGTGACGACGTCCCAGAAGAAGCCGACGCGCTTGCGGGATCCGCTGCTGGTCAGCGCGGACCGGAGGAAGAGCAGGAAGAGCCCGGCGACGAAGACGGCCGCCCCGGTGCCGAGCGAGGCGAGCCCGGCCAGCAGGTTCCACGCGCTCCAGGGCAGGAACTGGTACCCGACCAGCACGAGCGCGGTCGGGACGGCGACGCCGAAGAGCACCGGCGCGGCCCGGTCGGTCAGCATGGAGGTGGCCCAGAGGCCCGCCACCGCCCGCCGGGCGCGCCGCGTCCCCGGCGCCGCCGCGCCGCGGTCGGCGTAGACCGCGCCGACCGACGACGGTGCGGTGCCGGTCGCCAGCGCCCGGGCGGTCCGCCACCGGACCACCGCCAGCGCGAGGCCCGCCAGGAGGGTCGACACCAGGGCCACGGCGAACGCCAGCCCGCAGGCGAACACCGTCGCCGGCAGGGCCAGCCGGGCCGGCTCCCCGCCCCCTCCGGAGGCGGTCTGGGTGTACGTCGGCCGGGCGAGCAGGTTGGCGGCGGTCATGAGCAGGGCGGCGCTGAAGATCCCGGCGACCAGGGTCGCCGTCAGGGCGACGGCCACCGAGGTCAGCCCGCGGCCCATGACGTCGGTGCCTGCCCACGGCCGCTGCAGGCAGACCACGAGCAGGAGGACGACGACGAGGCCCAGGCTGACGTCGAGCACCACGACCTGCAGCGCCCGGTCCCCCGGCAGGGCGGCGCCGTTCGGGTGCGGCCGCCACCACAGGCGGGCCAGCGCCGTGCCCCCGGCCAGCCCGAGCGCGGCCCAGGCGACCCCGGCCGTGACCGCGTCCCCGACGTCGCGCGGGTCGCCGGCCCGCTCGATCCGGTCCGCCCACGGCGTCAGCAGGGCGACGACGGCGACCGCGGCCAGCGCGGCGCACAGCGTGAGCAGCACCCAGCGGACGGCTGGCGCGGACGACTCCGGCAGCAGCAGGACGGCCGCCACCACGGAGGAGGCGACGGTCAGGTGGGCCCGGCGTTGGCGGACCAGCGGGCGCTCACCGCACCAGAACGTCGGGCGCGAGAGCGCGAGGCCCGGCAGCTCCTCCATGCCCGGCCCGGGTGCCCGGCGCTCGTAGGCCCCCTGGGTGCGCGTGCTCAGCCACCACAGGACGGCGACCACGAGCAGCACCACGGCGCCGGCGAGCGCCATGCGCACGCCGGCCCCCAGATCGGCGAACCAGCCGAGCCACGACCACAGGGTGCCGACCGACGCCGCCTGCCACGCCACCAGGTCGACGAGCAGGTAGGCGGTGGTGGCCACGAAGGACGCGGTCAGGGTCAGCGCCAGCAGCCGCAGCACCGCGCGGGCACCCTGGCGCAGGACGGCCGCGCCCCGCTCGGGCAGCGCCCAGTGCGCGACGTTGACCAGGCCGAAGGGCAGCAGCAGCAGCCACAGCGCCGACCACGAGGCCTGGTAGTTCAGCCGTCCCCAGCAGTAGGCCTCGACCCGTGGCCGGCCACGGGCCGTCCCGCCCGGGAACCACGCCCGGAAGAAGCCGGCACGGCCGTCCCCGGCGACCTGCAGGGTGGCCGGGGACTCGAGGTTGTCGGGGGCCGGCGCGCCGCCGACGCCGTGGATGCGCAGCTGCAGGACGTCGACCGGGTCGCCGTCGGCCAGCGCGGGCACCTCACCGCGGCCCAGGGCCGTGGCCGGGCTCGTGAGGTCCTCCCCGCTGAACGCCTGGCCGGCGCCCGGTGCGAGCACCACCCCCGCCAGCCGGCCGCCGTCGACCGGCGCCGGGGCGCCGTCCGGCAGCGGGACCGGTCGGGGCAGCGAGGGCGGTGGCGGGACCACCGGCACCGCGCTCGCACCGGCGGGCGGCGCAGGTCGGTCGAGCTGCTCCATGGTCGCCCCTCCTGACGCGCCGTGCCGCTGGCGGAATGGTGGCGCAGCGCACGGCGCCGTGGCGGCTCACGGGACGCGGTGGTCCCGGAACCCCGGCCGCGCGCGAAGATCGCCGCATGACCGACGGCGGGCTCAGCATCCAGGAGCGGCTCTACCCGACGCTGACCTGCTTCGGGTGCGGGCACGCCAACCCGGCGGGGCTCAAGCTGCGCAGCTACGCCGACGGTGACACCGTCACGGCGACGTTCGTGCCCCGGCCGGAGCACGACAACGGCTTCGGCTTCGTCAACGGCGGGATCCTCTGCACGGTCCTCGACTGCCACAGCGCCGCCGCGGTCTTCGCCGAGGCGCAGCGCCGCGGCTTCACGGGCGAGGACGGCCGCGTCCTGCCCTGGGTCACCGCCGGCCTCGAGGTGCGCTTCCTGCGGCCGACGCCCCTCGACGAGGCGCTGCACCTGACCGGCCGCGTCACCGCGGCCGCCGAGGCGGAGATGACCGTCGCCGTCGAGCTCGCCTGGGACGGCAAGCCGCGGGCCACGGGCAGCGCGGTCTGGAAGCGGTTCCGCGTCCGTCCGCCCGGGGCAGCGCACTGAACCCGTCTCCGGCGGAGGCCCGGACCGGCCTCGCGCTGCCGCAGCGGCGCGAGGCCGTCGATTCACGCGGTGTACTCGATGTGCAGCACCGGGGCGCGGGCCGGGCCGCCGTCGTAGGACTCGGCCACGCGGGTGCCGGTGCCGGTGACGGTCAGCACCAGCGCGTTGCCGCTGGCCCAGCCGGCCCGCCCGACGATCTCCTGCACGACCGCCGCGAGGTCCGGCGTGCGCTGGGCCTCGGCACGGGCGGCGGCGGTCGGCCAGGACGCCGGGGTCCAGGTCACGGTGGCGGTCGTGTCGGCCCGGCCGGAGAGGTTCCGCGCGGTGGTGGTGAACGCCGCCGCGCTGTCGGCGGCCTCCCCGACCACGGTGAGGCTGCACGCGGCGGTGGAGACCTCGTCGACCTGGAACTGCACCCAGGCCCGGGTGATGGTCGCCCCGGCCGGCACCGCCACCGAGGTGAACCGCATCGCCGACACCTGCGCGTTGGCGCCGTCCTGACCGAGGTTGAGGTCACCGCTGGTGAGGTTGACCGCGCCGGTGGAGACGCGCTCCTCGGCGTCGTCGGCGGCCACCCGCACGGGCACGTCCAGCGTCACCCCTTGCGGGGCCGTGTCGGTCACCGTGACCGTCACCTCGTCGGCGGCGGCGAGCGCCGAGTCGCTGCCGGTCAGCCGCAGCACGTAGGTCCCGGGCGCGTCGAAGGTGGCGGTCGTGTCCACCGCGGCCGCGTTCGCGAACGTCACGGTCCCCGGGCCGGACACCTTCGTCCAGCTCGTGGTGACCGCGGCCGGCGGGTTCGGCAGCCCGTCGTCGGTCACCGTGCCGTCCAGCGACGCCGCGGCCGGCCGGACCACCGACCGGTCGGGCCCGGCGCTCACCGTGGGCGCGGCGTTCGACGGGGCCGTGTCGGTCACCGTGACCGTCACCTCGTCGGCGGCGGCGAGCGCCGAGTCGCTGCCGGTCAGCCGCAGCACGTAGGTCCCGGGCGCGTCGAAGGTGGCGGTCGTGTCCACCGCGGCCGCGTTCGCGAACGTCACGGTCCCCGGGCCGGACACCTTCGTCCAGCTCGTGGTCACCGCGGCCGGCGGGTTCGGCAGCCCGTCGTCGGTCACCGTGCCGTCCAGCGACGCCGCGGCCGGCCGGACCACCGACCGGTCGGGCCCGGCGCTCACCGTGGGCGCGGCGTTGGCCGGACCGGTGCCGCCGGTCGTGTACTCGACGTGCAGCACGGGCGCGACGGCGGCGCCGGACTCGACCGCCTCAGCGGTGCGCCTGCCCGTACCGGTGAGGACGAGGGCCAGCGCGTTGCCGCTCACCCACCCGGGTCTGGACACGACCTCCTGCACCACCGCCGCCAGGTCCGGCGTCCGCTGGTCCGGCCCCCGGGCGCCCACCGTCGGCCAGGCTGCGGGCGCCCACGCCACCGTCGCGCTCGTCCGGGGCCGGGCCGAGACGTCCCGGGCGGCGGTGGTGAACACCGCTGGGTTGTCGGTGGCCTCCGCCGCGACGGTGAGCGACGTCGCGGCGGTCGTCGCCTCGTCGACCTGGAACTGCACGTACGCGTTCGTGATCGTGGCGCCCGCGGGCACCGCCACCCCGGTGAACCGGAGCCCCACGGTCTGCGCCGCCCCACCGTCGGTGACCAGTTCCAGGTCGCTGCTGCCGAGGTCGACGGCCCCGGCGAGCGCCTCCTCCGCGTCGTCCGCGCCGGCCCGGACCGGCACGTCGAGGCTGGCGGAGCCCGGTGGCCCGGTGCCCGGTGTCGTCACGGTCACCGGCGACGACCGCGGTGATTCGGCCCCCGTGCCGTCGACGGCGGAGACCGTGTACGAGTAGGTCGTCCCGCCGCTGACCGTGGTGTCGGTGTACGCGGTCCCGGTGACCGGTGCGGGGTTGAGCGGGGTGGCCGAGCCGTTCCGGTAGACGCGGTAGCCGGTCGCGCCCGTGCTGGCGTTCCAGCCCAGGCCGACCTGGGAGGCGGTGGGCGTGCCCGAGACGGCGAGCCCGGTCGGCGTCGGCGGCCCCTGCGGTGCGGTGGAGTCGTGGCACTGCCCCGTCCCGGTGTCGACGAAGCTGCTGCCCTCGATCGGCACGAACTCCCAGTCGTAGCTGGAGCCGTGCAGCACGAGCTTGAGGACGCCGAAGGTGTCGTTCTGCCGGGTCACCGTGTTGGGCCGCACCGATCCCAGGCTGCCGAAGTTGACCCCGCCGGTGCCGACGACGAACTGGCGGATGCCGCGCTGCGGGTCGGCTCCCCCGCTGGGGTTCTGCGGTGCGTAGTGCTCGTAGACGTGGCTGTGCCCGGCGAGCACCAGGTCCGCCCCGGCCGCGTAGAGGGCGTCCCAGAAGGGGCCGACGGAGCTGCTGGCGCTGCCGGCCGAGAAGCGCGGGTGGTGCCAGTAGGCCAGCGTGCACTTCCCCGCGTTGGCGGCGAGGTCCGCCCGCAGCCAGGTCTCCTGGGCCGAGCCGCGCGAGCAGGACACGACGGAGCAGTTGGAGTTCAGCGCGATCAGGTGCCAGGCGCCGATGTCGAAGGAGTAGTACCCGCGGGAGGGGTCACCCGCGCGGCTGCCCCAGTACCCGAAGTACCCGGCCGCGCCGGCGGTGTCGTACTCGTGGTTGCCGGGCACCGGGTAGCTGATCGACTTGACCCGGCCCCAGGTGGGGTCGTACGAGCCGGCGAACTCGGCGGCCGTGGCCCGGTCGTACTGCAGGTCCCCCATCGGCAGGACCGCGTCCAGCGGCTGCCGGGTCAGCAGGTCCGCGGTGTCGGCGTGCCGGCAGTCGTTGTCGTCGGGCTCGTCCCCGGGGGCGCAGGCGATGTCACCGGCCGCCATGATCACCGGATCGGTCGCGGCCTCCGCGACGGACCCCGGGACGCCCGGGCCGGCGAGGACCACGGGCAGGCCCAGGGCGAGCAGCGATGCCCCCAGCACCACCGTGGCGATCCCGCGGACCGCGCGAGCGCGCCGGCCGGTCGATCGCCCCGCATGGCCCGCACGAGTCCTCATGGCCGCCTTCTTCCGCCCCCGTCCGCCGCGATCGGATCAATTCCGGAAATGCTGCGACCGCGCGAATGCCAGCACTGTTGAAACGGGCACAGTATTGAGATCGGAACACCCCTTGTCAATGACGCCTTTGCAATTCTGTGCGACCATTCGGGAAGTGCTCGTCGTAGATTTCTACCGGCTCCCTCGGAATGCGCACCGGCAACCTGCGGATGCACGAGGTGGCGTACGCCGATCGACGTAGCCTGGCGTATTACCCGAAAAGGTCTCCGCTGCGGCCGCCCACGGCCTTTCCCGCACTCCACCGGTCGCCTAGGGTCGCCTCCTCCCGACCTCCTCCCGGCACGACAGAGGGCACCTGGTGATGGACCGACGACGCTTCCTCCTCCTGGCGGGGGCCGCGGTCGTGGCTCCCGCGGCGGCGTGCTCGGCGCCCGCGGTGAGCGCGACGCCGTCCTCGAGCCCCACCTCCTCCCCCGGCGGTTCCCCGACGCCCGCCCCCGCCGGGCCGCCGCCCGACTACACGCTGGGCGCCCCGACCTCCGAACTGCTCGCCCGCACGCCGCCGCGGCTGGTCACCGAGAGCGGCACCTTCACCGAGTCCTACGAGCAGCCGGCACCGGCCGACGACACCACGTGGGACATGCGCGGAGCGCGGTTCGTCGGGTACTTCGACGCCGACGCCCGGTACGAGACCGGCGAGTTCGCCGGCGGGTCCACCGCGGCGCAGAAGAACAACCGGCCGATCCAGATCGGCGAGGACGCCCCCGTGACCGGCGCGGCGCTCATCGGCGGCGTGGTCGAGGGTGCCCAGCCGGAGACGCTGACCTGGGAGCGGATGAAGTACGGCCAGCACGTGCAGGACGACACCGACGCGTGGGTCGACGCGGGCCGGCCCGCCGACGTCGACCCGCACCGCAACCAGGTGGACAACCGCAACCAGGACGGCGATGCGCGGATGTGGATCCGGCCCGACGGCTGGGCGGTCTGGGACGGCGTCCGCGTCCGGAACACCCACGACGGGATCGGGGTGTACGGGGACTTCGCGCAGGGGTCGGGCACGTGCATCGTCCGCAACTGCTGGCTCAGCGACGTCCACGACGACGCCTTCGAGAACGACGACTGGCACGGGCTGCACGTCCTCGACACCCTCGTCGAGGGCACGTACACGTTCCTGTCCTGCCAGAACCACGGGCTCGACGGCGCCCGCCCCCGGCACGGCGTCACCGTCGAGCACAGCGTCGTGCGCCTGCGGCCGTTCCCGGGCGGGTACAAGACCCGGTCGACCGACGCCGTCCACGGCCAGATCTACAAGAGCCAGGAGAACGGCCCCGCCCTCGTGCTCCGGCACGTGGTCATCGCCGCGGAGCGCTTCCGGGACCCGGACGACGGGCCCCGCCTGCCCGAGCGCACCGGCCAGGTGCAGGACCGCTACGAGGACGTCACCCTCGTCTGGCTGGGCCCGGGGGGTTACCCCGGCAACGTGCCCGCCGGCTGCCGGGTGACCACCGACCGGGCCGTCTACGACCGGGCCGTCGCGAGCTGGAAGTCCCGCCACGGTGTCCGCGCGGACGGCGGGGTCGACCCCGATCGCATGATCGCGCCCGAGCCGGTGTCCCGGTAGCCGCCCGACCGCCCGAGCCCCAGGAGGACCCGTGGTGCCGCTCGCCCCCTCCCCGTCCCCGTCCGTGGTCGGCGACGGCCACCCACCGCTCGCCCTGGTCGAGCACCTCTGCGCGCAGCTGCGCGCGGCGGGTGTGTCCTACTGCCACTGGAAGAGCAACGACGCGCTGCACCTGTCCGCGTCGGGCGAGAACGACCTCGACCTGCTCGTCGACCGCCGCCACCTGGCGGCCTTCCTCGAGGTCCTGGCGTCCTGCGGCTTCGTGCAGGCGCGGGCGCGGCGGCGGGCGCGGCAGATCACCGGCGTCCTGCACTACTACGGCCTGGACGCGGCCACGGGGGTCCTCGTGCACGTGGACGCCCAGGCCCAGCTGGTGCTCGGGGACGACACGACGAAGAACGTCCGCGTGCCGATCGAGCAGGCCTACCTCGCCTCGTGCCGCGAGGACGGGCTGTTCCCCGTCCCCGCGCCCGAGTTCGAGCTCGCCCTGCTGGTCCTGCGGCTGGCCCTCAAGCACAGCACGTGGGACGCGGCGGCCTTCGGGCTGGCGGGACTTCGCCCGGCCGAGCGCCGGGAGCTCGAGCACCTGACCGGCCAGGCCGACGCCGAGGAGCTGCGTCGGGTCGTGGAGACGCACCTCCCGGCCATCGGCTGGCGGGCCTGGTCGGACCACCACCGCGCCCTGCGCGACGGCGCGGCACCAATGCGCCGGCTGGCCACCGGCCGCCGGGTCGTCGCCGGGGCCGCCGACCTGACGCGCCGCCGCCCGGCCGCCGACACGGCGCTGCGCTGCGCCCGGCGGGTGAGCTGGGGGTTCCGGCACTACGCGCTCGGGGAGCGGACCACCAAGCGCCCGGTCGCCGGCGGCCTCGTGGTCGCCGTCGTCGGCGGGGACGGCGCCGGGAAGTCCACCCTCGTCACCGGCCTGGCGGACTGGCTGAACGGCCCCTTCGACACCCGTGTCCTGCACATGGGCAAGCCGCCCCGGGGCGTCGCCACGCTGCTGGTCAAGGGCGGCGTCCTGGCCGCCCGGCGGGCCGGGGTGGTGGGTGCCTGGCTGCCCAACTACCCCACCCCTGCCGAGCACCGGGACCGGTTCCCCGGCCACCCCTGGCTGCTGTGGCAGCTGGTCACCGCGCGGGACCGGCGGCGCCAGCACCGTCGCGCCCGCCGGCTCGCCGGCCGCGGGACGGTCGTCGTCTGCGACCGGTTCCCCCTCGACCAGGTGACGCTGATGGACGGCCCGCGGACCCGGTGGATCAGGGCGGACGGGACGTCGGCCCTCGCCCGGCGCCTCGTCGCGGCCGAGCAGCGCGCCTACGCCGCGATCGGTGCCCCCGACGTGCTGCTCGTGCTCCGCGTGGACCCCGACACGGCGGTGGCCCGCAAGCGCGGGGTGGACCCCGCCGACTTCGTGCGGCCCCGGTCGGCCGAGGTGTTCTCCGCCGATTGGGGCACGAGCGGTGCCGTGGTGCTGGACGCCTCCGGTCCCGCCGGGCGGGTGCTCGCCGAGGCGCGCGCGGCCGTCTGGGCGAACCTGTGACCACCCTCGCCCGCGGGGCGGTGCGCGCCGGTCGCGCGGTCACCGTGGAGCTGGCCGGCATCCCCGGGTCGGGCAAGAGCCGGCGCGCCCGGGCGCTGGCCGGGCTGCTCACCGACCGCGGCGTCACGGTGCACCAGCCCCAGGTCCGGCTCGGCCCCGCCGTCCCGACCCTGCCCCGGCTCGCCCGGAAGGCCGGGGCGTGCGCGGCGGCCGCCCTGGCCGCACCGGGGACGACGGCCGGCGTCGCGCGAGCCGTCGTCGCGTCCGGCCAGCCCGGTACGGGTGACGTGGCCGCCCGCCTCGTCCAGTGGCTCGTGGCCGAGCGGACCACCGCCCGTGCCGCCCGCCGCGGCGGCGTCGGGCTGGTCGACGAGGGCGAGGTGCAGGCGCTGTGGTCGACGGGCCTGCGCGGGGCCGTCGACCCGGTGCTCGCCGCGCTCGACGCCGCCGGGCACCGCGGGGCAGCGGACCTCCTGGTGGTGGTCGACGTACCCGCAGAGGTCGCGCTGGCGCGCCTGACCGCCCGGCGGTCGCGGCACAGCCGGGTGCAGGCGCTCGGCGAGCGGGACGCCTTGGCCGAGCTGCAGCGGGGCATCCGGCTGCTGCACCGGCTCACCCGCTGGTGGGCCGGGGGTGGCGGGCAGGTCGTGACGCTGGACGGCACGGTGGACGACGACCCGGGGCTGGTGGAGCTGGCGGACCGGCTCTCCTCCTGAGACTCTCCTTGAGACTCTCCTCCTGAGCCACCGGGTGGAGCTCGGGCCCGGCCGTGGGGGGTTCGGCCGGGCCCGAGGGCTCAGGCGGTGTACTCGACGTGCAGCACCGGCGCGCGGGCCGCGCCGCCGTCGTAGGACTCGGCCACGCGGGTGCCGGTGCCGGTGACGGTCAGCACCAGCGCGTTGCCGCTGGCCCAGCCGCCCTGCCCGACGATCTCCTGCACGACCGCCGCCAGGTCCGGCGTGCGCTGGTCCCCGCCGCGGGCGCCCGCCGTGGGCCAGGACGCCGGCGTCCACGTCACCGCTGCCGCCGTGCCGGCCCGGCTGGAGATGCTGCGCGCGGTGGTGGTGAACGCCGCCGCGTTGACGGCAGCCTCCCCCCGCACGGTGACGGTGCACGCCGCGGTGGAGACCTCGTCGACCTGGAACTGCACCCAGGCCGCGGTGATCGTCGCCCCGGCCGGGATGCTCACGCCGGTGAACCGCAGGGCGGACACCTGGTTGGCCGTGCCGTCCTGACCGAGGTTGAGGTCACCGCTGGTGAGGCTGACCGCGCCGGTGGAGACGCGCTCCTCGGCGTCGTCCGCGCTCGCCCGCACCGGCACCTCCAGCGCGGTGGGCGCCGGCGCGGCGGGATCGGTCACGGTCACGGTCACGTCGTCGCTGCCCTGCTGCGGCGAGCCGTCCTCGGCGGTCAGCCGCAGCACGTATCTCCCCCCGGCGCTGAAGGTCGCGGTGGTGTCGACCGCGTGGGAATCGGCGAAGCTCACCGTGCCGGGTCCGCTCACCTGCGACCAGGTCACCGTGGTGACCGCGGGCGGGGAGGGCAGGCCGTCGTCGGTCACCGTCCCGTCCAGCGTGGCGGCCGCGGGCATGGTGACCGCCTGGTCGGCGCCGGCGTTCACCTGCGGTGCCGTGTTGGTGGGGGTGGTCCCGCCGTCGAGCACGGTGACCGCGACGTCGTCGTTGGCCTGCAGCTGGCCGTCGTTCGCGGTCAGCCGGAGCACGTAGCTGCCGGCGGCGCTGAAGGTCGCCGTCGTGTCCACGCTGCTCGCGCTCGCGAACGTCACCGTCCCGGGGCCGGTCACCTTGGTCCAGGTCGTGGTCAGGGTGCCGGTGGGCCGTCCGTCGTCGGTCACCGTTCCGTCGAGGGTGGCCGCTGCCGGCAGGGTCACGGTCTGGTCGGCGCCCGCGTTCACGCTGGGCTGGGTGTTGGCCGGGCCGGTGCCGCCGTACTCGATGTGCAGCACCGGCGCGCCGCCGGGCGCCCCGTTGGCGGACTCGGCCAGCCGGGTCCCGCTGCCGGTCAGCACCAGGACCAGGGCGTTGCCGCTCGCCCATCCGGAGCGGGACACGATCTCCTGCACGACCGGCGTCAGGTTCGCCGTCTGCTGGTCCTGCCCGCGCGCGCCCACGGTCGGCCACGACGGCGGCGTCCAGCCCACCGACGCCGTCGTCCGCGGCCGGCCGGAGACGTCGCCCGCGGTGGTGGTGAACGCCGGCGGGTTGTCCGCCGCCTGCCCGGCGATGGTCAGGTTCGCCGCGGCCGTCGTCGCCTCGTCCACCTGGAACTGCACGTAGGCCCTGGTGATCGTGGCCCCGCGCGGGACGGTGACCTCCGTGAACCGCAGACCCACCGTCTGCGGCGCCGTGCCGTCGGTGACCAGGTCGAGGTCGGTGCTGGTCAGGCTGACCGCCCTGGTGGAGTTCCGCTCCTCCGCGTCGTCCGCGCCGGTCCGTACCGGCACGTCGAGCACGTTGCTGCCTCCCCCGCCCGGATCGCCCGTGCCGACCACGACGGACACGTCGTCGCTGGTCTGCAGCTGCCCGTCGTTCGCGGTCAGGCGCAGCACGTAGCTGCCGCCCGCGCTGAAGGACGCCGTGGTCGAGGGGGCGTTCGCGTTGCCGAAGGTCACGGTGCCGGGACCGCTGACCTTCGACCAGGTGGCGGTCGTCGTCCCGGGCGGGTTCGGCAGCCCGTCGTCGGTGATCGAACCGGTGAGCGTCGCCGCGCTCGGCAGGGTGACCGTCTGGTCCGGGCCCGCGTTCACGGTCGGCGCCTGGTTGCTGCCGGTGGGCACCGGCGGCAGGGTCACGGCCATCTCGTAGAACCGGCCGTCGTTCTCGTTCGGGTTCGAGTCGTTGTCGGTGCCGCGGTCGACGATGTAGAGGTTCTGCGCCCCGGAGCCGTTGCTGGCCGGGGCGAGGGTCATGCCGGCGGCCTTGCGCGGCGAGGCGGCCGCGATGCTGATCGTGTTGAGCAGCGCGCCCTGGCGGGTGAGCTCGTAGATCCGCCCGCTGGTGTCGTCCAGCACGAGGATGGTGTTGCGCCCCGGGTAGTACTCGATGCCCTCGGGGTCCCCCGCCCCGTACTGGCCGACGTCCATGACCACGACCGTGTCGTCGCCGGCCGGCGGGATCCCGTCGAAGCGGCCGTTGGTACCCGGGCCGTAGTCGAGGACGTCCTTGTTGACCCCGTCGATCACGAGCAGGTGGCCGTTGTTGGTGACGTCCATGTCGATGGTGACGTCCTCCGCGTCCCCGCTCTGCGGGCGCGTCGAGAAGGAGGTCACGGTGTCGTCCGGGGTGCCGTACCGGCCGTCGGCGCCGGCGACCACCTGGAAGATCCGGTCGGCGTCGTCGTCGGAGACGTAGACGTAGCCGTTCGACGGGCGGTAGCCGATGCCGGTGGGCTCGTCCGACCACGGCAGGCTGGTCCCGCCGGGGAACGACGACTGCTGCACACCGGTCAGGCTCGAGACGAAGAGGTTGGTACCCGCGTACAGCGGCATCTCGTCGACCTCGCCGTCGGCGATGAGCAGCTGGTTGGTCGCGGGCAGGTACGTGATGCCCGACGGGTCGGGGCTGGGCCGGCCCCACGAGGACGTCGAGTGCTGGGCCACCAGCGTGGCGGTGAGGGCGGCGGCGCCGGCCGGTGCCGGGGCCAGGGCGACGAACCCGGCCGCCACCAGGACCACGACGGGGACGGTGCGTACTGCGATCGGCAGTCTCACGGCGACATCCATTCCGGCTCGGGACCCCCGGACCGCGCCCGCTGCTGGGCACGGACCCGCGCCCGGCCAGCCTTCTGGCGCGCGCCCGCCGCGTCACCCGCCAGGTGCATGACGCGGTGTCGTCCATCGGTCGTAGGCACCGCCGCCGGCTCTCAGCCGGACCACTCGACGTGCAGGACCGGGGCACGGGCCGTGCCCCGCTCGAACGCGGCGGCCGTGCGGGTGCCGCTGCCGGTGACGACCAGGACGACGGGGTTGCCGCTCTGCCAGCCGGAGCGGCTGACGATCTCCTGCAGCACCGCGGTCAGGTCCGGCGTGCGCTGGTCGGTGCCGCGCGCGCCGACGGTCGGCCAGGCCGCGGGCGTCCACGCGACGGTCGCGGTCGTCCGGGGCCGGGACGAGATGTTCTTGGAGACGTTGGCGAACGCCGGCGCGGCGTCCGCGGCCTGACCGCCGATGGTCAGGGCAGTGGCGCTCGACGTGGCCTCGTCGACCGAGAACTGCACGTACGCGGCGGTGATCGTCGCTCCCGGGGGCACGGCGACCCCGGCGAAGCGCAGCCCGACGGTCTGCACCGTGGTGCCGTCCGCGACCAGCTCGAGGTCGGTCCCGGTCAGGGACACGCTCGCCGACCGTTCCTCGGCGTCGTCCGTACCCGACGCCACGGGCACGTCTTGGACGCCCGGGGGTGGCGGGTTGACCGTGACGGTGACGTCGTCGGACGCCTGGAGTTCCCCGTCGTCGGCGGTCAGCCGGAGCACGTAGGCGCCGGGTGCCGAGAACGTCGCCGTCGTCGCCTCCGCCGTCGTGTCGTCGAAGGTGACGTCGCCCGGCCCGGAGATCTTCGACCACTCGGCGCCCACGTCAGAGCCGAGCGGGAGCCCGTCGTCGACGACCAAGCCGGCCAGCGACGCCTCGTGCGGCATCGTCACCTCGACGTCCTGACGGGCGTCCACCACCGGGGCGGTGTTGGTGTCGCTCGGGCTGCCGTACTCGATGTGCAGCACCGGGGCCCGGCCCGCCCCCCGCTCGAACGCCGCCGCGGTGCGGGCGCCGCTGCCCGTGACGACGAGGACGACGGCGTTGCCGCTGACCCACCCGGGGCGGTTGACGATCTCGCGCAGGACCGGCGCGAGGTTCGGTGTCCGCTGCTCCGCCCCGTGCGCGCCGAGGGTCGGCCAGGCGGGTGGGGCCCAGGCGATGCTCGCCGCCGTGCGCGGCCGTGAGGAGACGTTCTTCGACGCCGTCGTGAATGTCGGCGCGTCGTCGGCGGCCT
Organism: Geodermatophilus sp. SYSU D00691; assembly: GCF_054050275.1. Lineage (NCBI taxonomy): Bacteria > Bacillati > Actinomycetota > Actinomycetes > Geodermatophilales > Geodermatophilaceae > Geodermatophilus > Geodermatophilus sp. SYSU D00691. The sequence continues at coordinate 19,861 of NZ_JBJGYZ010000050.1, forward strand.
GCCCGCCGATCGCGAGGGCCGTGGCCGTGCTCGTCGCCTCGTCGACCGTGAACTGCACGTAGGCGTTGGTGACCGTGGCCCGGGGCGGCAGCGCGACCCCGGTGAACCGGAGGCCCACCTTCTGGACGGTGCTGCCGTCGGTGACGAGCTCCAGGTCGGTCCCGGTGAGCGAGACGCTGGCCGACCGCTCCTCCGCGTCGTCGCTGCCGGCCGTCACCGGCACCTCGAGCACGCCCGGCGGGAACGCCGTCACCTTGACCGTGACGTCGTCGGTGGCCTGCAGCTCCCCGTCGCTGCCCGTGAGGCGCAGGACGTAGTCGCCCGCGACCGAGAACGTCGCCGTCGTCGACGCCGCGGCCGGGTCGGCGAAGGTCACCTCACCGGGCCCGCTCACCACCGACCACGCGGCGGTGGGCGTGGCCCCCGTGGGCCGGCCGTCGTCGGTCACGGCGCCGGACAGACCGGCCGCCGACGGCATCCGCACGTCCCGGTCGGCGCCCGCGTACACGTAGGGCGCCAGGTTCCCGGGCAGCGGCGGCAGCGCCACCGCCAGCTCGTGGAGGAGGCCGTCGCGCTCGCTGGAGTTGGTGTTGTTGTCGACCCTCCGGTCGACCACGTACAGGTTCAGCCCGCCCGACCCGTCGCTGGGCGGGGCCAGGGTGATCCCCGCCGCGCTCTTCGGATCGGCCGCCGCGATGCTGATCGCGTTGACCAGCGCGCCGTTGCGGCTGACCTCGTAGACGGTGCCGCTGCCGCTGTCGAGCACCAGGATCGTCCCGCGCGTCGGGTGGACGACGAGCCCCTCCGGGTCCATCGCCCCGTAGCGGGACAGGTCGAAGCCGGTGACCGTGTCGTCCCCGTTCGGCGCGAGGGCGTCGAAGGCGCCGTTGGGCCCGGGACCCCAGTCGTACACCGCCTTGTCGTGGCCGTCGACGACCATCAGGTGCCCGTTGCCGAGGGCGTCCACCTCCACCGCGACGTCCTCGGCGTCGCCGTTGCGGAACGGCCGGGTGGAGAAGGACGTCTGGCTGTCGTCCGCCGTCCCGAACCGTCCGTCGGCACCGGGCTGGACCCGGAAGACGAGGTCGAGGTCGTCGTCGGAGACGTACAGGACGCCGCGGGCCTCGTCGTAGCTGACGCCGGCCGGCTCGTGCGACCACGGGACGGTGGTGCCGCCGACCTCGGCCGCCTGCGCGCCGTCCCGGCCGGCGAGGAAGAGGTTCGTCCCGGTGTACAGCGGCATCTCGTCGACCTCGGAGTCGCTGACCAGCAGCTGTCCGGTGCTCGGCAGGTACGTGATGCCGGCGGGGTCCGGGCTGGGGACCGCCCAGTTCCCCGTCTCGACCGTCCGCACCAGGGTCGCCGTCAGTGCGTCGGCCCGCGCCGGCGGGGCGGGCGCGGCGATCAGCGCGGCGGCCACCACGGCGAGCGCGACGGCGGCGCGCGATGCCGGCCGCAGTGCGTGTGGCTGACCCAGGGACATCTCGGTTCCTCCCCCTGGTGGCGCCGAAGACCCGCCCAGGAAAGACGTCCGCGGTGGGCCTGTCAACCCTTTCCGGACCATTTCCGTCACTTTCACCATCGGTGCTCAGGCCATTCTCCGCGGTGGTAGGGCGAATCGGTCCGAGGAGAATGCAGCACACCATTGGCACGAGGTCGTCTCGTGCAGACGGCGGAGACGTCCGGGCGAATTCTCGCGCCCTTCCGGAAATGGTTCTGGGACACGGTCGGGAGGCGCAACATCTGCCTCTCCGGCCGACCCTGCGGGAGGGCACGTGGACCTCATGTGGACGGACGTCGCGCCTGCGCCGACGGCGCTGCACGTGTGCACCCGGTACCGCCGGGGTGGATCGGAACGGCGGCTGCGCGACTGCATCAGGGCCGTGCCGGAGCTGCGGCACCACGTGCTGCTGGGCGAGGACTCGGACCTCGAGCTGGCTCGGGCGCAGACAGGTGCCGAGCACGTCGAGTCGCTGCCCAGTCTCGTGCGGCCGGTCTCCCCCGCGCGCGACCTCGCGGCCGTCTACGCGCTGTGGCGCCTGATCCGGAGCCGGCGGTACGCGGTCGTCGTGTCGCACCAGTCGAAGGCCGGGGTGCTCACCCGGCTGGCCGCCTCGGCCGGCAGCGGGGTGCCGGCGGTCCACTCGCTGTCCATGGCCAGCTTCGGCCCCGGCTACGGCCGGCTGGAGAACTGGCTGTTCCCCCGGCTGGAGCGCGGGCTGGGCCCGCGCACGTCCGCCTTCTGCGTCGTCGGCAGCGACCTCGCGCACCGGTTCGCGTCGGTCGGCGTCCCGGTGGACCGGCTGCACGTGGTGCGCTCCGGCGTCCCGCTGCCGACGCAGCTGCGCGGACGGGCGGAGGCCCGGCAGCTGCTCGACCTCCGCCACGGGACCCGTCCGGGCCGGCGGCTGATCTGCTACGTCGGGAGCCTCGAGCCGCGGAAGAACCCGCTCCTGCTGGCCGCACTGCTGCGGCGCCTGCACGACCGGTGCCCCGACGCCCCCGACCTGCTGGTGCTCGGCGACGGCCCGGAGCGCGCGCGGCTCACCGCCGAGCTCGCCGCGCTCGGCCTGGCCGACCACGCCGTGCTGGCCGGGCACGTGGCCGAGCCCGAGCACGTGCAGGACGCCTTCCGCGGGGCCGATCTCGTCGTCCTGCTCAGCGACGCGGAGGGGCTGCCGCAGGTGCTGGTCCAGGCGGCCGCGGCCGGCACGCCGTTCGTGGCGTTCGACGTCGAGGGCGTCCGTGAGGTGCTCGCCCTGGGCGCGCAGGGCTCCGCGGTCCCGCTCGGCCGCGTCGACGACGCGGCCGACGCCGCGCAGCAGTGGCTCGCGTCCCCACCGACCGCCTGCCGGGAGCCCCTCGCGGACCTGTCGACCTGGTCGCCCGAGGCGATCGCCGACGCCTACCGGGCCGTCTTCGACCGCGTGGTCGGCACGCTCCCGGTGCGCCTGCCCGAGCGCGCACCGCTCACCGTCGCGTCCTGACCAGCGCGGCGAGGGCCGGACCGGGCCGTCCGCCGCGGGCCCGCACCAGCGCGATCCCCAGCACGGCCGCGCCGTAGGCCGCGGCGCCGGCCGCCGCCGACACCGGCAGCGGCTGCCCCGCGGTCAGCAGCAGGGCGCCCGCCATGGGCAGGCTGGCCAGCAGCGGCCAGCCGTTCGACCGCAGGATCTGCGACCGGCCGGTGGCCCGGCGGAGCAGGACGGCGTAGGCCACGAGCAGCCCGATCTCGCACAGCACCGAGCTGACGGCGGCGCCGAGGTAGGACCAGCGCGGGATGAGCACGCAGTTGAGGCCGATGTTCACCAGCGCCACCACCGTGACCGCCACGGTCCGCGCAGACTGCCGGTCGATCGCGGCGAGGGACAGGCTGAGGGTGTGCCCCAGCATCCGCACCGGGATCACGACGACGAGGAGCTGGTAGGTCAGCACCACGGGGGCGAACTCCGCGCCGTAGAGGAAGTCGATCGTGCGTGGCGCCAGGAGCAGGGAGGCCACGGTGATCGGCACGCCGATCAGCGCGACCAGGCGCAGCGAGAGGTCCCGGAGCCGGGCGAACTCGTCGGGCCGCCGCGGCCAGGCCCGGCCCATGCGCGGGAACAGCGCACGGTTGATGCTGCGCGGGACGACATTGAAGTAGAGCACCAGGTTCGTGGCCGCCTGGTAGAGCCCGACCGCCGCGGGTCCCTTCCAGACGCCGAGCAGCACGGCGTCGAAGCGCGCGTAGGTGAGCATCCACGTGTCGCTCACGGCGAAGGGCGTGCACTGGCGGACGGTGCGCCACAGCGACCCTCGTGCGGCCCGGGGCACGGGGAGGCCGTGGAGGTGCCGGCCCACGAGCAGCCAGGCCCAGAGGGCACCAAGCGCGCGGGAGGCGGCGAACGCGCCGAGCACGGCGACCGGTCCCCCGCCCTGCTGCAGCAGCACGACGGTGGCCGCGAGGTAGAGCGTCTCCTGGCCGGCCGTGACCAGCGTCTCGAGGCCGAGCCGCTCCCAGGCCCAGAACGCCGCGAACAGCACCCGCGCCAGCCCGTCGAAGAGCATGCCGGCGGCGGCCATCGCGAGGCAGAGGACCGTCTCCCGGCCGGCGCCCACCGCCCAGGCGCCGGCCGGGACCAGGGCGGTGAAGAGCGCGCCCAGCAGCACCGCGAGCAGCAACCCGGTCTGGACCCAGCGCCGTCCCTCCTCCGGCCGGCGGGCCACTTCGCGGGCGAGCAGGGTCGGGACCCCGTAGTAGAAGGGCAGCAGGCCGGTGAGGGTCAGCGCGAACTGCACGACGCCGAGGGCGACCGGGCCGCCGGCACGGGCGAGCAGCACGACGACACCGATCGCCGAGGCCGCCCGGAGGGCGAACGTGAGCAGTTGGGCGGTGGAGTTGGCGAGCACCTTCCGGCCCACCGGCGCAGGCGGCTCGACCGTCCCGGTGCGCGGCTGCGCCGTCACCCCCGCGGCTCCGGGGCCTGCCGCGCCGCCGAGGCGAGCAGGAAGGTGGCGGCCAGCAGCCCCATCAGCGTCCAGAACCACCGGTAGTGCAGGACCTCGTGGGTCAGCGCGGTGAGCGCGAACGCGGCGCAGGCGCCGCCCAGCGCCGCCGGGACGGGCACCGCCTCCGCCAGTCGGGGCGGGAACCGGCTGCGGTTGCTGCCGAGGACCCGGGCGCCGACCGCGCCGATCAGCGCCACGAGCGCGAGCAGCCCCAGCGGCCCGCGCTCGACGAGCGTCGCCAGGTAGTCGTTGTGGGCCTCCTTGTCGAGCCGGGCGAACCCGGTGCCCAGCTCGTGCTTGGTGGCGCCCGGGCCGATCCCGAGGAGGTGGCCGTCCGCGAACACCTCGAGCTGCTGCTGGAACAGGATCCCGCGCTTGTCGGCGCTCTCCGGGCTCCGCCCGACGGTGTACCGGAGCAGGGGGTCGTCGCTCTGCTCGGCGACCGCGACCACGGTGGGCACGACCGTGATCCAGGTGGCGCCGAGCGCGACGACCAGCGTGGTCACGACGGCGATGGCCTGCACCAGCCCCTTCCGCAGCCGGAGGTGGAGGAATGCGGTAACCAGCAGACCGCCGACCAGCGAGAGCAGTGCCGCGTTCGACCCGGCGAAGAACATCGCGGTGAGCAGGAGCAGGTAGCAGCACGCGCGCAGCGACCGGCGCCGGGGGAACCCCGACAGGAGCACCATGAAGATGCCCATCATGAAGTAGTTGCCGGCCATGTTCGGGTGGTCGAAGAACAACTGGGCGCGGCGGCCCCACTCGGTCGTGCCCGAGATGGCCGGTATGCCGCCGACGACCCCGGCGATGAGCACCGCCGCCCACAGGCTCGCGCTCACCGCCCAGGCCCGCACGGCGAACGCCAGCGCGCGCGGCGTGCGGCAGACCGTCGCCAGCGTCGCGCACCAGAGGAAGAGGAACACCTCCTGCCCCGCCGCGATCCCGCCGCGGAACGGCACCGCGCTCAGCATCGCCGCGACGAGACCGGCGGTGACGTAGGCGGTCATCGGCACGAAGAAGGGAAAGTTCAGGCGAGCCCGCCGGCGCACCGCCCAGAGCAACCCCGTCGTCACCCCGACGGCGACGACCAGGTCGATCGGTGCGCCGTTGCCCGGCCCCTTCGGGCTGACCAGGGGGGTCAGCCCGATGCACAGGCCGATCACCGTCAGGACACCCTTGCCGGGCTCGAGCGGGCGGGACAGCCACGGCTCGGCCTCGGAGAGGCCCAGCAGGGGCTGCGGCGGGGCACTTCCCCATGCCCGGGTCATCGCGGGAACCCCTACGGGGCGGGGAGGGCCGAGGGCTCCGTCTCCGCGGCGCCGGACGTGGGCGCGGCAGCCCGCCGGTCGGCCCGGCGGACCCGGCCCTTGTAGGTGATCACCCCGACGACCGGCTGGCGCGCCAGCTCGGCGTGCCGCTCGACGGGGTCGAAGACCGACGTGCCCTTCACCGTGTCCGGTGCGATCACCACGAGACCGGAGCCCGGCAGCCCGATACGCGGGCTGCCCTCCTCGCCGACGGCGCCGCCGAGGGACAGCGGGACCACCCGGGGTCCGCCCTCGTCGTCGTCGAGCTCACGGGCGAGGCCGGACAGGTCCAGCTGCGGGCCCGCGGCGACCAGCTGGACGGTCCGGACACCGGCCGCGTCCGCCGCCAGCGTGAGGTAGTTGGCCAGCCACCGGTCGCCCAGCCCGCGGTGGGGCAGCGGCGCTCGCCGGAGCCGGGCCAGCAGGGGTGCGCCGAGGTGCCGGGCGGTCGCCGGACCGTCGAGGGTGGGGCGCCACGACTCCAGCGTGGCCGCGATGGCGACGCCGAGGACGAGGCCGAGCAGCCCGCCGATCGCCAGGCGGGTGACGACCGCGGTCGGCACCAGCGAGCCGCTGGACCCGGCCGAGGCGACGATCCGCGGCGCGACCGCGGTCGCCAGCGTGGCGACGAGCCGCTCGCGCTGCGCCCCGAGCTGGGCGCGCTCGGCCACCGCCTGGTCGTGCTGCAGCGCCAGCGCCTCGACGTCGCGGAGCTGCGCGACGGCCCGGGCGGCGGCGTTCTCGACCGACTCGATCCACGCGTCCACCTCGGCGATGCGCGCGTCGAGGTCGGCGAGGCTCTGCCGGCTGGCGCCGAAGATGGCCTCGTCCCGGATGCGGACGATCTCCTGCGCGAAGGCGTCGGCGAGCGCGGCCGCGGCCCGCGGGGAGCCGTCGACCACCGTCAGCTCCAGCACGCCGGAGGTGCCCACCGACGCGACCTGGACGTTCTCGACGAGGGTCACCCGTGGCCGCCACAGATCGGCCGCCTGCAGCGCCGCGGTGACGGTGTCCCGGCTCGTGGCGATGGCCAGCGCCGTGTCGGCCAGCGCGCTGGACTCCTGCACGTCGCGGGTGTCCCACGTGCCGATCGTCAGCCGGGCGCTGGCCTGGTAGGTCGGCTCCTGCATGCGGGCGAGCTGCAGGGGCACGGCGACCCCGGCCAGCACCATCACGAGGATCACCAGCCAGTGCCGCCGGAGGATCCGCTGCGCAGCCTGGTTCAGATCCATGTCCGTCGTCCCATCCGTCCGGGCCGGACCCCCGTGCCGGGACCGGCGTTGCGTGGTGCGGCGGTGGTCACCGGCCACCTGCCGACAGGACCTGCCCGACGGTGCGCATCATGATCTTGATGTCGCCCCAGATGGACCAGTTCTCGATGTAGAAGTTGTCGAAGCGCGCGCGGTCGGCGATGGAGGTGTTGCCCCGCAGGCCGTGCACCTGCGCCCACCCGGTCAACCCCACCGGCACCCGGTGGCGGGCCATGTACCAGGGGAACTGGCGGGTGAACTCGTCGACGAAGAACGGCCGCTCGGGCCGCGGGCCCACCAGGCTCATGTCTCCGCGCAGGATGTTCCACAACTGCGGGAGCTCGTCCAGGGAGGTCCGGCGCAGGAGCCGGCCGGCCGGCCCCAGCCGCCCGTCGTCGGCGATGCACCAGCGGGTGCGCGACTCCTGCTCGCCGGAGGGCCGCATCGAGCAGAACTTCAGGAGCGTGAACGGCCGGCCGTCGAGGCCGATGCGGGTCTGCCGGAACAGCACCGCCCCGGTCTCCCAGCGGGCCAGCGCGGCGCACAGCACGAGGACGGGGGCGAGCAGCGCGATGGCCAGGCCGGCGAGGGCGACGTCGGCGACGCGCTTGACCGTCCAGGTGCCCGTCCGGAACGGGGCGCGCCGGATGCGCACCAGCGGCACGCCCCACAGCACCTCGGTGTCCCGGGTGACGGCGTGCAGCTCGTAGAAGCGGGGGACGAAGAAGATCTCGCAGGACAGCCGGTCGCAGGCACGCAGCATGTCGACCAGCGACGGCTCGGGCACCCGGCCGAAGGAGACGATGACGACGTCGATCGCGTGCTCGACCAGCACGCGGTTGAGGTCGCGGTACATCCCGAGCACGGGGACCGGGCGCTCCCCCAGGCACAGCAGCGGGTCGTCGTCGAGCAGACCCGCGGGGCGCAGCCCGTACTCGGGGTGGGCCAGCAGGGAGTTCGCCAGCCCGCCGGCCACCGTGCCGGCGCCGAGGAGCAGCACCTGCTGCTGCAGCCGTCCGCGGCGCCGGGCGGCCCGGATCGCCGCGTAGGCCAGCGCGCGCCCGAGCAGGCACAGGACGCCGAACAGGGCCGCGGTGCTGAGCCGGGCCGTCCCGGCGACGCCGTCGCCGAGACCGCCCAGCACCATGGCGCCGGCACCGGCGGCCAGGGCGCGGACCAGCACGGTCGGGGCGTCGTCCAGCACCGACAGCGACAGCCCCGCCCGGTAGAGGGACGCGTTGTGGAACAGCAGCACGACCAGGACCAGGACGGTCAGCGTCTTCAGCCCGGTCGTCCCGGTGAGCAGCATGGCCAGCACGAAGGCGGCGACGTCCACGCCGAGCAGGGCCGCGGTGAGCAGCCGGGTGCCCCGCCGCGAGCGCGGCCGGCGCGGCGGCTCCTCCACGGAGACGGGGCCGGACGGGGTCGCCTCGTCGGGCGCCAGCCGCGGCACCGGGCGGTGCGCCGTCCCCGGCGCCGTGGTCCTGTGCAGTTCGATCGTCACGGCAGGTGCCGTCCGCCCTGGCCGGTCACGCGACCGCACCGGCTGCGGCCAGGACTCCCGGAGCCCCGACCGCCGCCCGCTCGGCCGCCACCATGGCCGCGAGCCCCTCGCGCAGCGTCGTCGCGGGGACGTAGCCGAACCCCTCGCGCGCCACCCGGGTGTCGGCCGCCGTGTCGCGGACGTCCCCCCGCTGGACCGGGAGCCGGCGGACCAGCGGCGCGCCGGCGAGCTCGCTCACGAGCTCCAGGACCTGGTTCATCGACGTCCGGCTGCCGCCGCCGATGTTGGCCACGCCGGTGAAGTCCGACCGCGCGGCGTCGTGCACCGCGCGGACGACGTCGCCGACGAAGGTGAAGTCGCGGGTCTGCGTGCCCTCGCCGTAGAGCTGGAACTCCCCGCCGCGGACGGCCGCCGCGACCAGCCGGGAGAACGCCATGTCGGGCCGCTGCCGGGGTCCGTAGACGGTGAAGAACCGCAGCGACACCGTGGGCACGCCGAAGCCGCCGCGGTAGAGCTCGCACAGGTGCTCCGCGGCGAGCTTGGTGACGCCGTACGGCGAGACCGGCCGGGGCCGCAGCGTCTCGGCGGTCGGGTACGACTCCGCGTCGCCGTAGACGCTGGAGCTGGACGCGTAGACGACCTTGGCGACGTCGAGCTGCCGGGCCGCCTCGAGCACGACCTGGGTCGCCAGGACGTTCCGCCTGACGTAGACGGCGAAGTCGGCCCCCCACGAGGGACGGACGCCGGGCTGGCCGGCGAGGTGGTAGACGACCTCGGCGCCGCGCAGGAGGTCCGGCAGCCGGGGGTCGAGCAGATCGACCCGGTGGAGCCGGAACCGCTCGTGCGTGGCGGCCGCGCGCAGGTTCTGCTCCTTGCGGGCGGGGTCGTAGTAGTCGGTGAAGGAGTCGATCCCGGTCACCTCGTCGCCCCGCGCGAGCAGGTGATCGCAGAGGTGGGACCCGACGAAGCCCGCGGCCCCGGTGACGACGCATCTCATGAGGACTCCCAGTGCCGAACCGCCTGAGGACCGCGACGCTAGGAGCCGGGGTGACGGTTCGGGATCCGCCACGGGCACTACTCCGACTACGCAGCCCACCGGAGAGGCGGCCGTCCCCGCGGTGGGGCCGGGCGCTCCGCGCACAGCGACCGGCCGGCCGCCCCGAGGGGCGGCCGGCCGGTCAGCGGCTGCGGCGGGTCAGGCGACCCCCGCCCGGCGGGCCAGGGTCACCGCCGCCAGGGAGGTGTGGACGTCGAGCTTGGTCAGGATGCTCTGGGTGTGCGTGCGCACCGTGTTCGCCGAGATGTGCAGCCGGCCGGCGATCTCGTCCCGCGTGGCGCCGCTGGACATGGCGACCAGGACCTCCCGCTCCCGCGCGGTGAGCGCGCTCAGCGGCTCCTCGGCCCGGCGCCGGTCCTCGTCGTCGTGGACGAGGAGGTGGAGCAGGCGCGTGAGCGGTCCCGGCGAGATCCACGTCTCCCCGCGGCAGACCGCCTGCAGGACGTCGAGGAGCACGCAGACCCCGACCTCCTTCGGCACCCACGCCCGGAAGCCGGCACGGATGGCCCGGGCCAGGGCGGTGGTGTCGTCCGCGCCGGTCACGCCGACGAGCTTGAGCTCCGGGCGCTCGGCGAGCAGCTGGGGCGTCACGTCGAGGAATCCGCCGGGCTGCCCGTCGACGGCCAGCACCGCGACGTCGACGGGGTGCACCCGGACCGCGCGGACGATCTCGTCGCACCGCGTGGCGGTGGCGACGACCCGGATCCCCCGCTCCGTCGCGAGCCGCATCCCCAGCGCCTCGACGAAGGCTCGGTGTTCGTCAGCAAGCACCACGCGGATCTCGGGCATGCAGGGATGCTCGGGGAGCCGGTGGGACCGGTCGACCTGCAGAAGGCGCATGGTGGCGTACGTCCCTTGCAGTAGTGCGCGGCGCGAGCTCGTCCTCGACCCCTGCACCCACGACGAGCGCGACGGCCTGCAGCCTGGTGTGCACACCCAGCTTCAACAGCACGTTCTGCACGTGGGTGCGTGCCGTGCTCGTCTCGACCCCCAGCGAGCGGGCGATCTCGACGGTGTCCTCGGCGCTCACCAGCAGCTGCAGCACCTGGCGTTCCCGCTCGGTGAGGTGGGCCAGCAACCGGTGCACGCGGTCCTGCTCCGCCGAACCGCCCCGCCGGCCGGGCACGGGCGGCGCGGGCACGGCCCGGCCGGCGGCGACCCGCTGCAGTGCGTCGAGAATCGCGGCCACCGGCTGGTCCTTGCGGAGGAACGCCGCCGCACCGGCGCCGACCGCCGCGGCCTGGTCCCGGGGGTCCGTGGAGCCGGACAGGATCACCACCGGGCAGTCCGGATGGCGGGCCCGGAGCGCGGTCAGCGCCTCGATGCCGTCCCCGACGGGGAACCGCAGGTCCAGGAGGACCAGGTCGGGGCGGTGCTCGCGGACCGCGGTGAGCAGCCGCCCCGGCGTGTTGGCGACCACGACCTCGTGCCCGTGCCTCGCCAGCGCGGCCGCCAGCGGCTCCACGAAGAGCCGGTGGTCGTCGCAGAGAACCAGGCGCATGCCGTTTCCCACCCCCCGTGCCCCGCCGGTCAGCCGGTCGGTGGCCATGACGCCAGGTAGCGGGGCCGCCGGTCGTCGTCCGGGACCGGGAGGCTGATGGCCACGAGCGCCCCGCCCAGTTCCGCCGAGGGACCGGCCGTCACGCTGCCCCCGAGTGCCTGCACCGTCCGCCGGGTCACCGGCAGGCCGATGCCCGTGCCGCTGGGCCCCAGCCCGAAGCCGGGCCCGTCGTCCTCGACCACCACGCGGACCGACCCGCGGGGGCACGAGACGCGCACCCACACCGTCCCGGACGGGCCGGCGGCACGCGCGGCGTTGTCGACGAGGTTCACCACGCACCGGCGGATCGCCGAGCGCGAACCGTGGACCCACGCCGTGGACGGACCGCCCCAGCGGTGGACCGTCCCGGTCCAGGTGAACGCGTACGCCCGGACGACCGAGTCCACGACCTCGTCGACGTGCACGGGGCCGCTCTCGGTGCCGGCTCCCCGTGCCTCCTCGAACACGCTGGACGCCGCGCTCGGGATCTCCTGGATCTGGTCCTCGATGCGGTCCAGGTACTCGAGCAGCTCCGGCGGCAGGCCGATGACCCCCCGGGCCGCCTCCGCGAGGGCGAGCACCACCGCGACGGGTTGGCGGATCTCGTGCAGCAGCGTTCTCAGCCGATCGCCCACCTCGTGGGCGACGACGTCCCTTCGTTCGGCGACCTCGGTCACTGGACGCCCCCCATCTGCACCCTGTGCTGGGTGCCGCGCGCTCCCCCGTGCGCGGCGGACCGGTGTGCGGGGACTTCCGCAACACCCGGTCACCGGAGCGACTCCGGAAGGTAGGGCACATCAAGGTTCACGAACAGCGGTCGCAAGCCCCCTTCCGGCAAGGTTCCGTTGGGCAGATGTTCAACTTCACCATTGGTACGTAGGTGACCACGCGGTGTGCCACCGCGGACGGTTCCGGTTGCGCTGTGTCGCGAGGGGGTCACCCGGCGCGGCGTCCCAGGGCGCGGTAGGTCCAGCCGGCGGTCTCCCAGGCGTCGCGGTCGAGGGCGTTGCGCCCGTCGAGCACCCGCTTCTGCCGCACGACCCTGCCGAACTCGACCGGGTCCAGTTCGCGGTACTGCTGCCACTCGGTGAGCACCAGGACGGCGTCGGCGCGCTCGGCCGCCTCCTCGGCAGTCGCCACGTGGTCCAGGT
>NZ_JBJGYZ010000051.1:0-31899 GCF_054050275.1 Geodermatophilus sp. SYSU D00691
CGGTGTGGCACACCCCGCAGGCCTGCACGTCGACCACGGCCTCACCCGGGCCCGGGTCGGGGACGACGACCGTCTCGACGGTGACCGGCTGACCCTTCGCGCGGGCGACGACGCCCCGAACCTCGTACGGCATGGCCTGAGCCTAGGCACCCGACCGGACCGCTCCGCACGGGCCGCCGTTTCCGCTGCTCCCCCGCGGGGCAACCCTCGCCCCGGACCCCGACGGCCCGGGTCCCCCGACCGTCGGAGGTCGCACCGTGGCAGTTCCCGCGTTCCTCGCCCGCGAGCGCATCGTGGCCAAGCCGGGGTTCAACCGCTGGCTGATCCCGCCCGCGGCGCTCGCCGTGCACCTGTGCATCGGCCAGGCGTACGCGACGAGCGTCTACAAGACCGCCCTGGTGGAGCACTTCGACACCAGCCTGACCGCGATCGGGATCATCTTCTCGATCGCCATCGTCATGCTGGGACTCTCGGCCGCCGTCTTCGGCACCTGGGTCGACCGCAACGGCCCCCGGGCCGCGATGTTCGTCGCCGCGGTGTGCTGGTCGATCGGGTTCCTGGTCGGATCCCTGGGCATCGCGACGTCGCAGCTGTGGCTGGTCTACCTGGGCTACGGCGTGATCGGCGGCATCGGCCTGGGCATCGGGTACATCTCGCCGGTCTCCACGCTGATCAAGTGGTTCCCCGACCGTCCGGGCCTGGCCACCGGCATGGCGATCATGGGCTTCGGCGGCGGCGCGCTCATCGCCTCGCCGCTGTCCCGCCAGCTCATGGCCTGGTACGACCCGTCCTACGACGCGGCCGACCCGACGTCGATCCCGAACGGCACCGCGGTCGCGCTGCTCTTCCTGACCCTCGGGCTGGTCTACCTCGTCTTCATGCTCTTCGGCGCCCTGATCGTCCGGGTGCCGGCCGACGACTGGAAGCCGGCGGGCTTCGACCCGTCGACGGTGAAGAAGAAGGCGCTGGTCACCACCGAGAACGTGTCGGCGCGCAACGCCCCGAAGACGCCCCAGTTCTGGCTGCTGTGGACCGTCCTGTTCTGCAACGTCACCGCCGGGATCGGCATCCTCGAGCAGGCCGCGCCGATGATCCAGGACTTCTTCCGGCGCGGGGAGGGCTCGCTGGTGGCCGCGAGCGCCGCCGCCGGGTTCGTCGGCGTCCTGTCGCTGTTCAACATGGCCGGCCGCTTCGTGTGGTCCTCGACGTCGGACTACATCGGCCGCAAGCGCATCTACATGCTGTACCTCGGGCTGGGGATGGTCCTTTACTTCGTCCTCGCCACCCTCGGGACGACGGCGACCTGGATCTTCGTGCTCACCGCCGCGGTGATCATCAGCTTCTACGGCGGCGGCTTCGCCACCATCCCGGCCTACCTGCGCGACCTGTTCGGCACCTACCAGGTCGGCGCCATCCACGGCCGGCTGCTCACCGCCTGGTCGGCCGCCGGGGTCGCCGGCCCGCTGATCGTCAACGGCGTCCTCGACACCCGGGGCACCCCCGGCCAGCTGGTCGCCGGCGACTACCGGCCAGCGCTGTTCATCATGATCGCCCTGCTGGCGATCGGGTTCGTCGCCAACCTCCTCGTCCGGCCCGTCGCCGACAAGTGGCACGAGCCCAAGGAGGCCGTCGAGGAGTTCACCCACCCGCACCACACCACGGAACGGAGTGCCGCCCGATGAGCTCGTCCCTCTCCTCCTCCGACGGCGGGCGGCCGACCACGCACACGCCCGTGGCGCTGATCGTGTTCGCCTGGGTGCTGGTCGGGATCCCGCTGCTCTACGGCCTGGTCCGCACGATCCAGACGGCGACCGCCCTGTTCACCGGCTGAGGTGCTTCGTCGGGCTAGAGCCCCTTGGTGAGCGGGCGCAGCGGCAGGTGACCGCTCAGGTCGGCGCGGTTGCCGCTGGCGCTGACCTTCCCCTCGGCGAGGGCGTCGGCCCAGGTGGTCGCGCCGGTGGCCAGCCGCAGCCAGGTGGCGGCGTCGGTCTCGACGACGTTGGGCGGGGTGCCGCGGGTGTGCCGCGGTCCCTCGACGCACTGGACGGCGACGTGCGGCGGCACCCGCAGCTCCACCGACCGGCCGGGAACCTGCTGGGCCAGCCAGCGGGCGCTGGTCTTCACCGCCGCGCCGAGGACCGCGCGCGGCGGCTGCTCGGCCTCGCCGGCCAGCCACGCGCGCACCGGCGCCACCGCGGCGGCCAGCTCGTCGGCCGGGATGGGCCTGCTCGCCGGCATCAGCTGGTCGGGACGGTTCCTGCCGGGACGGTGCCGACCGTGGCCTCCGGCGTGCCGAACAGGGCAGGCAGCGTCGCCGTCCACACGGCCCGGAGCTCGGCCAGCGGGAGCGCAGCCACGCCGTCGACGGCGAGCGTGTCGCCGCCCGTCGTCCCCAGCTCCGTGACGCGCACGCCGGCCCAGTCGGCCGTCGTCTTCACGGCCCCCGGATCGTTCGTGGTGACGATCGCGCGGGCACCGGACTCGCTGAACAGCGCGACGAACGGGTCGCCGGGCAGGGTCAGCGCCGCGCCGACGCCGTAGCGCAGGGCGGACTCGGCCAGCGACTGGGCCAGGCCGCCGTCGGCCAGGTCGTGCGCCGAGGTGAGGTGCCCCTCGCGGGCCAGGGCGCCGAGCAGCTCGGCCAGCGCCCTCTCCGCGGCCAGGTCGACCGCGGGCGGGCGCCCGCCGAGGTGGCCGTGCACGACCGAGGCCCACGCCGAGCCGCCGAGCTCCTCGCGGGTCTCGCCGAGCAGCAGCACGGTCTCGCCCGACGCCTTCCAGCCGGAGGGCACCCGGGTGCGGACGTCGTCGTGCACGCCCAGCACCCCGATCACCGGGGTCGGGTTGATCGCGACGTCGCCGGTCTGGTTGTAGAGGCTGACGTTGCCGCCGGTGACCGGCAGGCCCAGCTCGCGGCAGGCATCGGCGAGGCCGCGGACCGCCTCGGCGAACTGCCACATGACCTCGGGCTCCTCCGGGGAGCCGAAGTTCAGGCAGTTGGTCACGGCGAGGGGGCGGGCGCCGCTCACCGCCACGTTGCGGTAGGCCTCGGCCAGGTTCAGCTGCGCCCCGGCGTACGGGTCGAGGCGGGCGAAGCGGGCGTTGCCGTCGAGGGCCAGCGCGATGCCGCGGTGGCTCTCCTCGTCGATGCGGACGACGCCGGCGTCCTCGGGCTGCGCCAGCACCGTGTTGCCGCGCACGTAGCGGTCGTACTGCTCGGTCACCCAGGTCTTGTCGGCGCCGTCCGGGCTGGCGACGACGGCCAGCCAGTGCGCCTGAAGCTCCTCCGGCGTCGCGGGCCGGGGGAGCGCCGCCGCGTCGTCGGCCTGCAGGTCGTCGAGGTCCTGCGGGCGGGCCATCGGCCGGTCGTAGACCGGCCCCTCGTGCGCGACGGTCCGCGGGGGGACGTCGACGATCCGCTCGCCGTGCCAGTCGACGGTGAGCCGGTCGCCGTCGGTGACCTCACCGATGACGGTGGCGAGGACGTCCCACTTGCGGCATACGGCGAGGAAGGCGTCGACCTTGCCGGGCTCGACGATCGCGCACATCCGCTCCTGCGACTCGCTCATCAGGATCTCGGCCGGCGTGAGCGTCGAGTCGCGCAGCGGGACGGCGTCGAGGTCGACGTGCATGCCGCCGGTGCCGGCGCTGGCCAGCTCGGACGTCGCGCAGGAGAGCCCGGCGCCGCCGAGGTCCTGGATGCCGGTGACGAGGTCCTGGGCGAAGATCTCGAGGCACGCCTCGATGAGCAGCTTCTCGGTGAACGGGTCACCCACCTGCACGCTGGGCCGCTTCGCCGGGCCCTCGGCGTCGAAGGTCTCGCTCGCCAGCACGCTGACGCCGCCGATGCCGTCGCCGCCGGTGCGCGCGCCGAACAGGATCACCTTGTTGCCGACGCCCTCGGCCTTGGCCAGCCGGACGTCCTCGTGCCGCATCACGCCCACGCACAGCGCGTTGACCAGCGGGTTGCCGGCGTAGCACTCGTCGAAGAGCAGCTCGCCGCCGATGTTGGGCAGGCCCAGGCAGTTGCCGTAACCGCCGACGCCGGCGACGACGCCGGGCAGCACGCGGGCGGTGTCGGGGGCGTCGGCGCGGCCGAAGCGCAGCGAGTCCATGACGGCGACCGGGCGGGCGCCCATGGTGAGGATGTCGCGGACGATGCCGCCGACGCCGGTGGCCGCGCCCTGGTAGGGCTCGACGTAGCTCGGGTGGTTGTGCGACTCGACCTTGAAGGTGACCGCGTAGCCGTCACCGACGTCGACGACGCCGGCGTTCTCACCGATGCCGACCAGCAGCGACTCGCTCCTCGGCAGGTCCCCGAACCGCCTGAGGTGGACCTTGGAGGACTTGTACGAGCAGTGCTCGCTCCACATGACCGAGTACATGGCCAGCTCGGCGGTGGTAGGCCGGCGACCGAGGATGTCGCGGATGCGCAGGTACTCGTCGGACTTCAGGCCCAGCTCGGCCCAGGGCTGCTCGTCGTCCGGCGTCTTCGCGGCGAGCTCGACGGTGTCGATCATGCGTTCACGGCCGCCTTCAGCACGGAGGTGAAGAAGCCCAGCCCGTCGGTCGAGGGCCCGGTGAGGTCCTCGACCGCGTGCTCGGGGTGCGGCATGAGGCCGACGACGCGACCGTTCTCGCTCGTCACTCCAGCGATGTCGCGGGAGCTGCCGTTCGGGTTGCCGCCGACGTAGCGGAAGACGACCCGGTTCCCGGCCTCGAGCCGGTCGAGTTCCTTCTCGGCCGCGACGTACCGGCCCTCGCCGTTCTTGACCGGGATGACGATGTGCTGCCCCGGCTCGTAGGCGCTGGTCCACGCGGTGTCGGCGCGCTCGACGCGCAGCACCTGGTCGCGGTTGCGGAAGTGCAGGTGGCTGTTGCGGGTCAGCGCGCCGGGCAGCAGGCCGGCCTCGCAGAGCACCTGGAAACCGTTGCAGATGCCCAGCACCGGCAGGCCGCCGCCCGCCGCGGCGACGACGTCCTGCATCAACGGCGAGCGGGCGGCGATGGCGCCGGCGCGCAGGTAGTCGCCGTAGGAGAAGCCGCCGGGGAGGACGACCGCGTCGACGTCCTTCAGGTCGTGGTCGGCGTGCCAGAGCGCGACCGGCTCGCCACCGGCCAGGCGCACCGCCCGCGCGGCGTCGACGTCGTCCAGGGAGCCCGGGAAGGTGATGATCCCGATGCGCACGAGCTTCAGTCCGTTCGGTCGGTCTTCGGGACGTGCAGTTCGACGTCCTCGATGACGGGGTTGGCCAGGAGCGTCTCGGCGATCCGGCGCAGCTCGGCCTCGTCGGGGGTGCCCTCGACGTCGAGCACGAAGTGCTTGCCCTGGCGGACGCTGGTCACGCCGTCGTGGCCGAGCCGGCCGAGCGCGCCGAGCACCGCCTGACCCTGGGGGTCGGAGATCTCAGGCTTCAGGACGACGTCGACGACCACCCGCGGCACGGTTCCCGAGCCTACCTGGCGGCCCTGATGCGCCGAGATCGGCGTTCTCGCACGGTTCGAGCGCTCAAAGCGTGCGAGAACGCCGATCTCGGCGCGGGACCACCTGCGCGATCTCGCTCAGGACCTGAGCGGGCCGGCCGTACACGTCGGCTCCGCTGAAGCGCAGGACGGTCCACCGGTCGACCACCAACGAGTTCTGCCGCCGGAGATCCTGGACGAACACCCGGCGTTCCCGGTGCACGTCGCCGTCGAACTCCACCAGCACACGCGCGTCGGGCCAGGCGAGGTCGCCACGACCGAGGAACCGGCCGGAGGCGTCACGCATCTCGTACTGCACGACCGGCGGCGGGAACCCCGCCTCGTGGATCAGCCACCGCAGGACCGACTCCATGGGCGATTCCGCCCGGGGGTTCCCCAGCGGCAGGACGGCCCTCGCCCGTGCCGATCCGCGACCGGCGGGCCGGCGGTCGAGCTGCTCCTGCAGTTCGGCGGTGGTGCAGCCCCGCGCGAGGAGCTGGTCGGTCACGGCGAGCAGCGGCCCGGGCCGGAGGACGCCGGCGAGATCACGCCAGGTGCGCGCGGCGGTCGTCGAGGGAACGGTCCGCCGGCGGGTCACCTCGTCGGAGAGGAGGTCGGCGCGGTACACCCGCCGATCGGCGCGGCTCTCGGCGCGCGAGGCCCGGGGCACCGTCACGTCCACCCGGCGGTCGGCCGGATCCTGCATCGGGATCTCCAGGCCCCAGAGGAACGCCGCGCTGCGATGGCTCGCGACGGCCCCCGGCGGCGCGGTGAGCAGGACGGCGGCGAGCCTGCCCAGTGGTTCGGCTGCCTGCGCTCTCGGCAGGTAGGTGTCGCGAGACAGCCGCGCCACCGCGGGGTGCTGCAGTTGGCGGTCGTTCAGCCCCGCCTCGAGCGCCTGAGCACGCGTGCTGGGACCTGTCAGCCGAGAGCGGGGACGTCTGCCGGACACCCGCGCAGCCTGGCGCCGGAGCGGCCTCCTGCGCCGGCGCTGTCCACAGCTGCCGACGAGATCGGCGGTCTCGCACGCTTTGAGCGCTCACAGCGTGCGAGAGCGCCGATGTCGCCGCTACTCGAAGCTGCGGCCGGTGAGGCGTTCGTAGGCGGTGACGTAGCGGTCGCGGGTGGCGGCGACGACGTCATCGGGCAGGGGCGGCGGCGGGGAGACGTGGTCCCAGCCCGAGTCGTTGGTCAGCCAGTCGCGCACGAACTGCTTGTCGTAGGAAGGCTGCGCCGCGCCCGGGGCCCACGAGGAGGCCGGCCAGAACCGCGACGAGTCGGGGGTGAGCACCTCGTCGCCGAGGACCAGCCGCTCGCCGTCCAGCCCGAACTCGAACTTGGTGTCGGCGAGGACGATCCCGGCGGAGGACGCGATCTCGTGCGCCCGCTCGTACAGCGCCAGCGTGAGGTGCCGCAGCGCCGCCGCACGGGAAGCGCCCACCAACGACTCCACGGTGGCGAACCCGATCGCCTCGTCGTGCTCGCCCACCTCGGCCTTGGTGGACGGCGTGAACACCGGCGCCGGCAGCCGCGACCCCTCGACCAGCCCCGGTGGCAGGGCGACGTCGACGATCGCGCCGGTGCGCTCGTACTCCCGGGTCCCCGAGCCGGAGAGGTAGCCGCGGGCCACGCACTCGACCGGCAGCATCTCCAGCCGCCGCACGAGCATCGCCCGGCCGGCGACCGAGGCCGGGACGTCGTCCGCCGACACCAGGTGGTGCGTCGCCCCGAACGAGGCGAGCACCGGCGCCAGCTGCTCGAACCACCACACCGACAGCTGGGTGAGCACCTTCCCCTTGTCGGGGATCGGCGTGGGCAGCACGTGGTCGTAGGCGGAGATCCGGTCGGAGGCGACCAGCAGGAGCCGGCCGTCGCCGGCGTCGTAGATCTCGCGCACCTTGCCCCGGGCGAGCAGGGGCAGGTCGACGGCGGTCACCGCAGGGCCGCGACGCGCTCGAACAGCGGGTCGAGGTTCTGCACGTACCGCTCCGGCCGGCAGATCTCGTCCAGCCGCGCCTCGTCGAGCTCGACGGACGACGCCTTGGCCCGGGCGCGCAGCGTCTCCCGGAACGGCGTGCCGGTGTTCCAGGTCTCCATCGCCGCCGACTGCACCAGCGCGTAGGCGTCCTCCCGGGACAGCCCGCCCTCGACCACCTCCAGCAGCACCGACGACGTGTAGATCAGCCCGCCGGTGGACTCGAGGTTGGCCCGCATCCGGTCGGCGTCGACGACGAGGTTCTCGACCAGCCCCGCGGTCAGGTGCAGCAGGTAGTCGGTGGTGATCGCGGCGTCGGGGAGGAACACGCGCTCGGTCGAGGAGTGCGAGATGTCCCGCTCGTGCCAGAGCGGGATGCCCTCCATGACGGGCACGACCGCCGCCCGCACCACCCGCGCCAGCCCGGCGATGCGCTCGGAGCGGATCGGGTTCTTCTTGTGCGGCATCGCGCTCGAGCCCTTCTGGCCCGCGCCGAACGCCTCCGACAGCTCCCGCACCTCGGTCCGCTGCCCGTGCCGCACCTCGAGCGCCACGGTCTCGCAGACCGTCGCGATGATCGCCAGCGCGGCCACCCACTCGCTGATCGAGTCGCGCAGCACCACCTGGGTGGAGGCGTCGGCCGGCCGCAGGTCCAGCGCGGCGGCGACGGCGACCTCCACCGACGGGTCGATCAGCGAGTACGTGCCGACGGCGCCGGAGATCGCCACCACGCCGACCCGCTCGCGCGCGGCCCGCAGCCGGTCGCGCGAGCGCGCCGCCGCGAAGGCGAGGTCGGCGACCCGGTGGCCCCACACGTCGGGCTCGGCGTGCACGCCGTGGGTGCGCCCCACCTTGATCGTGTGCCGGTGCGCCAGCGCGTGGTCGCGCAGCGCGGCGACCAGCCGGTCGGCCTTGGCCAGCAGCAGGTCGGTCGCCTCGGTCAGCTGCACCGCCAGCGCCGTGTCGAGCAGGTCGGACGACGTCATGCCGTGGTGCACGTAGGCGGCCGCCGACCGCGGCGAGGTGTTGTCGGCCCAGGCGCTGAGGAAGGCGATGACGTCGTGCTGCGTCGTCTCCTCGATCTCCGCCACCCGCTCCGGCGTCGGCGGCGGCGCGTCGCGCACCGGCTCGACGACGTCGGCGGGCACCCGGCCGGCCGCCGCGTGCGCCTCCAGCACCAGGGTCTCCACCCGGCACCACAGCTCGTACTTGTGCTGGTCGCTCCAGACCCGGCCCATGTCGGGGAGCGTGTACCGCTCGATCATGCGGGTACCGCCTCGGCCCGGTCAGCTCGTCGCACCACGGGACCATCCTCCCGCAGAGCTACCGTGATCATGGACGGCCCCCAGAGCCAGGGCGGAGGTGCGGGATGCTGCGACGGGCGAACGCCGTGGTCACGCGGGCCCGGGAGCGCATCCGCGCCGCCGCGGAGCACGATCCGCACGCCTGGCCCGAGCGCGACGACGACCGGGCCATCCTCCTCCACGACGACGAGCTCGAGCCCGTCGAGCCGGCGGTCGACGGCAACGGCGCGAGCCGCCCGCCGCTGGGCAGTCCCGAGCCCGGCGCGCCCGACCTGGACGGCCCGATCAACCCGGGTGGCGTCAG
Organism: Geodermatophilus sp. SYSU D00691; assembly: GCF_054050275.1. NCBI lineage: Bacteria > Bacillati > Actinomycetota > Actinomycetes > Geodermatophilales > Geodermatophilaceae > Geodermatophilus > Geodermatophilus sp. SYSU D00691. Next base: position 9,047 of record NZ_JBJGYZ010000051.1, read on the forward strand.
CGGTCCCCCGAGCGGCGGCCGCCCGCACCGGCCGGGCGAGCGCACCTCCCGGCTGCTGCGCGAGCGCACCGCCCCCGAGGCGGCGGTCCCCACCGGCCTGCGCACGGCGGCCTCCTGGTCGTGGCGGCTGATCGTCGTCATCGCGAGCGTCTACGCGCTGGTCTACGCCATGGCGACCATCGCCGTCGTCGTCGTCCCGGTCATCGTGGCGCTGCTGCTCTCGGCGCTGCTCCAGCCCGGCGCGGCCGGGCTGATCAAGCGCGGCTGGCCGCGCTCGCTGGCTGCGACGGCGATGCTGCTGGTCGGCCTCGGGGTGGTCGCCGGGATCATCACGCTCGTGGTCGAGCGGTTCACCGCCGGCTTCTCCGACCTCGCCGCGCAGGTCAGCGAGGGCATCGGCCAGGTGCAGACCTTCATCGTCCGCACCTTCCCGATCACCCGCGGCCAGCTGGAGGACGCGGTCGGCACGCTGCAGGACACGCTGGTGTCCAACCAGGACACGATCACCAGCGGCGCGATCACCACCGCAGCCACCGTGGGCCACGTGTTCACCGGCATCGTCCTCGCGCTGTTCACGCTGTTCTTCTTCCTCAAGGACGGCCGGTCGATCTGGCTGTGGCTGGTCGGCCTGTGCCCCCGGGAGTCCCGGGCGTACATGGACGAGGCGGCCCGCCGCGCGTGGCGGACGCTGATCTCCTACGTCCGCGCCACCGTGGCCGTCGCGCTGGTCGACGCCGTCGGGATCGGCATCGGCCTGGCGATCCTCGGCGTGCCGCTGGTCATCCCGCTGGCCGCGCTCGTCTTCCTCGGGGCGTTCATCCCGATCATCGGCTCGTTCCTCGCCGGAACGGTCGCCGTCCTGGTCGCGCTGGTGTCGGTGGGGCCGATCAAGGCGCTGATCGCGCTGGCGATCGTCGTCCTGGTCATGCAGCTGGAGGGGCACGTCCTGCAGCCGCTGCTGCTGGGGCGCGCGGTGCGGGTGCACCCGCTCGCCGTCGTCCTGGCCATCGCCGCCGGCCTGCTGGTCGGCGGGATCTTCGGCGCGCTGATCGCCGTCCCGACGGTGGCGTGCGCCAACGTCGCCGGCACGTACCTGTCGCGCCGGCACGACGGGCCCCGCCCGCCCGAGCCACGACCCGAGCGGGCGAAGCCCGCGGTCACCGCGAAGTAGTCAGACCAGGATCCGCAGCGGCTGCTCCACGGTCGCGGTGAACGCCGCCATCCACTCCGCGGCCAGCGCGCCGTCGATCACCCGGTGGTCGGCCGAGAGGGTCACCCTCACCACGGTGGCCACCGCCAGCGCGCCGTCGACCACGACCGGCTCCTGCCGGGCCGCGCCGACGGCGAGGATCGCCGACTGCGGCGGGTTGATGATCGCCGAGAACTCCTCGGTGCCGAACATGCCGAGGTTGGTCACCGACAGCGCGCCGCCCTCGAGCTCGTCCTGGCGCAGCCGACCGGCCCGGGCGCGCTCGACCAGGTCGCGGGTCGCCGCCGCCACCTCGGCCACGCCCAGCCGGTCCACGCCCCGCACCACCGGGGTGAGCAGGCCGGTCTCCGTCGCCACGGCGACGGCCACGTCGACGGCCGCGAACTGCCGGGTCGCCTCGGGCGTCCAGATCGCGTTCATCCGGGGGACGGCGGTGTGCGCGCGGGCGGCGGCCTTCACCAGCAGGTCGGTGACCGAGACCTTGGTGCCGGCGTCGGCGAGCCCGGCGCGCAGCCGCAGCAGCTCGTCGACCCGCAGCGAGGCGCGCACCGTGAAGTGCGGGATCGTCTGCTTGCTCTCGGTCAGCCGGCGCGCGATCGCCCGCCGCATCGGGGTGTGCGGCACGTCGGTCCAGCCCGCGGGCTCCTCGACCCGGGCGGCGGCGGGCACGGGGGCGGGCTCGGGGGCCGGCGCCGTCCGGGCCGCCTCGACGTCCCGCCGGATGATCCGGCCGCCCGGCCCCGTGCCGGTGATCGACTCCAGCGCCACCCCGGCCTCGCGGGCGAGCCGCCGGGCCAGCGGGCTGGAGAAGATCCGCCCGTGCCCGTTCCCCACCGGCGCGGCCGCTGGGACCGACTCGGCCGCCGCCAGCAGCGGCTCGGGCACCGCCGGGGACGGCGGTGACTCCTGCTTGCCGCCCTCCGGGTCGGGCGGCGAGTCCGGGAGCCCGCCGACGCCGAGCGACGCGAGGACGGCGCCGAGGTCGTCGACCCGCTCGCCGGGGTCGCCGAGGACGGCGATCGGCGCGCCGACGGCCACCGTCGTCCCCGGGGCCACGAGCAGCTTGAGCACCTTGCCCGCCTGCTCGGCCTCCACGTCGACGACGGCCTTCTCGGTCTCGACCGTGGCGACGACGTCGTCCGCGCCGAACTCGGCGTCCTCGGCGAGCGACCAGCCGGCGAGGACCGCCTCGGTCGCGTTCGCCGCCACCTCGGGCATGAGCATCAACCGGGCCACGGCTCAGATCCCCGTCATCTCGGTGAGCTTCGCGATGACCTCGGCGCTCTGCGCGATCGCGGCGCGCTCGAGCACCTTGCTGATGCTCGGGGAGGCCTCGCCGCCGGTGACCCGCTCCACCGGGGAGTCCAGCCAGTCGAAGAAGCGGCGCTGGATCTCGTCGGCCAGCCACCCCCCGTACGACGTGCCGACGGCGCCCTGCTCGGCGATGAGCACGTTGCCCGTCTTGCGGATGCTGGCGCCGATCGTCTCCCAGTCGATGCTGGCCCGGTCCAGCCAGCGCAGGTCGACCACGTCGACGTCGAAGCCGCCGTCGTCCACCGCCTCGAGCACGTAGCGGGTCATCGCCAGGTAGGTGAGGACGGTGACCTTCCCACCGGTCCGCCGGACCGCCGCCCGGCCCACCGGCAGGCAGTAGTCGAGGTCGTCGACCGGGCCGGGACCGGTCGAGTTGTAGAGGTCGACGTGCTCGAGGACGACGACCGGGTCCTCGCAGCGCAGCGCCGCGTTCATCAGCCCGACGTAGTCGAACGGCGTGGTCGGGGCGACGATCCGCCAGCCCGGGTTGGTGGCGAAGATGCCGGCGGGGTCCATCGAGTGCTGCGAGCCGTAACCGGTGCCCATCGCCACCTTGCTGCGCAGCACGAACGGCACCGGGCCGGTGCCGCCGAACATGTGCCGCGCCTTGCCGATCTGGTTGAACAGCTGGTCGGCGGCGACCCACATGAAGTCGGCGTACATGAACTCGACGACGGGGCGGAACCGTCCGTCGACGGCGATCCCGCCGCCGAGACCGGCGAAGGCGTTCTCGCTGATCGGCGTGCCGAGGATCCGGTCGGGGAAGCGGTCCTTCAGCCCGCGGGTGGCGCCGTTGGTGCCGCCGTTGAGGCGGTGCACGTCCTCCCCCATGACGACGACCCGCTCGTCGGTCTCCATCCGGCGGTTCATCACCGCGGCGACCGCCTCGATGAACTTCTGCTCCCGCACCTCGACGGCGGGGTCGTCGGTGTCGGCGAACCGCGCGCCGGCGAACTCCGACAGGTCGCCGCGGACGCCGACGTCGACGAACGACGGGTCGGGCCACTCGGCCGCGCGGATCCGGCGGGCGCCGGGCTTGCCGCCGGGGTCGGGCTCGAACAGCACGTCGCCGACGTCGGCCATGCCCTGCCGGGCCGCGGCGAGGGTCGCCTCGTGGTCGGCCTGGGTCGCCAGGCCGAGGCGGACGAGGTGGCCGACGACCTGGTCGATCGGGTCGCGGGCCCGCCACTCCCGCTCCTCCTCCTTGCTGCGGTAGCCGAAGGCGCTGCCCGGGAAGCCGCCGTTCTGGTGGAAGTAGCGGTAGGTGTCGGCCTCGACGACGGTCGGGCCACGGCCGGCCCGCATGTGCGCGACCGCCTCCCGCATGGCCAGGTGGACGGCGAGCGGGTCCATCCCGTCGACCTTCCAGCTGGCGATGCCGAACCCGGGCCCGCGGCCGGACAGCCGCGGCTCGCAGGTGGCCTCGAAGACGTTGGTGGAGACGGCGTAGCGGTTGTTCTCGATGAAGAAGCAGACCGGCAGGTGCCAGGCGGCGGCCAGGTTGAGCGTCTCGAGGGTGGAGCCGATGTTGACCGCGCCGTCACCGAAGTAGGTCACCGCGACCGCGTCGGTGCCGGCCTGCCGGTCGGCCCAGGCGAACCCGGCCGCCTGCGGGACGCCGCCGCCGACGATGGCGTTGGTGCCCATCGCGCCGGCGTCCTTCCACTGCAGGTGCATCGAGCCACCACGGCCGTGGCTCCACCCGCGGTCCAGCCCGCAGATCTCGGCCAGCGTGCGCAGCAGGACCTCGCGGACGTCGTCGTCGACCCCGCCGGTCAGGTCGAGACCCTTCGGCGCGACGTGGTGCAGCGCCTTGGCGAGGAACTGGTGGTGGCCGCGGTGCGAGCCGTTCACCTGGTCGGCGCTGGTCAGGGCGAGCACCGATCCCACGGCGCCGCCCTCCTGGCCGATGCTGGAGTGCGCCGGGCCGTGAATGAGCCCGCCGCCGGCCAGCTCGAGCACGTACTCCTCGAACACGCGCACCAGCACCAGCTGGGCGTGCACCGTGCGGAGCAGCTCGGGGTCGGCCGCGTCCCAGTCCTCGTCGGTCGCGACGAGCTCGACCCAGGGCGCGGACGGCTCGAGGCGGCGGTGGAGCGGCATGACGCTTCTCCTCTCGCGGATCCAGCATTGGATCCGACTGCGAGTGATCTGCGCCGGATGCTAGTGCTCCCGATCACATTCGCCTAGGCTCTGGATCCAACCTGCTGACATCGAGGGAGATGTGCATGGCGCTGCCGGGGCTCACGGGGGTGGACCACGTCGGGTTCACCGTGCCCGACCTGGAGCAGGCGCGGGCCTTCCTCGTCGACGTCCTGGGCTGCGAGTACCTCTACTCGCTGGGCCCCTTCGTCCACGACGACAGCGACTGGATGGCCGAGCACCTGAACGTGCACCCGCGGGCGCGCATGCGCAACTGCTTCTTCCGCTGCGGCGGGCAGGCGATCTTCGAGGTGTTCGAGTACGAGGCGCCCGACCAGGCTCCCGAGCCGCCGCGCAACAGCGACGTCGGCGGCCACCACGTCGCGCTCTACGTCGACGACCTCGACGCCGCCGTCGCCCACCTGCGGGCGCACGGCGTGCGGGTGCTCGGCGAGCCGACGGCGAGCCGCGGCGCCCACGAGGGCCAGCGGTGGGTCTACTTCCTCGCGCCGTGGGGGATGCAGTTCGAGCTGGTCAGCTACCCCGACGGCAAGGCGTGGTTCCGCAACCCGGAGGCGTTCGCATGACGTCGGTGCAGGACGCGGCGAGCGCGCGGGTCGCCCACCACCTCCGGCAGGCGATCCTGCGCGGCGAGATCCGGCCCGGCGAGTGGATCCGCCAGGAGGAGGTGGCCGAGCGGCTCGGCTCGAGCCGGCTGCCGGTCCGCGAGGCGCTGCGGATCCTCGAGGCCGAGGGGCTCACCGAGCACGAGCGGCACCGCGGCGCCCGGGTGCCGAGCCTGTCGATGCACGAGGTCGACGTCGTCTACCGGATGCGCGAGCAGCTCGAGCAGCTGGCCATCGCCGAGAGCATCCCGAACCTCACCGACTCGCAGATCCGGCACCTGCAGCGGGTGCAGGACCAGATCGAGGCCGACGGCGACCTGGCCGGCTTCCTCGAGCTCGACCGCGAGTTCCACCTCTCCAGCTACACCGGCTGCCGGATCGAGCAGCTCACCTCGACGGTGACCCGGCTGTGGAACTCCACCGCCCACTACCGGCGCGAGTTCGTCCGGCTGTCCGGACCGGGGCGCAAGTGGGTGATCAACGCCGAGCACCGGCTGCTGCTCGACGCGATCGAGCGCCGCGACGTCGTCGACGCCGAGCGCTGCCTGGCCGGGCACATCCGCCGCACGCGGATCGAGCTCGGCCGCCACCCGGAGGTGTTCACCCGGTGAAGTTCGCGTTCACGGTCAACGGCCGCGCCTGCTCCGTCGAGGCCGAACCGGCCACCCCGCTGCTCACGGTGCTGCGCAACGAGCTGGGTCTGATGGGCTCGCGGTTCGGCTGCGGGCTGGGGTTGTGCGGGGCGTGCTTCGTCCGGCTGGACGGCGCCGTCGTCCCCTCCTGCGACACCCCGGTGCAGGCCGCGGCCGGGCACGAGGTGGTGACCGTCGAGGGGCTGGGCGCCGACGGCGCGCCGCACCCGGTCCAGCAAGCGCTGCTCGACCGGCAGGCCGCCCAGTGCGGGTTCTGCATCTCGGGCATCGCGGTGCGCGCGGCCGCCCTGCTCGAGGAGGTCCCCTCCCCCGACGCCGCCACGGTCGCCGCCGCGCTGGACCGCAACCTGTGCCGGTGCGGCGTGCACCGGCGGATCGTGGAGGCGGTCGTCGAGGCCGGGGGTGCGTCGTGACGGCGACCTCCGACACCGGCCCCCGGGTCGACGCGGCGCCGTCCGCGCCCCCGCAGCTGCCCAAGGACGTCGCGGCCAACCCGCGGCTGTCGTCCTGGGTGCGGGTGCTGCCCGACGGCGTGGTCGAGCTGCGGGTCGGCAAGGTGGAGTTCGGCCAGGGGATCGTGACCGCGCTGGCCCAGGTGGCCGCCGAGGAGCTCGGTGTGCCGCTGGAGCAGGTGCGGATGCTGCCCGCCGCCACGTTCGGGCCGGACGAGGGGCTCACCGCGGGCAGCATGTCGGTCGCCGAGGCGGGGCCGGCGGTCCGCCTGGTCTGCGCGCACGTGCGCGCGCTGCACGCCGGCGCGCCGTACGGGTCGGTGGCCGTCGACCTCGACGTCGACGCCGACCCGGCGGTGCCGCTGCGCGACCCGGCGACCTACCGGCTGGTCGGCACCAGCACTCCCCGGCTCGACCTGCCCGACAAGATCGCCGGGCGGCCGCGGTACATCTCCGACCTGCGCCTGCCGGGACAGCTCTTCGGCCGCGTGGTGCGCCCGCCGTCGCCGGGCGCGACGCTGCGCGCGGTGGCCGAGGGGGCGGTCGGCGACGGGCTCACCGTCGTCCGCGACGGGTCGTTCCTCGGGGTGGTCGGCGCCGACGAGGCGGCGGTCGCCGTCGCCGCCGAGCGGCTGCGCGCGGCCGCGACGTGGGACGAGCAGGACACCCTGCCCGACGAGCGCGCGCTGGACGCCTACCTGCGGGAGACGCCGAGCGAGACGGTCACCGTCCTGGACGAGCCCGTCGGGCCCGCCACGCACACCGCGCGGTACAGCCGGCCGTTCCTCGCGCACGGCTCGATCGCGCCCAGCTGCGGCCTGGCCCGGTGGGACGACGACGGCCGCGTGCACGTCTGGAGCTCCAGCCAGGGCGTGCACCGGCTGCGCGACGCGCTCGCCGGGGCGCTCGGCCTCGACCGCGACACGATCACCGTCGAGCACGTCGAGAACGCCGGCTGCTACGGCCACAACGGCGCCGACGACGCCGCCTTCGACGCAGTGCTCCTGGCCCGGGCCGTTCGGGGGCGCCCGGTCCAGGTCCAGTGGAGCCGCCGCGACGAGCTGGCGTGGGCACCGTTCGGCTCGGCGATGACCGCGCAGGTGTCGGCGTCGCTCGACGGCGGCGGGCGCATCACCTCGTGGAGCTACGACGTCTGGTCGCAGGGCCACACCGCCCGGCCCGGCTACGCCGGTGTGCCGGGGCTGCTCGCCGGGCGCCACCTGGCGCAGCCGCTGCCCCTGCCGCCGGCCGCCGACCCGCCGCTGCCCGCCGGGGGCGGGTCGCTGCGCAACGCCGTCCCGCTCTACGAGGTGGGCGCCCGGCGGGTGCACGGGCACCGGCTGCTCGAGAACCCGGTCCGCTCCTCGGCGCTGCGGGCGCTGGGCGCGCACCTCAACGTCTTCGCGATCGAGTCGTTCGTCGACGAGCTGGCCGCGCTGGCCGGGGCCGACCCGCTGGAGTTCCGGCTGCGCCACCTCGCCGACGCCCGCGCGCGGGCGGTGCTCACCACCGCGGCGGAGGCGGCCGGCTGGGGCGCGGAGCTGCCCGACGGCATCGGCCGGGGCCTGGCCGTCGCCCGCTACAAGGGCCGCGCCGCGTACTGCGCCGTCGTCGCCGAGGTCGAGGCCGTGAGCGACGTGCGGGTGCGGCGGCTGACGGTCGCCGTCGACGTCGGCCGGGTGGTCAACCCCGACGGCGTCCGCAACCAGATCGAGGGCGGCGCGGTGCAGGCGACCAGCTGGACGCTCAAGGAGCGGGTGCGCTTCGACCACCGCCGCGTGACCAGCGACGACTGGGAGAGCTACCCGATCCTGCGCTTCTCCGAGGTGCCCGAGGTCGAGGTGCACCTGCTCGACTCGGGCGAGCCCTCGGTCGGCGCCGGCGAGGCGGCCCAGGGCCCCACCGCCGGCGCGATCGGCAACGCGCTCGCCGCCGCCGTCGGCGTCCGGGTGCGCGACCTGCCCCTCACCCCCGAGGCCGTCACGGCCGCCATCTCCGCATCCGACTGACGAAGGAGTCCGTCATGCCCCGCCCGCACATCAGCTACGTGCCGCTGGAGTCGATGAACGCCGCGATGCAGGAGGAGATGCACCGCTGCGCCCGGGAGGGCACGCCTCGGCCGGAGAGCTCGGCGGTGCGCGCGCACGTGCCCGAGGCGTTCTGGGCGTTCGCCGACTCGTGGAAGGCGCTGTTCCACTCCGGCGTCTGCGACCACGCGATCAAGGAGCTGTGCCGCGTCTACATCTCGCGCACGGTGAAGTGCGAGTTCTGCGGCAACCAGCGCTCGACCAAGGCGGCGAAGGCCGGTCTCGAGGAGATGCAGTACGACGAGCTGCTCAACTTCGAGAAGTCGGAGAGGTACGACGAGCGGCAGAAGGCGGCGCTGGCCTACGCCGAGGCGATCGCGTGGGGCATGCCGGCCGACGAGGAGGGCTTCTGGGCGCGGCTGCACGCGCACTTCTCCGAGCCGGAGCTGGTCGAGCTGGGCTGCTGCATCGCGCTCACCTTCGGCCAGCAGAGCTGGATCCGCCTGCTCGGCATCGACCACCACCAGTACATGGCCGGCACCGACGCCTCGATGGCGCCCGGCTTCCGCACCGCCGAGGAGCTCGCGGAGAGCAAGGCCCGCCCCGACTACTGGGCGGCGTCCCGCCCCTGAACGGCGGCTCGCCGGGATCAGGTGACCTGATCACGGCGGCTCCTCCCTCGTGCTGCGGCGTGAGGGAGGAGCCGCTGCGATGGGGGAGGACGGCAGCGTCAGGGCCGAGGGCTGGGCGGCACCCCGCCCCCGGACGGCGACGGGGTCACCAGGTGACGGCGATGTACTTGCTCTCCAGGTAGTCGAGCAGACCGTGGTGGCCGCCCTCGCGACCGATGCCGCTCTGCTTCACCCCGCCGAACGGCGCCGCCGGGTCGCTGACCAGCCCGCGGTTGAGGCCGACCATGCCCGACTCCAGCGCCTCGCTCACCCGCAGGCCGCGGCCGACATCGCGGGTGTAGACGTAGGAGACCAGTCCGTACTCGGTGTCGTTGGCCATGCGGATCGCCTCGGCCTCGTCGTCGAAGGCCACGATCGGCGCCACCGGGCCGAAGATCTCCTCGCCGAGGATCGCCGACCCCGGGCGCACACCGGTGAGCACCGTCGGCTCGTAGTAGAAGCCCGCACGGTCGGGACGGCGGCCACCGACGACGGCGGTCGCCCCATCGGCCACCGCCCCCTGCACCAGCTCGTCGACCTTCGCGGCGGTGTCGTCGTTGACCAGCGGGCCGAGCTGGGTGTCCTCGTCCAGCCCCGGCCCCATGGCCAGCGCCGCCATGCGCTCGGCGAGCCGGCGGCCGAACTCCTCGGCGACCGGGCGCTCCACGTAGAAGCGGTTGGCCGCGGTGCACGCCTCGCCGCCGTTGCGCATCTTGGCGATCATGGCGCCGTCGACGGCGGCGTCGAGGTCGGCGTCGGCGAACACCAGGAACGGCGCGTTGCCGCCCAGCTCCATCGAGCAGTTGATGACCTGGTCGGCCGCCTCGTGCAGCAGCACGCGCCCCACCTCGGTCGAGCCGGTGAACGACAGCTTGCGCACCCGCGGGTCGTGCAGCATCGCCGAGACGACGGCGCCGGAGCGGCGGGCGGGCAGCACGTTGACCACGCCCGGCGGCACCCCGGCGTCCTCGAGGATCCGGGCCATCGCCAGCGCCGTCAGCGGGGTGTCGCTGGCCGGCTTGAGCACCACGGTGCAGCCGGCGGCCAGCGCCGGGCCGATCTTGCGGGTGGCCATCGCGGCCGGGAAGTTCCACGGCGTCACCAGCACGCAGATCCCGACCGGCTGCTGCACGACCAGGATCTTGTTGGCGCCCGAGGGGGCCGTCTGCACCGCACCGGTCGCCCGCACGGCCTCCTCGGCGTACCAGCGGAAGAACTCGGCGGCGTAGGCGACCTCGCCGCGGGCGTCGGGCAGCGCCTTGCCGTTCTCCAGGGTGACCAGCCGGGCGAGGGGCTCCTTCTGCGCCGTCATCAGCTCGAACGCGCGGCGCAGCACCTCCGCCCGATCGCGCGGCGGGGTCGCCGCCCAGGACGCCGCCGCGGCCTCCGCCGCGTCGACCGCGGCGATCGCGTCCTCGACGGTGCCGTCGGCGACCGTCGTCAGCACCTGACCGGTCGCGGGGTCCAGGACGTCGAACCGGCTGCCGTCGGCGGCCGGCACCGGCTTGCCGCCGATCCAGAGCTCCGTGAGCAGGTGGTCGAACTCGCCCAGTGCATCGAGGCTCATGGCCGGCCCTCTCAGTACGGGTTGGTGACGACGAGGTCCTGGCTCGGGAAGAGCGTCAGGATCTGCGGCCCGTCGGGGGTGACGACGACCTCCTCCTCCAGCCGGGCGGCGGAGAAACCGTCGCCGGCCGGGCAGTAGGTCTCCAGCGCGAACACCATGCCGACCTGCAGCTCGATCGGCTCGGTCATGCTGTTGAGCCGGGAGATGATCGGCCGCTCGTGCAGGCCGAGGCCGAGCCCGTGGGCGAACTGCAGCCCGAAGGCCTCCATCTCGCTGCCGAAGCCGAACTCCTCCGCCCTCGGCAGCAGCGCGGCCACCTCGTCGGTGCCCACGCCGGCCTTGATGCCGGCCAGCCCGCGGTCCATCCACTCGCGGGCCTGCTTGTAGGCGTCCCGCTGCGCCGGGGTGGCGCTGCCGACGCTGAAGGTCCGGTAGTAGCAGGTCCGGTAGCCGTTGAACGAGTGGATGATGTCGAAGAACGCCTGGTCCCCCGGGCGGATCAGCCGGTCGGTGAAGTTGTGCGGGTGCGGGTTGCACCGCTCACCGGAGATGGCGTTGACCGCCTCGACCTGGTCGGAGCCCATCTCGTAGAGGCGCTTGTTCGCGTGCGCGACGATCTGGTTCTCGCGCACCCCGGGCTTCAGCATCTCGACGATGTCCTGGTAGACGCCGTCGACCATGGCCGCCGCCTGGTTGAGCAGGGCGATCTCGTCGGGTGACTTGATCACCCGGGCGTCGAGCATGAGCTGCTGGGCGTCGACCACCCGGAGGCCCTGGCGCTCCATCTCGAACAGGAACGGCGGCTCGACGATGTCGACCCCCACCGGCAGGTCGGCCACCCCCGCCTCCACCAGCAGCGACTTGATCTCGGCCACCGCCTCGGCCATGAGGCCGACCGTAGGGGCGACCGCTCCGCGGAAACCGAGGAAGCCGGCCCGGTAGTTCTCGGTCGGGACCCACCGGGAGTACTGCTGGTGGTGCTTGACGGCCGAGCCGAAGTCCCACAGCACGGGGTCCTTGCCGCGGGCCAGCAGCGCGTACCGGATCATCTTGTCGCCGAGGGCGCCGCCGATCCACGTCTGGGTCGTGTAGCGGATGTTGTAGAAGTCGAACAGCAGGAAGGCGCCGCACTCGCTGGCCTCCAGGGAGGCCTTGGCCCGCCCGAGCCGGTACTCGCGGAGCCGGGCGAAGTCGACCCGCTGCTCGTAGTCGACGCCCATGTGGCCGGGCGCCGGCAGCGGCCGCGCACCGGTCACCGCGCGCCGCCGTCCGCGCTCAGCCCGTCGTCCACGGGGACGTTCTCCGGCTCGAGTCGGAGGCCGGAGTTGTGCGCCTGCAGGTCGAGCAGGATCGAGAAGTCCTCCTCGACCCGGCCGCTGCTGACGCTGGCCTGCACGGCCGCCGCGGTCGCGGCGGCGATCGGCATCGGGACGTCGAGGTCGTGCGCGGCCGCCAGGCCGAGGTCGAAGTCCTTGCGCAGCAGGATCGGGGTGAAGGTGGGCGAGTAGTCCAGGTTCACGAACGCCGGCGACTTGTAGCGGGTGAACACCGAGCCCATGACGCTGTTGTTAAGGAACTCGAGGAACGCCGCGCGCGGCACCCCGCCCTTCTCGGCGAGCACGGTGATCTCGGCCATGCACTGGGTGACCACGCCCAGCATGAGGTTGTGGCAGATCTTCACCAGCCGGGCGACGTCGCCCTCGCCGACGTAGGTGACGTGCCGCCCGATGTGCTCCAGCAGCGGCCGGACCTGCTCGAACGTCGCCTCCGGCCCGGAGGCGACCAGGCTGAGCTTGCCGGCTTTGACCACCTTGCCGTTGCCGCTGACCGGGCTGGCCAGGAAGGCCACGCCCCGCTCCTCGGCCGCCGCGCGCATCGCCTCGGACGCCGCCTGGTCGACCGTCGAGCAGTCGACCACGATCCGCGGCACGTCGTCCGGGTCGGTCAGCAGGCCCCCCTCGCCGAGCAGGACCTGCTCGAGGTCCTTGGAGGTGGAGACCATGACGAAGACGGCGTCCATGCCGCGCAGCTCGGCGATCCGGTCGGCGACGACGCAGCCGACCTCGGCCAGCGGCTCGGCCTTGGCCTTCGTCCGGTTCCAGACGGTCACCTTGACGCCGGCCTTGGCCAGCCGGGTGGCCATGGCGGCCCCCATCCGGCCGGCGCCGATCCAGCCGACCGACTCCGGGGCGGCGACGCTGTCGTTCACTGGGTGCTCCTCGTTCCATCGGCGAGCGGGGGTGCGGCGAGCCGGTCGGCGAGCCAGTCGGCGGTGTACGGGCGGTGCCAGGGCGCGACGTTGGCGCAGCCGTGGTTGCCGTCCTCGAGCATCAGCAGCTCCACCTCGCCGCCGGTGGTGTCGCGCAGGCGCTCGGCGTGCCGCCAGGGGATCAGCCGGTCCTTGCGGCCGAACACGATCAGCAGCGGGGCGGTGATCTTCTCGGCGACGCCCTCGAGCGAGAGCGTGTGCGCGAGCCGCCGCGCCTCGTCGTCGGTGGCCGCGCGCGAGCGGACCCGGAAGGTCTCGCGGGTCAGCTCGGGCAGCTGCGGCCAGCAGTCGCCGAAGTCGTAGGGGCCGGCCAGGGCGACGCAGGCACGCACCCGGTCGCCCAGCGCGGCGGCGACCCGCGGCGCGTAGTAGCCGCCGAGGCTGACGCCCCACACCGCGACGCGGCCGGCGTCGACCTCGGGCAGCCCCTCCAGCGCGGTGAGCAGCGCCTCCCCCACGGCCGACCAGTCGCCGCGGATCGGCAGGTCGTACTCGGCCTCCCCCTGGCCCGGGCCGTCGACGCTGAACGTCGCCAGGCCGCGGTCGAGGAAGGTCTCCTCGGTGGAGCGCAGCTCCTCCTTGGTGGAGTCCAGGCCCGGCAGCAGGACGACGACGGGGTGCGGGCCGGCGCCGCCGGGGGTGCGCAGCACGCCGACGAGCGACGTGCCCTCGAACGGGACCTCGACCCGGCGCCCGGGGCGCAGCAGGTGCGGGAGGGCGTCGGTGAGGCAGGCGACGGCGCGCTCGTGGGCGGCGCGCATCTGGTCGAGGTCCTCGACGAAGACGAACTTGCCGAAGTGGAAGTAGACGGCGGCCTGCGCGAGGTGCTGGCCGGCGGAGACCGACCGGCCGTCGGCGAGGGCGCGCCGGCCGAGCCGCTCGTGCTCGGCACCCTTCGCCGACCACGCCGCGCACCAGTCGGCCCAGTGCTCGACGCGGCGGGTGACCTCCTCGAAGTCCGAGACGGTGACGCCGTTGGTGGTGAAGCGAGGACCCCAGTGCGCGATCGCCGACGACACCCGCTCGTCCATCCGGGTCCTCCCGCTCTGCAATCGATTGTGACCGGTGTCAGCAGGGTCCTATCGCGGGGACCGCCCTGTCAAGCACCGGTCGTCGGCCTCCCGCGGTGCGTGGCGGATCCGCAGATCGTGCAGGTCTGGTGCAATCGACTGCACGGCGGCATACTCCCTGGTCCCGCTCGGACCACCCGGAGGACGCCGCAGGATGTCTGCTCCCCGTCTCGTCGTGGGCGCCTTCAGCCCCTCGGTGCTGCTCTCGCTCGCCCGCCGCACCGGCCGGCTGGCCGAGGCCGGGCTCGACCCGGAGGAGGTGCCGGTCGCCTCGTCACCGGGGCAGTTCCGGTCGCTGCTCGCCGGTGAGCTCGACGTGGCGCTCACCAGCCCCGACAACGTGCTGGCCTACCGGTTCAGCCCGGGCAACCCGCTCGGCGAGCTGCTCGACGTGCGGATCGTCGGCGCCGTGGACCGGGGGCTGGGCCTGGCCCTCTACGCTCGGACCGGCGTCGACTCGCTGCGCGGCGCGCGGGTCGGCGTCGACGTCCCCACCTCGGGGTTCGCGCTCGCGATGTACGCGCTGGCCGAGTCGCTCGGGGTGGGCCGGGACGAGTACGAGCTGGTCGCGCTCGGCTCGACGCCGCGGCGGCTGGCGGCCCTGCTGGCCGGTGACTGCGACGCCACGATGCTCAACGCCGGCAACGAGCTGGTCGCCGAGGAGCGGGGCTGCCGGCGCCTGGCCGCGGTCGCCGACCGGTGCGCGCCGTACCTCGGCACGGTCCTGGCCGTGGCCGGCGAGGCGCACCTGGAGCCGGCGCGGGCGCTGGCCGGCGTGCTGGCCGGCACCGCCGACGCCGTCCTCGCCGGGGAACTCGACGACCTCGCCGCCGACGTGGCGGCCGAGCGGCTGGGGCTCTCCCCCGAGCTCGCCCGCCGCCACGTCGCCCGGCTGCGCAGCCCCGCCGAGGGCCTGGTGCCGCACGGCGCGGTGGACCCGGCGGGGCTCGCGACGATCGCCGGGCTGCGGCGGCGCTTCCTGCCCGAGGTGGTGGACGGCGCCGACGTGCTGGACCGGCCGCTCGACGCGTCGTCCGGCCTGCTCGCCACGGCGTGAGCTATGCCGTGACCCGGCCCTCCACCGCGGCGAGCGCGATGTCGGTGCGCCAGTGCCCGTCGGCCAGGCGCACGCCGGCGACCCGCTCGTAGGCGAGCTGCCGGGCGGCGGCGAGGTCGGCGCCGACCGCGGTGACCGCGAGCACCCGACCGCCGGCGGAGACCACGGCGCCGTCGGCGGTGACCGCCGTGCCGGCGTGCAGCACGCCCTCGCCGTCCGCCCCGGTGATCGGATCCCCGGTGCGCGGCCTCTCCGGGTACCCGGGCGCGGCGACGACGACGGTGACCGCCGCGCCGTCGCGCCAGCGCAGCGGCGGGTGGTCGGCGAGGGTGCCGGTGGCGGCGGCGTGCAGCAGCCCGGCCAGCGGGGTCTCGAGCAGCGGCAGCACGACCTGGGTCTCCGGGTCGCCGAAGCGGGCGTTGAACTCGACCACCCGGACCCCGCGGGAGGTCAGCGCCAGGCCGGCGTAGAGCAGGCCGCTGAACGGCTCGCCGCGGCGGCGCATCTCGTCGACGGTCGGCTGGAGCACGGTGGCCAGCACCTCGTCGACCAGGCCGGGCGGTGCCCACGGCAGCGGCGCGTAGGCCCCCATGCCGCCGGTGTTGGGGCCGCCGTCGCCGTCGTCGCGGCGCTTGAAGTCCTGCGCGGGCACCAGCGGCAGCACCGTCGTCCCGTCGGTGACGGCGAACAGCGAGACCTCGGGCCCGTCGAGGTACTCCTCGACCAGCACCGCGTGCCCGCCGTCGAGCACCGCCCGCCCGTGCGCGAGGGCGGCGTCGCGATCGGGGGTGACCAGCACGCCCTTGCCGGCGGCCAGGCCGTCGTCCTTGACGACGTAGGGCGCTCCGGGGGCGACCGCGGCGACCTCGCCGAGCGCGGTCTCCAGCTCGGCCGGCCCGCCGACCGGCCACGAGCGCGCCGTGGGCACCCCGGCGGCGGCCATCACGTGCTTGGCGAAGGACTTGCTGCCCTCCAGCTGCGCGGCCTGCTCCGAGGGGCCGAAGCAGGCGATGCCGGCGTCCCGGACGACGTCGGCGGCCCCGGCCACGAGCGGGACCTCGGGTCCGACGACGACCAGGTCGGCACCCCACTCGCGGGCGACCGCGGCGACCGAGTCGGGGTCGGCCACGGTGACCGGCAGCGGCTCGGCGACCGCGCGGGTGCCGGCGTTGCCGGGCGCGCAGGCGAGCGCCTCGACCGCGGGGTCGGAGGACAGAGCCACGCACAGGGCGTGCTCCCGGGCGCCGGAGCCGATCACGAGCACGCGCACGGGCGCCGAATCTACCGAGGTGGCTACCGGACCCGGTTCGGCTGGTCGCGCAGCGAGCGGAAGAAGGCGCGGGTGCGGGCCTTCTCCTCCGCGCGGGCCCGGGCGTCGACCCGCAGCAGCTGCCGGTGCGCCTCGCGCTGCAGCTTGCGCCAGGCGACGAGGCGGGCGGGGTCGAGGGTGCCGTCGTCGACCGCGGCGGCGACCGCGCAGCCGGGCTCGGTGCGGTGCTCGCAGTCGCGGAACCGGCAGCCGGCCGCCAGCTCGGTGATGTCGGCGTACGCGGCCTCGACGCCCTCGGCGTCGTCGTAGAGGGCCAGCTCGCGCATGCCGGGGGTGTCGACCAGCAGGCCCCCGCCGGGCAGCACGTGCAGCTCGCGCGCGGTGGTCGTGTGCCGGCCGCGGCCGTCGCTCTCGCGGATCTCCCGGGTCTCGGCGACCGCGCGGCCGGCCAGGGCGTTGGTCAGGCTGGACTTCCCGACGCCGGAGGGGCCGACCATGGCCGCCGTCCGGCCGGGACCGAGCAGCGCGGCGACGGCGTCCAGCCCCTCCCCGGTGACCGAGCTGACCGCCAGCACCTCCACGCCGAGCGCGTCCTCGGCCACCGCCGCGACCGCCGCCGGGACGTCGTCGCACAGGTCGGCCTTGGTCAGGACGACGACGGGGGTGGCGCCGCTGCTCCACGCCACGGCGAGGTACCGCTCGACGCGGCGCAGGCGGGTGTCGCCGACCAGGGCGTCCACCACGAGGACCGTGTCGAGGTTGGCGGCGACCACCTGCGCCGCCGACGTCCGCCCGGCCACGGTGCGGGTGAACGCCGACCGGCGGGGCAGCACCGCCACCGCCAGCTCGCCGCGCAGCGCCAGCCAGTCGCCCACCGCCGGGGAGGCGAGGCCGCTCTCGTCGTACAGGGCCGCGGCGGGGTGCACGCGCTGCTCGCCGTCGGCGGTGAGGACGGTGAGCAGCCCGCGGTCGACGCGGGCCACCCGCGCCGGGACGGTGCCCTCCGGGAGCTGCGCCACCCGGTCGGGTGTCCACCCGAGGGCTGTTAGTTCGGTCACGGCGGACATGCTCGCGCGCAGGTCAGCCCCCTGTCGCCCGAATTGTGGGCGAAACACCCCTCGGCGTTCGACGTTCGTTCAGGTTCCTCGGGTGTTCTCGATGGCATGACCGCGACCGAGTCGCCGGCCTCCCGCACGGCGACCCGCTCCTCCGTGCCCCTCGTCGTGGGGCACCGCGGGGCCAGCGCCTACCGTCCCGAGCACACGCTCGCCAGCTTCGAGCTCGCCGTCGACCTCGGTGCCGACCTGATCGAGCCCGACGTCGTGGTCAGCCGGGACGGCGCGCTCGTCGTCCGGCACGAGAACGAGCTGTCCCGCTCGACCGACGTGGCCGAGCGCCCCGAGTTCGCCGCCCGGCGCACCACCCGCGTCGTCGGCACGGTCGAGCGCACCGGCTGGTTCACCGAGGACTTCACGCTGGCGGAGCTGCGCACGCTGCGCGCGGTCGAGCGGATGCCGGCGCTGCGCCCCCTGAACACCGCCTACGACGGGCAGTTCGGCATCCTGACGCTGGCCGAGGTCGTCGAGCTCGCCGTCCGCCGGTCGACCCCCGAGCGGCCGGTGCGCGTGCTCGCGGAGCTGAAGAAGCCGACCTGGTCGGCCGAGCACGGCCTGCCGATGACCGAGCTGGTCGCCGACGAGCTGCGCCGGCTGGGGGCCGCCCGCCCCGACGGCCCGGTGGTCGTGCAGTCCTTCGACGGGGCCGGCCTGCGCGCCCTGCGGGCCGAGCTCGGCGACGCCGGCCCGCAGATGTTCCAGCTGGTGGACGACGCCCCGGTCGGAGACGAGTTCGTGACGCCGGCCGGGCTGCGCGAGGTCTCCACCTACGCGCAGGGCATCGCCCCGAGCCGGCACCGCATCCTCCTGCGCGACGAGCACCAGACGCTCACCGGCATCTCCGACCTGGTCACCCAGGCGCACCGGGCCGGGCTGGTCGTCGTCCCGTGGACGCTGCGCGCCGAGAACGCCTTCCTGCCCCGGCACCTGCGCCGCGGCAGCGACCCCGCCGCGACCGGGGACGCCGAGGGCGAGGCCCGCCTGCTGCTGGCGCTGGGCGTCGACGGCGTGATCACCGACTCCCCCGACGTCGCCGTCCGGGCCCGCACCGAGCTCGTCGCCGCCTGAGAAAGGACCCCCTGCCCCCACCGCTCGCAAGCTCGCGGCGGGCCCCTGCAGGGGGCCTACTGGAGCAGGTCGTGGACCACGACGTTCTCGTCGCGGCCGGGGCCGACGCCGATCACGCTGATCCGCGCCCCGGAGAGCTCCTCCAGGCGCCGCACGTAGGCCTGCGCGTTCGCCGGCAGCTCGTCGAAGGTCCGGCAGCCGCGGATGTCCTCGAACCAGCCCGGCATCTCCTCGTACACCGGCGTGGCGTGGTGGAACTCCGTCTGCGTCATCGGCATCTCGTCGTGCCGGACGCCGTCGACGTCGTAGGCGACGCAGATCGGCACCGTCTCGAGGCCGGACAGGACGTCGAGCTTGGTGAGGAAGTAGTCGGTGATGCCGTTGACGCGGCTGGCGTACCGGGCGACGACGGCGTCGAACCACCCGCAGCGCCGGTCGCGGCCGGTGGTGACGCCGACCTCGCCGCCCTGCTTGCGCAGGTACTCGCCCCACTGGTCGAACAGCTCGGTGGGGAACGGCCCGGAGCCGACGCGGGTCGTGTAGGCCTTGAGGATGCCCACCACCCGCGAGATGCGGGTCGGGCCGATGCCCGAGCCCGTGGCCGCGCCGCCGGAGGTCGGGTTGGACGACGTCACGAACGGATAGGTGCCGTGGTCGACGTCGAGCAGCGTGCCCTGCGACCCCTCCAGCAGCACCCACTCGTCGGCGTCGAGCGCCTTGCCCAGCAGCAGCCGGGTGTCGGCGATCCGGTGCTTGAGCTGCTCGGCGTAGCCGGCGTACTCCTCGACGACCTCGTCGACGTCGATGGCCCGGCGGTTGTAGACCTTGACCAGGATCTGGTTCTTCTCCTGCAGGGTGCCCTCGAGCTTCTGCCGGAGGATCGACAGGTCCAGCAGGTCCTGCACGCGGATGCCGACGCGGGCCACCTTGTCGCCGTAGGCGGGGCCGATGCCGCGACCGGTGGTGCCGATCTTGCGCTTGCCGAGGAAGCGCTCGGTGACTTTGTCGAGGGCCCGGTGGTGCGGCATGATCAGGTGCGCGTCGGAGGAGATCACCAGCCGCGAGGTGTCGACCCCGCGCTCCTCCAGGCCGGCGAGCTCGGTGATGAGCACCTGCGGGTCGATGACCACGCCGTTGCCGATCACCGGGGTGCAGCCCGGCGTCAGGATCCCGGACGGGATCAGGTGCAGCGCGTAGCGCTCACCGTCGGGGGTGATCACGGTGTGCCCGGCGTTGTTGCCGCCCTGGTAGCGGACGACGTACGGCACGCGGCCCCCGAGCAGGTCGGTGGCCTTGCCCTTGCCCTCGTCGCCCCACTGGGCACCGATCAGCACGACTGCCGGCATCGGCTTGTGTCCATCTCCTCGCGCGAGCTTCCCGGCCGGTCCCGGCTGGCAGGTGGCAGGGTAGCCGCATGCCTCTCGTCGAGCTCGACCTGCGCGGTCTGGAACCCGGCTCGGCCCCCGAGAAGGACGACGTGGCGGCGGTGGCCGACGCCGGGGCCGTGGTGGTCCGCGGCGCCGTCCCCGCGCTCGCCGGCGTCCTGGCGGCCCTGCTGCGCGCCGGGCGCACGGCCGAGGTACCGGTCGCCTGGGAGCCGGCCGACGACACCGCCTCGACCGGGCTGGCCCGCGCGCTGGGCATCGGGACCGGGGACCAGCGGGAGCTCACGCTGGTGCGCGACGACCACGGCGGCGTCCTGCTGCACCACGGCCGGCTGGAACCGTGGAGCGACGACCCGCGGCGCAGCCTCGGCCGCCGGCTGGGCCTGCAGGCGCACCACGACGACATGAAGGTGGCCGACGGTCAGGTGACCCGGCTCGACGTCCGCCCCGACTGGTCGGCGGTCGACACGATCGGCGTGTCGGTGATGACCATCCCGCTGCGGCCGGTCCGGCGGACGAAGGGCCGTGCGCTGCAGGTGGCCAGCGACCCGGCCCGCGTGATCCGGGACGGCGTGCCGTTCCCGAAGCCGGTGACCCGCTGGACCTGGTACGCCGACGACCGGGTGCGCTGGCTCCTGCGCCCCTGACGGCCACCCTTCAGGGGCCCGGGCCGAGCCTGCGAGGCCCGGGGGGAAGGGTGGTCCTCTCTGGGGGACACTGGGGCGGCACGTGCACTCCCGAGGAGGTCCCGCTGCCGACGTCGTCCCCGCCGACCGGCCCCGACGCCCGGTGACCGCCGACCGCCTGCCCACGTTCGGCCCGGCGCCCGCGACGGTCCCGGCCGGGCGCCGGCTGCTCGGCCGGGCGCTCGCCCGCCCCAGCCTGGCGGCGCTGGTGGGCCTGGTCGTCGTGGTGGTCTTCTTCGGCCTGCAGGCGCCCGGGCTGCTCACCTCCGGCGGGCTGGCCACCGTGCTGGACGTCGCCGCGCTGCTGGGCATCGGCGGTGTGCCGGTCGCGCTGCTGCTCATCGCCGGGCAGTTCGACCTCTCCGTGGGCGTGGTGGCGGTCGCGAGCTCGCTGGTCACCGCGCTGCTGGTCGAGTCCGCCGGGTGGGGCATCTGGCCGGCGCTGGTGGTCTCGCTGCTCAGCGCGCTGGCGGTCGGCGCCGTCAACGGGCTGCTCGTCGTCTCCACGGGCCTGCCCAGCTTCCTGGTGACCCTGGCGACGTTCCTGGTGCTGCAGGGCGTCACGCTGGCCGGCACGCACGCCGTCGCGGGCTCGGCGCGGATCGAGGGCCTGGACTCCGCGGCCGGCTGGGACTCCGCGGTCACCCTCTTCGGGTCGACGGTGCTGATCGGCGACGGGCGGTTCCGCGTCTCGCTGCTGTGGTTCCTCGGCGTCACCGCGCTGGGCACGTGGGTGCTGTGGCGCACGCGCTTCGGCAACGCGGTGTTCGCCAGCGGCGGGGCACGGCGGGCCGCCCGGGAACTCGGCGTGCCGGTCCGCGGGACGACGGTGACGCTGTTCTGCCTCACCGCGGCCGCGGGCTGGCTGATCGGCACGCTCGGGCTGGTCCGGCTCGGCGGGGTCCAGGTGGCGCCGGGGCTGGGCAACGAGATCGAGTTCATCGTCGTCGCCGTCATCGGCGGGTGCCTGCTCACCGGCGGCTACGGCTCGGCGGTGGGCGCGGCGATCGGCGCCCTGCTCTACGCCGTCGTCCGCCAGGGGATCCCGCTGGCCGGCTGGGACCCGCGGTGGTTCCAGGCGTTCCTCGGCGTGCTCCTGCTGGTGGCGCTGCTGGCCAACGGCGTCGTCCGGCGGCGGCTGAAGGCGGTGCCCAGGTCGTGACCGACCCCGTGACCGACCCCGTCGTCGAGCTGCGCGGGCTGACCGTCCGCTACGGCTCGGTGCCCGCGCTCAACCGGCTCAGCGTCACCCTGCGGGCCGGGGAGATCACCTGCGTGCTCGGGGAGAACGGGTCGGGCAAGTCGACGCTCGTCGCCGTCCTGTCGGGGTTGCGCCGGCACGACGAGGGCGAGCTGCTGGTGTCGGGCCGGCCCGTGCGGTTCCGGTCGCCGAAGCAGGCGCGGGCCGCCGGGATCGCCACCGTCTGGCAGGACCTCGCCGTCGCACCGCTGCTGTCGGTGTGGCGCAACTTCTTCCTCGGCGCCGAACCGACCCGCGGCCCGTGGCCGCTGCGCCGGCTCGACCTGCAGGAGGCGCGCCGGGTCACCGTGCGGGCGATGGCGCGGGTCGGCGTCACCGGCCTCGACCCCGACCAGCCGGCCAGCGCGCTGCAGGCCGGCGAGCGGCAGAGCATGGCGGTCGCCCGGGCGCTGCACTTCGGCGCCCGGGTGCTGGTCATCGACGAGCCGACGGCGCCGATGACCGTCGCCCAGCACACCCTCGTGCTGCAGTCGGTCGTCGCCGCCCGGGCGCAGGGCATGGCCGTGGTCTTCGTGACCCACAACCCGCGCTACGCGCACCTGGTCGGCGACCGCTTCCTGCTCCTCGCGCGCGGGCAGGTGGCCGGCAGCCTCACCCGGGACGACGTCGACGTCGACGACCTGACGCGGCTGATGGCCGGCGGTGAGGAGCTGACCTCGCTCACCGCCGCGCTCACCGCCCTGCACCCCGAGCTGGGCGACCGGGGTTAGGTGAAGACGCTCACGCCGCCGGGACCCACGAGCAGGCCGACGACGATGAGCACGATGCCCCACAGCAGCTGACGCCTGAGTATGGCGACGATGCCGGCGACCACCAGTACGACGGCGATGATCCACAGAAGCGTGGCCATTCTGACCTCCCGGGACGACGGACCCCGTGCTCACGGACGGTGAGATCATTCCCGGGAACTCCCAGGTCAAACCCCTACAGCGGGTGAGCGTCCGCGGACACGCCCCCCGCGTGGTGCGGTCGCCACCCTCGCCGTGGAACGTGAGGGCGGCGACCGCACC
>NZ_JBJGYZ010000052.1:0-28731 GCF_054050275.1 Geodermatophilus sp. SYSU D00691
CTGGACAAGAGCGGCCTCGCCCTAGAAATGGCCCGCAGCGGTCCACAGATTGTGATCGCGGACGACGTACGTGGGGCGGCTCCGCCGCGGGTGCTCGCCGGCGAGCACGACGTCGACCCGCTTGCTCGACAGCGGTAGCTGGTACTCCACCAGCACCTCCACGCCGCCGAGATCGGCTTGCTCGAAGTCAGCGGCCAGCGCGGCGAGGCTGGCGTCCCACGAGCGGGTCTCGAGGCTGAGGCCGATCGGTTCATGCGGGGCGACATCCGGGTGGCCAGCCGGAAGCCAGTCGGGCCGCGGGCGACACACTAACCGCGTGGCTGACCTGGACGACCTGACGACACGGATGCGCGAGTCCACCGAGGCGCGGGACTGGGGTCGCTTCCACGACCTCAAGCGCTGACGCTGGCGCTGACCGGAGAGGTCGGCGAGGTGGCGGAGCTGGTGCAGTGGCTGCCGGCGGACGCGACGGTGGACGACGAGCTGCGGGACCGGCTGGGCGACGAGCTGGCCGATGTGCTGCTCTACCTCATTCGTCTCGCGGACGTCGCCGGTGTCGATCTCGGGCGGACGGCGACAGCGAAGCTGGCGCGCAACCACACGCGTTTCCCTGCGGAGGCGTACCGGGGTGTCGCGCCCAACCGGAGTTGAGCCGCGTTCCAGGCGGTCCCTTCAGGACGGGCGCCGAACTCTCTTCGTGCAGCCTCGCGCAGCGGAGTTCCCTGCCTCAGGCAGGGAGCGCAGGAGAGCTGAGTCGGGTGGGGTGCGAGTACTCGGCGCAGCGCTGCAGCCACCCGGGCGGTAGCCAGCTCCCCGTGATCAGCTGCGGATGTCCCCTATGGCAGGTGAGGGCCCAGGCGACGAAGAGCAGCTCGGCCCAGTCGGACTGCAGGACCCACGACACGGGGCCCCGAGTGCTGTTGCCGAGAATGTGGACGGCGGCAGGGCCCACCATCTGAGTCGCAGTGATCGACGGCCAATCCCATGGGGAGACCCCGCCGGCGCCGTGGAGGTGGACGCCGTAGCGACTCAGGTAGATGGTGCCCTGATCGATGACCGTCCAGCGGGGAATTGCCGCCAGTTCCGCTTGGCGGCGCCGTCTCGCATTTCCTGCGGCGCGGGCGGCCGCGACAGCAGCGGTGGCCGTCAGGCCCCCTCGACCCGTGGCGAGGAAGTAGCCGCTGTCGTGCATGTAGGTTCCGTCACCGGCCGCCAGTTGTTCGTTGAGCGAGTACGGGCCGGCAGCCCAATACCGCTCGTCGACCCCGAGTTGTGGCGGAAAGATCGACGTCACTGGCAGGCGAGGCGGTGGCGTCTTTCCCTGCGCAAGATCCACCGCGATCTCGCAGGTGTGCCACAGCGCGCTGTCCCGGTCGGTCCAGCGCGCCGACATGGGCTGCTGATTGCTCATGTGCCGTTCCCCCTCGGCGGCCCGCCTCTACGGATTGCAGCACAGGACCGTCTGGCTCGGCGACGGATCGGCGCGAGAAGGCGATCCGCCTACGGTTCGGGCCCGTTGACCAAACGGCGGTGCACGTGGCCAGCAGCCGGTCGCGAGGGCCGCCGCCTCGGCACGCGGTCCAGTGGCCGGCGCGCTCCTGGTTCCCCTCGCCGGGGGTCTCATAGCCGGCGGTCAGCTCGGTGCAGTACTCGTGCAGCTCTTGGACGGTGACGGACCGACCGTGGCGACCAACGGGTGCTAGGTCGAGGACGTTTCGACCTCGACCTAGCAGCCCCGCATGTCATCGCCTGGAAGCTTCCTCGCGACGACCACTGAGCTCTTCCTGATAGCAGAAGGACCGGGCGACGCGCCCGGGTTGGCGCGTGAGATCTGGCAGAGCGCTGACAGGCGGTCGCGATGGTGGCGCCTCACCTGCGAGTCTGGCGTCGAGAGCCGGGAGCGGCCCGAGCTGTGAGCCTCGTCATAGGCACCGGCTGCTTGCTGCGGCTAGCGAAGGGCATGCGGAGGTCGGCCTTCGGGACGGACCCCCTGATGTCGGCTGGGCCGGCGTCGGCCGGGGTTCTCTGCGAGGGACGGGGGTCCCGATACGAGCGCGGGTGGCTTGTCAGCACACCCGCCACTGATGGAAGGCAACCCATCCATGACCGAGTCGACGACCGATTCACACGTCATCACCCGCCACGAGACCGTCGAGGTTCCCGTCGACGTCACCGTCCAGGAGGGCGACCGCGGTCTGAAGGGCCCGACCGGCCCTGTCGGCCCCGCCGGTGAGCCCGGCGACAAGGGCCCCAAGGGTCCGGCCGGTCCCGCCGGTGAGCGTGGTGAGAAGGGGGACAAGGGCCCGACCGGCCCGGTCGGCCCGGCCGGTGAGCGGGGCGAGAAGGGACCGATCGGTCCGCGCGGTGAGCAGGGACCCGAGGGTGAGACGGGCCCGCAGGGGGAGAAGGGCCTGCCCGGCTCCACCGGCCGGCCTGGCGAGCAGGGTGAGCAGGGTGCGCCGGGCCCGATCGGGCCGCGCGGCGGAGTCGGCCCCATGGGTCCGGCCGGTGAGCAGGGCCTGCCCGGGGCTCAGGGAGAGCACGGTCCCCGTGGTCCGGTCGGACCGGTGGGGGAGCGGGGTCCGGCTGGTGAGCAGGGGCCGCAGGGGGAGCAGGGTCTGCCCGGCGCCCCCGGGCAGCGCGGTGTGATCGGCGAGACCGGTGAGAAGGGTCCGCACGGCTTGCAGGGCGAGCAGGGCGAACAGGGTGAGCAGGGCGCACCCGGCGTTCCCGGCCCGCAAGGCCCGCAGGGTGTCCAGGGCCCGGCGGGTCCGGCCGGCCCGGCCGGCCTGCCCGGTGTCCAGGGTCCGCAGGGCCCGTCCGGCCCGGCCTGGCTCTACCAGCCCAGCCCCGCCGAGCTCGCCGCCAAGGTCAAGCGGGCGGCGCTGAACGTGAGTCCGCGGACCGTGGTCGACCCTCGGGTCGGCGTCCGCTACCTGGCGACGCTCACCTCACGGCTGGTGAAGCTGCAGGGTGGGCTGCTCCTGCGGGCCATCGTCGACACCGACGGCGCGGCGAACGGCCAACCGTCGGCCGACCTGTCCAACGTGCGCTCCATCGCCTGACGCGGCGCAGCACGACCGAGGGCGCCTCGTGTCGCTACGGCGGCACGAGGCGCCACCGGACCGTCAGGACGCCGGACGGCCGAAGACCCGCGCGGTGACCAGGGCCGTGGCGCAGAGCCGCTCGTCCCCGTCGGCGACGGTGAAGACGTCGACGGAGCTCACCGTGAGCGCTCCCGCGCGCAGGACCCGCGCTCTGGCGGTCAGCTCCGCACCGCGGGCCTCGGCGAGGAACTTCGCCGTGTAGTCGGCCGTGGCCGCGGCGGTGCCGGGCGGGAACAGGGTCAACCCCGCGCTCACGCCGGTGAAGTCGGCCAGCGCCGCGATCGGGTTGGCCTGGAAGACGCCGGGGGCGTGCGAGAGCTCCCGCCGCCACGGCAGCCGGCTCCGCGCGCGGCCGCCGGCCAGCTCGACGAAGCTCAGCCCCAGCGCGGCGGCGACCGGTAGGTCGAGGACCCGGTCGGCGATGTCCTGCCGGAAGTCGTCGGACATCTCAGTCCTCCCGGTTCGCCGTGTCGGAGTGGGCGGCCAGTGCGCGCCAGGCGCCTTCGGCGAGGTCGGGTGCCGCGTCGGTGGGGCGTTGCCGCGAGCGGCCCCGCAGCCAGTGCCGGGCGAACTCGGTGGCCGGCCCCAGCCACAGCGCGTGCCGGACCCCGAACGATCCCTCGACGATCGTGCCGGCACGGCTCTGCTGGTCCAGCCAGTCCCCGACGACGACGGCGTAGCGCCGGGCGTCCTCGCCGAGGTCTGGTTCAGCGGCGAGCAGCACCTCGTCGGGCAGGTCGCTGAAGACCCAGCGCGCCACGTCGGCGCGCCGCTCGACCCAGCTCAGCTGCTCCGCCACCACGGAGCGGATCACCTGCTCGGCCGGGCGGTCCCCGGACACGACGGCCACGATCGCGTCCTGGCACTCCCGCATCCCGTCGTTGAGGAGCCTGGCCGCGAGGTCCGCTCGGCGCGGGAAGTGGTGGTAGAGGCTCCCGTTGGATACCCCGGCGTCCTTGCGCACCCGCTCCAGCGAGGCGCCCGCGTACCCGTGGGCGACGAACAGCGGCAGCGCGGCGGTCAGGATCCGCTCCGCCGTCGAGACGTGGGTCTGCGCCATGGAGAACTACTCTAGAGAGCTACTCCACCCGTGCGCCAGACCGGCGACGTGCCTACCAGTGGCCCCAGTGCACGACCTCGTCGAAGGGACGACGGTCCGGCTCGGCAATCGGTCGCAGCGGCCGGTCGGCCGGGTAGCCGAAGCCGATCATGTAGGCGCAGAAGTAGCCGTAGGGGAACCCGAGCACCCGCTGCGCCTGGTCCTGGTCCATGACCGCCGAGTGCCCGGAGCCGATGCCGAGGTCGGTCGCGGTGATCATCATGAACGCGGTCGCCTGGCCGAAGTCGTAGGCGATCCGGCTGCGGATCCGCTCGTCGTCCGGCTGTTGCGCCACGAGCGCGATCGTCGCGGCCGAGCGGGCGATGTGCGTGCCGCCCTGCTCCCACGCCTTGGCCAGCTCGACCAACTGCTCGCGGTCGGTGACGACGACGAAGTGCCACGGTTGCCAGTTCGACGACGACGGTGACCGCCGTCCCGCCTCGAGGATGCGTTCGAGCTGCTCGGGGGGATGGGCTGGTCGGTGTACTGGCGCACGTTGCGGCGCGCCCGGATGGCGTCCCACGTCTCCATGCCGCCGTCCTACTCCTCGGGGCAGCTCGCGCGCGAGGGGGGATCGGTCGTCGACCGGACGTCGTCGGCGCACCGAGTGCGACTGCGCGGCTCAGAGCTGGAAGATCGCCGCGGCGGTGACGTAGGCCGCCGACACCGCCTCCGGGTCGTGCAGGTCGCCGGGCTGCGCCCGTGTCGTCCTGGCGCGGGTGCGGATGGCCGCTCCGGGGTCCGTCGCGACGAGGTCGCGACACAGCCCCGTGACAACGGCGTCGGCGTCGTGCTCGTCGAGGTCGTCGAGGACGAGGCCGTTGTGCAGCAGCGTCGCCGCCTTGGCGAACACCTCGCGCGCCAGGTCGAGGTCCACGTCGGGCCGTGCCTTCGCCACTTCTTCCGCGGTCGCGAGGAACCGGTCGGTGAACGGCGGGTCGGACGGCATGCGGCGGAGCGTGGCACCGCGTCGTCGTCCCGCCAAGCGGATATGCGGCTCAGGCCGGCGTCAGGGTGAAGGAGACCGTCTGCAGCCGGATCTTGCCGTCGACGAAGACGAAGGTGTCCACGCCGTCGTCGATCCGGCCCTGCGGCGAGGTGGCGTTCCAGTGCAGCAGGAGGGCGTCCCCGGCGTACGCGGTGGAGTTCTGGGCCCACTTCGCGTCCGGCAGGGCGGCGAGCGCGCCGGAGAAGAAGCCGCTGATGGCGTCCTTGCCCTCGAAGACGTTGTCGGCGGTGATCAGGACGGCGTCGTCGGTGTAGTCCTCCATCACGGCGGGGACGTCCCCGGCGACGAGGGTGTCCCAGTGGTGGGTGAAGACCTCTTGCGGCGTGCTGGTCATGAGCGTCGCCCTTCTCGCGATGGGGCGACAAGTATTCGGCACCACTCGCGCCATGGGGAGACGTTGGGCGACCGGTCCGCCATGGATCGTCCACTCTGCTTCGACCTCTGCCGAGAACCTCCTGGGGCTGCGACAGGCGAGGGTCGTTGCGGCAAGTCAGACCACCGACGAAACGGGGCGTCATGCTGATCCGGCACGGCAACGGGGGCTGGGAAAGCCCTGCGGTGACCAGCTACGAGGACGAGGCAGCTCTGGAGACGCTGCTGCTCGAATCGCCCGATCTGCTGCCCGGAAGCGACGGTTCCCCACTCGCCGTCGTCCGCCAGCTCTACGTGCCGCAGACCGGTCCGGTGGATCTGTTCGCGGTCAGTCCGACCGGCGGAATCACCGTCGTCGAGTGCAAGCTGCGCGCCAACCCGGAGATCCGGCGCAGCGTCATCGGTCAGGTCCTCGCCTACGCGGCCGGGCTCTGGCGGCTCTCCTACGAGGAACTGGACATCGCCTTCACCGCGCGGGCGGGCCGGTCGATGGTCGACGTTCTGGCCCAGCGTGCCTCCACCGACGGCGGCGACTTCTCACCGGAGCTCTTTCGGGCCGCGGTCACTCGGAACTTGGCGGCCGGATCGATGCGGCTCGTCATCGCCGTCGACGACATCACCGATGAGCTCAAGCGGATCGTCGAGTTCCTCAACGACCGCACACAGCCCGACGTCGAGGTGGTCGCACTGGAGCTCGGCTACGTCCGGCACGCGGGCGTGGAGATCATCGCGCCGACCGTCTACGGCCAGGAGGCTGTGCGGCGGAAGGCGCCCGACAGCGCGCGCTCGAAGTGGGACGAACAGAGCCTGCTCGCCGCGATCCAGGAGTACTGCTCGCCAACGGCCGCTGCGGTCCTGACCGCCGTCTACGAGCACGCCCGCGGACATGCGCGGTGGACGCACTTCTACTGGGGTGAGGGGCAGCATCCGTCAGCGACCGCCTGGTTCGCCGCGGAAGGCGTGAAGCTCCCGGCGTGGAACATCTATGCGGCGCCGCAGGGCAAGACGGTCTTCGCCATCAACTTCGACTGGATCCACCAGCGGGGAAAAGGGCTGCCGGCCGACGTGGTGGAGCGTCTCGCCGAACGCATGCGGCAGCTGCCTGGCGTGCCGGCGCTCTACGCGGACCTGGCAGAGCGCAACTACGCCAAGCGTCCGTCCATCCCTGCGTCAGCGCTGGAGAGCCCTGACGCCACCGGGATCATCATCCGCGCTCTCGAGGAGATGCTCGGGTAGCCGGCCGATCAGTCGACCAGGCCTTCGAGGAAGCGCTGGGTTTCCGCGTCGGTGGAGTGCAGGAAGACGCCGCGGAGCCCGCGGGTCAGCAGCACCTTGTAGACGTTGCGCACCAGCAGTTCGAAGTCGGCGTCGCTGACCCGCTTGGTGCTGCGGAAGTCCGGATCGCGGTTGGCGCTGCGGACGGCGACCCAGCGATCGGTGCGCCACACCAGGTCGGGGCCGAGCAGGACGCCGTTCCACTCGTACTCGAAGCCCTGCGCGGTGTAGACGCAGCCGACCTGGCCGAACCCGCGTTCGTCGCTGGCCCACAGCGCCGCCGGGGGTGCGTCGCCGACCGAGCGGTCGCCCTTGAGGTTCCACGGCCGGGCCCAGTCGCCGATCTGCACATCGGGCACCAGTGAGCCATCGGAGCGGGGGTCGCTCCACGTCCAGCAGTAGCCAGCGGCCATGCTGGCGTTCTGGTGCGCCGCCAGCTTCTCGGCCAGGACCTGCTCCAGTGCGGACGGGGACGGAGCCGTTCGCACCTCGAACCGGTCGTTGCCGTCCCAGGGGACCGGACCGCCGGGCGCCAGGCCGAGCAGCCGCTCGACCCACTCGACGTACTCGGCGCTGCCGCCGCTGCGGTACTGGGCGTTGAGGTCGACCTGGTGGACGTCGAGGCCGCGCTGGCGGGCGTGCTTCTCGATGTCCTCGACCGTGCCCATCTCGCCCGGGCGCACGACCTGGTTCTGGTCGAGCAAGAAGACGGGCACCCGTGCGGCGTCGATGAGCTCGTCGACCTGCCGCTTGTCGGTGCGCAGCTCGGCCTTGGTCCAGCGGTTGGCCGACGTCTCGCGCAGGCGGTGGGCCTCGTCGGCGATGAGGACGTCGACGCTGTTCTGCTCGGCATCCATGAACTGGTTGAAGTAGCGGAACAGCGCCGCCGTTCGCCGGCCGGTGACCTTGCGCAGGGTCTGGGTGAACGACCGGGACCCGGTGGCGTGCGCGACCCGGATGCCGCGGCGTCCCAGTTCGCCCATGAGGGAGAGCGCGATGACGCTTTTCCCGGTGCCGGGCCCGCCGGAGACGATCACGACGCTCTTGGAGTTGCCGCGCCGCGCCTTCTCGACCTCGTGCAGCACCAGGTCGAACGCCACTCGCTGCTCATCGAGGAGGACGAACTGCTCGCGGATGCGGAGTTCCTCCGCGGCGACGGCGAGCAGCTGCTTGCTGGGTGCGACGAACGAGTTGACCAGCCGGTCCGCGTGGATCGCCGCGTTGGCGGGGGACAGGCGGCTGCGCAAGTAGTCGAGGAACGCGCCCTTGTCCTGCGCCGTGTAGAAGCGGGCGAGGTCGTCCTGCGGATAGCTGCGAAGCGCGGCCACCCGGTCGTCGGTGGCGTTGTGCAGGTAGGCGACACCGGTGAGGACGTCGTCCGCTCCGTGCAGCGCGCCGAGGAAGTCGAGCATGTACTCGACGTAGCCGCGGACCTGCGCGACAGGGTGCAGCACCGGGCGCGGACCGTAGGTCGGCTGCAGCACACGCTCCGGCTCGCCCTCGAACAGGTCGGCAGCGGTCCACTGCTTGAGCTCAACGACGACATACGACGGGCCGCCGTGGCGCGGGTGTTCGCCGGCCAGGACGACGTCGACCCGCTTGCTCGACAAGGGGAGCTGGTACTCGACCAGGACCTCGATGCCGCCGAGATCGGCTTGCTCGAGGTCGGCGGCCAGCGCCGCGAGGCTGGCGTCCCACGAGCGGGTCTCGGAGGCTGAGGCCGATCGGTTCATCCGGTGCGACATCTGGGTGGCCAGCGTGGAACCGAGCCGGCCGGCGCGCGCGAGGTCGGCGAGTCCGGCAGCAGACGTGCGAAGCAGTGGCAAGGACCTGTCCCCGGGCAGCACGAATCAACGTGCGGGTGGGGGCATGTCCGGGGACCGGAAGCCAGTCGGGCCGCGGGCGACACACTAACCGCGTGGCAGATCTCGATGACCTGACGACACGGATGCGCGAGTTCACCGAGGCGCGGGACTGGGGGCGCTTCCACGACCTGAAGTCGCTGACGCTTGCTTTGACCGGCGAGGTCGGCGAGGTGGCGGAGCTGGTGCAGTGGCTGCCGGCGGATGCTTCCGTGGGCGACGCGTTGCGGGACCGGCTCGGTGAGGAGCTGGCCGACGTCCTTCTCTACCTGGTCCGACTGGCCGACGTCGCCGGAGTCGACCTGGCCGCGGCTGCGCTTCCCCGCCAAGATCTCTTTGAGTGTCGCGCCCGAGCGGCGCTGACCAGAGTTCCCCCCCGAGTGGGACGGATCGCGGGCTTCTCACGACCGGAGGCCGGCGGTGAAGGCGTCGGAGTGGCGGTTGACCGTGGCGAGCGACTCGTCGGAGAGCGCGAGTTGCAGACCACATTCGGCCTGGCCGTAGCGATCAGGTCTCGCAGCAGCTCGGGAGTCCGGACGATGTCCATCTCGTCGGCTCCACGCGGATGAGCGCTCCGGGTCGAGCGCCCGGGCGACGTGGTGCGGCGGCCAGAGCAGCGGGTCGCCGAGGCCATTGTTCAAGCCGTCGCCGGCAGCGCGCCGACGGGCTTAAAGGACCACACGATCTTGTTGCCGGCGACTCGCGCGCCCCACAAGTGGCACCAGCACCATTGGTGTCGACAAGCCGCGCCGCGGGCTGATGCTGTGAATTCCCGTGCAAGCATCGGTTCCGATACGAAGTGGCGGGGACGGAGATGTTGTGATCGAGAACGAGCCGGTGAACGGCGCTGTCATCCCACTTTTCGGCGCTCTTGACGAGACCTCCGAGAAGCTGCTCGACCCCTGGCAGCTGCTGGCACGTGGTCAGGGGGCTCTCGTCAGCTGGGAGCGACTGCGCGAGTCGTCGTCCGGCCAGTCCTGGGGACGCGTCCTGCAGCCAGGCTCGGCCTTTGCCCAGCACCTGGTCACCATCGCCGAGAAGGCGGGAGCGCGACAGGTCCTGGATGCGGGCAGCACCCTGGTTCGGCTCGAGCTGCCGACCGGCCAGACCCTCAGCAACCTCGTCCCGGCGGTGGGCGGGGGATTCCGCGGCACGACCCGAGCGGCGGGCAGCAGCAAGATCACTGGCCAGGCGCGGCTGCACCCTGTTTCTGGAGCGGCCACGCGGGGCCTAGCACTGGGCCCGATGGTCGGGTTGATGGCGCTGTCGATCGGGACCGAGATGATCGCGCAGCGCCAGCAGGACCAGATGCTCAAGGCGATCCAGCGTGCCGTCGAGGGGCTCGAAAAGCACGAGCAAGGGAAGCTGACCGCTCAGCTCACCACGGCCCAACAGGCACTCCAGGCGGCGGATGCGGCGATCCTCGACCAGATCATCGTCCCGCAGGGCGTGGGGCTTGCGCCGGCTGTCAACGGCTTGCATGACGTGAAGAACCAGGCGCTCGGCTGGCTCGAGCACTGGGAAGAGCGTGTACAGGGGCTGTCCCGGGGCGCCACTGGTGTCGACTATGACGACGTCAAGAAGGCTCTCGATGTCGGCCTTGGCGGCCCTGCAGCGTTTCCTTCTCACGTTCAAGTCCTCTATCGCGCCATCGTGCTCGACTCCTGGGCACAGGTCCTAACCGCAAGTGAGGCCGCCGTCCTCAATCCGGGGCAGACGCTGGCGCACCTGCACCATGTGCTGCAAGAGCGGCTGGACGAGAACGCGCGGGTCATCGACCGCATGCGACAGCTGCTGCTGACCCTCAAGGAGACACCGCTGACCGTCGGCGTCATGTCGTGGCCGGGAACGGGCAGCGAGGCAGCTCGTCTCGACGGCACGCTCGGCCGTCTGACCCATGCCCTCGTCGACGCGGATCCGCCGGTGCCGATTCTGAATGCTGCCAACCAGCAGGTGCTGGAGGCGGTACGGGAGGTCGACGGCACGGTTCGCGTGCTGAGGCCTCGGACCGAGGACGCGGCCTGACGGCGTCGTGAGCGTGGCCCCGGCGAAGGGTCAGTGGACCGCGCGGTCCTGGTTCTCCCAGTACGGACGGCGGAGCTCGCGCTTGAGCACCTTGCCGGCGGCCGAGACCGGCAGGGCCTCGATGAGCTCCATCGACCGCGGCGTCTTGTAGCCGGCGATCCGCTCGGCGCAGAACCCGCGCAGCTCCTCGAGCGTCACGGTCCGCCCGACGGCGGGGACGACGACGGCGTGCACGCGCTCGCCCCAGGTCTCGTCGGGGACACCGATGACCGCGACCGTCGCCACCGCCGGGTGCTGGGCGAGGACGTTCTCCACCTCGACCGAGTACACGTTCTCACCGCCGGAGATGATCATGTCCTTCATCCGGTCGGTGAGGAACACGTAGCCGCCGTCGTCCATGTAGCCGGCGTCGCCGGTGTGCATCCACCCGCCGCGCAGCGCCTCGGCCGTCTCCGTCGGTCGGTTCCAGTAGCCGAGCATCACGTTGCCGCCGCGGACGACGATCTCGCCGACCTCGCCGCGCGGCAGCTCGACGTCGTCCGGGCCGACGACGCGCACCTCGTTGTGCGGCAGCGCCCGGCCGGCGGCGCGGCGGCGCCTGGGGTCGTTGTGGTCTTCCGGGAAGTTGCCGGTAGCGCACGGGGAAAGCTCGGTCATGCCGTAGAGCTGGGTGAACTGCGCGTTGGGCAGCGCCTTGACCGCCCGGCCGAGCAGGCCCTCGGACATGGGGGAGGCCCCGTAGAAGATCCGCCGGACGCTGCTCACGTCGAACTCGTCGATGCGCGGGTTGTCGACCAGCAGCTGGATCATCGTCGGCACGAGCAGGACGTCGGTCACCGAGTGCTCGGGGATCGCGGTGAGGACGGCGACCGGCTCGAACATCGGGATCATCACGTGCGTGCCGCCGCGGACGACCTGGCCGGTCCAGGCGGCGAGGTCGGCGAGGTGGAACATCGGCGCGGCGTGCAGGTAAACGCCGTCGGGGGAGAGGAAGTGCTCGCTGGCCAGCGTGCCGACGCTCGAGGTCAGCAGATTGGTGTGGCTGAGCATGACGCCCTTGGACCGGCCGGTGGTGCCGCCGGTGTAGAAGACGGCGGCCAGATCGTCGCCGCCGCGGCGGGCGTCCTCCACCGGCGGGGACTCGGCGACCAGCGTCTCGAAGGACACCGTGCCGTCCGGCGGCGGCCCGTCGCCGGCGTGGACGACGTGCTCGATGCGGGCGTCGGCGGCGCGGATGCCGTCGACGTGGCCGGCGAAGGCGTCGTCAACGACGAGGACGCGGGCGTCGACCTCGGCGAGGGACTCGGCGATCTCCGGGATGCTCCAGCGCAGGTTGACCGGGACGACGACGCCGCCGGCCCATAGCGTGGCGGCGAGGAACTCGTGGTAGCGGTCGGAGTTGAGGGACAGGATCGCGGCGCGCTCGCCGTGCTCGATGCCGAGGTCCCGCAGGGCGCCGGCGAGGCGGGCGATCCGGTCGACCGACTCTGCATGCGTCTTGGTGCGCCCGGCGCAGACGGTGGCGACGGCGTCCGGCTTCTGCTGAACGGCGCGGTGGAGTCCTTGGGTGAGGTTCATCGGCGTGCCCTCTGTCCGGCGCATGTGGTGCCGGACACCTCAGCGGCTCGGGGGTGGCGGCGCAAGGGGTCGGGGCGCGTGGTCTCATGCCGGGAGAGGTGCGCGCCGGCAGGGGAGCCGGCCGCCTGGTCGAAGGGTGGGCTCGTGGCTGCTGGCTCCGGTGAGGTGCTGCTGGACTACGACGGCGCGGTCGCCGTCGTGACGCTGAACGCGCCGGATCGGCGCAACGCGCTGACGCCGGGGATGGCTCACGAGCTGATGGCCGCCTTCGACGAGGTGGACGGCCGTTCGGACGTCGGCGCGCTGGTCGTGCGCGCGGTCGGGAAGTCGTTCTGCGCCGGCGGGGACATCAAGACGCTGACCGACGCCGGCCGCGACCCGGCCGAGGCCTCGAACTACGAGGGCATGTCGGCGATCTACGACTCCTTCTATCGACTGGGCCAGGTGAAGGTGCCGACGATCGCGGCGGTGCGCGGCTCAGCGGTGGGCGCCGGGATGAACATGCTGCTGGCGGCTGACTTGCGGATCATCGCGCGGGACGCGCGGCTGATCTGTGGCTTCCTCAAGCGCGGCCTGCACCCGGGCGGCGGGCACTTCGTCATCCTGTCGCGGCTGGTCGGCCGGGAGGCAGCGGCGGCAATGGCGCTGTTCGGCGAGGAGATCAACGGCGATCGAGCCCGGGAGCTCGGCCTGGCCTGGGACTCGGTGGACGACGAGACGGTGGAGGGCCGGGCCCTCGAGCTGGCCGCACGGGTTGCCGCCGACCCGGCGCTCGCTCGGGTCGCGGTCGGCAACTTCCGCAGGGAGGTCGTCGACGGCGCGGTGACATGGGAGGTCGCCACCCAGTTCGAGCGTCCGTCTCAGATGTGGTCGATGCGTCGCTCGGCGGACTGACCGGCGCTGGCTCAGTAACCCGGCAGCCACCGCCGCACCTCGCCGTCCACAGCGACAGTGGCGTTCAACGAGCAGAGGACGCCGACCAGCTCCGCGGCCACCCGTTGCAGCAACAGGGTCGGAAGGTGCCGCGGCGTGAGGCCGGCGGGTCAGCCACAGGAGCGGGCGACCAGGCGGAGCGTCGTCCCGCTCGCGGCCGGCACCTCGCGACGGCGCAGGTGGGCCCGGCACGAGCGTTCACAGTCGGCCATCAGGTTGCCGGTGGTCATCGGGCGGAAGATCCCGCTCGACGGCATGCCGGACAACGCTGCACGACTTCCTGACTCAGGACGACGGCTTGCGGCGTCCCCACCGCAGATTGCTGCCGGGCACGGTCGAACCAGCGTGTGGCCGAGCGGGTGAGCGCCCAGATCGCCGCCGACCGGCCGATCCAGGTGTCGGTGCTGCCGCGTGACGAGACCTTCGCGATCCCGGACGTCACCAGCGCGGTCACACCACGGTGAGGTCCTTGCCGAAGTGAACGCTGATCGTCAGCAGCTAGCCTTCGGCGTAGCTGGATGGCGTCCGTACGCCCTCGTCGAAGACTCCCCGCGACCGATGGGGAGGGCCGTGGCGCCGTGCACGCGTAGCACCGCAACTTCGCGCAAGCTGAAGGTCGGCGGCAGCCGGTTGGTGGGCGAGTCGCCCTGGTAGTCGGTTAGTAGCTGTCCAACGCCATTGGCAGCGAACCGATCCGCGGCTCGGTGCAGGGTGGTGGGGCGGCCGTAACGAACCCGGAGTCGCGGCACCGACTGAAGTGATCGCCATGCTAGAGGCAGCGCTCCAATGGAGGCGTGAGCGTGAGAGACGAGCTTCCAGGGCCACTTCAGTGATGGATAACGTCGCTAGGCGACCTTCGCAGCGTGGAAGACGTCCGCCGGGAGCGCATGCTCTAGGCGCCAGTGAATGCGCATCGGACGCTCACCGGTGTGCGACAGGTACGTCATCGGCCCGGCGTATAGGTACGGCGGCGCGCCGAGGTTACCGTCGGCAGCCTTCGTCTCGCGCAGGAACAAGTGGACGGAGCTGCCGAGCTCACGGTGGCTGATGTACCGACGGCCGACGCCGGTCTTGGGTCCGGTTGTGTTCTGCGACTCCCACTGGAAGAGCGTGGGTGAGATGGCGTGGTCGGCGTACATCGTCGTCGGCGAGTAGTGGGACTCGGTCTTCTGTAGCGTCACGAAGAACAGGTCGGCGTTTTCCTCGGGGACCCACCACACGCCGGCGCCGAAGGCGTTGGCCAGGGACTCCCTGCCGAACGCCGCGAGCGCCTCTACTTGTGTGTATCGGGCGTGTAGGTGCAGTGGCCTCGACGTGGCCGTGGCTAAGGTCGGCGTGACTCGTTGAAGCCGGTCCATGAGTACGTCGCTCAGCTGCGCCAGCTCAGCGACTCGGGTGGGATGCCCGAGGAACCGCTGGAGGGTGGCCTCCATCGAGCTGAACCGCTCCTGCTGGCCGAACAGCGAGAAGTGCAGCATCGCCGCCAGGCGACGGGTGCGGACGTCATCGGCCACGTCGCCGGCGCCAATGCTGCCGACGTCGCGAATGAAGCGGAGGCGCTCTGGGTCGTCAATGTGGAGCATTCGAGCAAAGGCCCCCGCGAGCCGGCGGTCGTCCGGGCCGGGGACGTCCTCAATGTGGCCTGCTGCCCGCTGCAGATCCAGCCAGCTACGCCCAGTTGTGCGGTACAGGTCATCCAGTTCGACGCCCGTCTCCTCCAAAAACTGGCCGAGGGTTGGGATCCGCTCCCGTGAGGCCTCGGCAATCAGTCCCTTCCACGAGACGGCGAGCGACTGCTTGATGTTCGCCAGCACGATCTCTTGCGCCACTCTGTCGAGCTCGATGTGGCACCCGGCCGGAAGCGTGGGAAACCCTGCCGCCACGTCGTGCTGCACACCGCGACGAGAGCTGCCGGTCAGCGCCCTGAACCGGAGATCGAAACGGAAGTCTTGGTGCTGGGCCCCGATGAAGTCGAGCACCGTCAGGCAGGGCTTGTCCTCGACCAGCCGGAGCCCGCGTCCCAGCTGCTGGAGGAACACTGTGGCGCTCTCGGTGGGCCGGAGAAACAAGACGGTGTCCACCGCGGGGATATCCAGACCTTCATTGAAAAGGTCGACGGTGAAGAGCGCGTTCACCGTCCGGTCGCGGAGCGCGTCGAGCGCAGCCTTGCGCTCCTCCCGGGTCGACGTCGACGTCACGGCGCGACTGGGGATGCCCGCTGCCGTGAACTTTTCAGCCATGAACTGCGCATGCTGGACGCTCACGCAGAAACCGAGCGCGCGCATGCGTCCCGGATCGGCGATCTTGTCCGCCACTGCTTGCAGAATCAGCCGAACGCGCTTGTCGTCGCCGGTGTAGACGCTGGTGAGCTCGCCTGCGTCGTAGCCCCGACCGCGCCGCCAGCGGAGCTGGCTAAGAGCCACGTCGTCGTGAACCCCGAAGTACTGGAACGGTGCCAGGAGGCCCTGCTCGAGCGCTTCCCAGAGGCGGAGCTCAGCTGCCGTGCGACCGTCGAACCAGAAACGGACGTCGGCGCCGTCCGTTCGTTCCGGCGTGGCCGTGAGGCCGAGCAGCACCTTGGGCTTGAGGTGCTCGAGCAGGCGTCGGTAGGTCGCCGCCTCGGCGTGGTGGAACTCGTCGACGATGACCATGTCGAAGTGATCGTTGTCGAGCTCGGCCAGGTCGAGCTGGCTCAGTGATTGCACCGAGCCAAAGACGTGCTTCCACTCCCGAGGTCGCTGGCCCCCGACGAACAGTTCGCCGAAGTCGCCACGGCGGAGCACCTGACGGAAGGTCGACAGGCTTTGGGTCAGCAGCTCCTCCCGGTGTGCGACGAACAGCAGGCGCTCGACCGTCCCGGCTGACTGCAGGCGCCGGTAGTCGACCGCCGACACGACCGTCTTGCCGGTGCCGGTCGCCATGACCACGAGGTTGCGCCAGCGGTCGTGCACGGTCCGCTCGGCGTCGAGCCGCTCCAGGATCTCCAGTTGGTACGGGAAGGGACGGACGTCCAGCGCCGTGATCTCGAGGGGCAGGTCGCTGGGTCCGCCGCGCTCGGCGCTGAGGGCCTGACGGAGCCGGTCGCCGTCCCTGTCGGGCTCGTAGGTCTCGAAGGACGGGTCAGCCCAGTAGCTGTCGAAGGTCTCGGCGAACGTCTCCAGCAGGTGCGACTGCTCGACATTGGACAGCCGGACGTTCCACTCCAGGCCGTCGATGAGCGCGGACCTGGAGAGATTGGAGCTTCCGACGTACGCGGTCGACAGACCGGTCTCTCGGTGGAACAGCCATGCCTTCGCATGCAGTCGCGTCGTCCGCGTCTCGTAAGAGACCTTGACTTCAGCGCCGAGCTCGACGAGGCGGTCGAGTGCCCGCTGGTCCGTCGCACCCATGTAGGTGGTGGTGATGACCCGCAGCCGCCCGCCGCGCTCTCGCAGGCGGGTGATCGCGTCCTCGAGCACGCGCAGTCCGTGCCACTTGATGAAGGCACACAGCAGGTCGACGTCGTCGGCCGACGCGAGTTCGCGCGTGACCTCGTAGCCGATGCGCGGCTGACCGCGGCCGTTGACGAGGAGGGCGCTCGTGGTCAAGGGGATGGCTGGCCGTTCCGGAAAGGTCGCTGCGCCCGGAACAGTCCGCTTGTCAACGACCGCGAGGAGGTTTGCCGCTGGTTCCACGATCGACGCGGTGGATCCGTTGGTAGCGGCCGAGAGGTCAGTGATGGCCTTGACGATGTGGTTCGCCAGCGATACCTGTCGGCTGACCGCTTCGGGGCCGTCGCCGCCCAACTGACGCAGCGTCGAGCTCGTGAGCTCCGCGATGTGGCGGGTGAGCGTTTCGTGCGCATCGGCCGGATCAAGAGGTCCGAGCTGGACGAGGCCTGGATCGACCTGATCAAGCTTGCCGCGGAGTCCCTCAGTGACCAAGTGCTCGTAGATGCCGGCCGGCACGTCCCCCATGAGCTTAACGTAGCGGCGCGAGGTCGTTCCGCTGTGGAGGCCGAGGGCAGCCCGCGTCCAAGCGGACGTCGTCGCCTTCTTCGACGGCATCCCGGCGACATGCGGTCGTCCATGCAGCGCGATGCCGAGGCCGGCAACCGGTTGAATCTGGACGCCATCGGGTGGGCTGGGGTGCGCGCGGCCGGGGGGCACGGCATCCGGTGCCGGTCACCCGGCGTCACGTCGACGAATTGCGCCCCCGGTACCGGCCCTGATCAGGGCGTCCGCCCATCGGGTGAAGCTCGGCCGGCAGCAAGGGCCGGTGCCCCAGTTTCGTCGGTGGGGGCCGATAACTCCTCCGTACGGCAATTGGCGGAGGTAGGCGCGTGCAGCACATCGATGGTCGGATCGTTCTCAGTCCCAGTGATCTGACCCGGCACCAAGAGTGCCGCCACCTCACCGCGCTGAACCTGGAGGTCGCCACCGGCCGGCTGGCGCCGCCGGTCCAGGGCCCCAGCGACCAGGCCCTGCTGATCGCCGACCTCGGCATCGCGCACGAGCTGCGGTACCTGGAGTCGCTGGAGGCCGAGGGCAGGTCCGTCGTCCGGCTGCAGGGGCAAGCCTGTGGCGCGGCCAGGGCGGAGCAGCAGGTTGTCGCGGCCATGCGCGCCGGCGTCGACGTCATCTACCAGGCCACCCTGCTCGACGGCACCTGGGGCGGGCAGGCCGACTTCCTGCTCAAGACCTCGACGCCATCGGGAAAGCTCGGTGACTGGTCCTACGAGGTCGCCGATGCCAAGCTCGCGCGCCGCATCAAGGTGCCGGCGCTGCTGCAGATGGCCACCTACGCCGACCGGCTCGCCGTCCTGCAGGGCCGTGAGCCCGAGCGGGTCTGCGTCGTCACCGGCGATGGTGTCCTCCGCCCCTTCAAGCTGGTCGACGTCGCGGCCTACACCCGCCGGGCGCGTCGCAGGCTGGAGTCGTTCGTCGCCGCCGTCCCGCCCACCGGGCCGGTCCCCATCGGCTACTGCGACCAGTGCACCTGGTCGGCCCGCTGCGCCGACGAGCTGCGCATCAGCGACGACCTCAGCCTCGTCGCCGGCATGCGCCGCGACCAGCGCGGCGCCCTCATCGACGTCGGCGTCGCCACGCTGGAGCAGCTCGCGAGCGCCGACCCCGACACGCTCAAGGCCACCGGCATCGGCCGGGCCACCCGCGAACGCCTGCAGGACCAGGCCCGCGAGCAGCTCCGTGGCCGCGCCGCCCAGGCGCCCACCCGCACGCTGCTGACACCGCAGCAGGCCCAGGGGCTCCTCCGACTGCCCGAGCCGAGCGCTGGCGACCTCTACCTCGACTTCGAGGGCGACCCGCTCTCCGGCGACGGCCTCGGCCTGGAGTACCTGGCCGGCCTGGGCAACCGCGAAGGCGCCTTCACCGCCCTTTGGGCGCACGACCACGACCAGGAGCGGCGCATGGTTGCCGACCTGATCGACCGCATCGTCGACGCCTGGCGCGCTGACCCCGGCATGCACGTCTACCACTACGCCGCCTACGAGGTCAGCGCGCTCAAGCGGCTGACCGGCCGGTACGGCGTCCGCGAGGCCGAGCTCGACCAGCTGCTGCGCGCCGAGCGGTTCGTCGACCTCTATCCCGTCGTCCGCCAGTCGATGCGGATCAGCAAGGAGTCGTACTCGATCAAGAAGGTCGAGGCCTTCTACGGCCGCGAGCACACCGGCGACGTCGCTGACGCGATGTCCAGCGTCGTCGAGTACGAGCAGTGGCTCGCCGACCGCGACCCCGCCCGCCTGCAGGCCATCGAGAGCTACAACAAGGACGACGTCGACTCCACCCGCGAGCTGCACGACTGGCTGGAGACCCAGCGGGCCGAGCTGGAGGCCTTGCACGGCGAGCAGCCACGACCGGCCGTGCCCGAGGTCGCCGCACCGGCGCCGCGGTCCGACAGCGAGGCCGCCGAGCTGGTCCTCGTCGAGAAGCTGCAGGACGCCGGCCACCCGCTGCTCGGGGACCTCGTGCAGTGGCACCGCCGGGAGGCCCGGCCCGGCTGGTGGGAGTTCTTCAGCCGCGGGGAGCTCGAGGACGAGCAGCTCGTCTCCGACCGCACCGCCCTCGGGGAGTTGGCCGCGCCGGTCGAGATCGGCCAGGAGAAGCGCAGCAAGCTCTACTCCTGGACCTTCCCGCCGCAGGACACCAAACTCTCGGCCGGCAAGCGGGCCTTCGACGTCGACACCCGGGTCAGCGTCGGGTCGATCGTCGAGGTCAACCCGGTCGCCGGGCGGCTGATCACCAAGAGCGCCAAGCCGCCGGCGCCCGCACGTGGACTGGGGCCGCAGGGGCCGCTCGACGACGAGGCGCTGCGGGAGGCGATCGCCGCGACGGCGGACGACGTCCTGGCCGCAAAGTCGTGCCTCGGTCGGGCGCTGCTCGACCGCGTCGTCCCCGCCGACACCCGCCGGCTGCCGGGGGAGGAGGCCGGCGACGCCGTCGTCCGGCTCGGGCGAACCTTGGACGGCGAGGTGCTCGCTGTGCAGGGGCCGCCCGGAAGCGGCAAGACCCGGGCGGCGTCCCGGCTGATCCGCGAGCTGCTCGACGCCGGCAAGACGGTCGGCGTCACGGCGACCTCCCACGCGGTCATCGGCAACGTGCTCAGCGCGGTCGGCCGGCCGGCGCTGCAAAAGTGCGACGAGCACCAGGCCTGCGGCGCACCCGGTGTCGCGTGGTCCAAGGACGCCGGTGAGGTCTCCGACGCGCTGCTCGGCGGGGACGTGCGGCTGATCGGCGGGACGGCGTGGTTCTGGTGCCGGCCGGAGCTGGCCGGGCAGGTCGACGTCCTGGTGATCGACGAGGCCGGGCAGTTCTCCCTGGCCAACGCGGTCGCCGTCGCCCGGGCCGCGAAGTCACTCGTGCTGCTCGGTGACCCGCAGCAGCTGGCGCAGCCGACGCAGGCCGTGCACCCGGGGGAGTCGGGGCTCTCGGCCCTGGAGCACCTGCTCGAGGGACACCCGACGGTGCCCGAGGACCGCGGCGTCTTCCTAGACCGCACGTACCGCATGCACCCGGCGCTGACCGCCTTCGTCTCCGACCTCGCCTACGAGGGCCGGCTGGAGTCCGCGGCTGGCCGCGAGCGGATCGCCGTCGACGGCTGGACCAGCGGCTTGGCCGTCCGGTTCGTCGATCACACCCGGCCGTCGACGGCCTCGTGCGCCGACGAGGCGCAGGCGGTCGCCGAGCTGTGGCGGTCGCTGCAGGGCGTCGGCTGGGTCGACGCGGAGGGGGAGTGGCACGTGATCGGCGCGGATGACGTCCTCATCGTGGCGCCGTACAACAACCAGGTCGCGCTGATCCGCCGGCGGCTCCCGGACGGCGCCCGGGTGGGGACCGTGGACAAGTTCCAGGGTCAGGAGGCGCCCGTCGTCCTGTACTCGATGACGTCGACGAGCGCGGAGGACGCGCCGCGCGGCGTCTCGTTCCTCTACGACCTGAACCGGCTCAACGTCGCCGTCTCCCGAGC
Organism: Geodermatophilus sp. SYSU D00691; assembly: GCF_054050275.1. Lineage (NCBI taxonomy): Bacteria > Bacillati > Actinomycetota > Actinomycetes > Geodermatophilales > Geodermatophilaceae > Geodermatophilus > Geodermatophilus sp. SYSU D00691. Next base: position 20,725 of record NZ_JBJGYZ010000052.1, read on the forward strand.
CAAGGCGCTCGCGGTCGTGGTGATGAGCGAGGAGCTGCTCGACGCGCCGGTGCGGACGCCGGAGCAGCTCCGTCAGGTCAACGCGCTGTGCCGGTTGGTCGAGATGGCAGGGGTCGTGAGCGCATGACCACCCGAGACCAGAAGGAGAGTCCGGTGCCGAGGCGTCGCTCCGCGCTGCCGTCCGAGGACGTGCTCGCTGCCGCCGATGTCCTCGTCGCCGGTGACGCACCCTGGCAGGCAGAGCTCCGACTCCGCCAGGCTCGCTGGCGCGAGCACCTCGGACGGCCAGCGGGCTGGGCTGGTCCTCGCCGTCTGGGTTCACGGTTGCCGGCCGGCGACGAGACGAGCAACTTCCTCACCCCAGCGGTCGCGCGCGCGGTGGTCGCAGCGAAAGCGCAGCCCGGCGCCCTGGTGAGCGCCCCGCGCATCTACGACAACATGCTGTCGTCGCAGCCCTTGGCCTTCAATCTCTTCGCCGAGCTGGGAGCCGACCTCGCTCTGGCTAGTGCTGTCGGACGCCAGCTCTGGCCGGATCTCCTCGAGACCGTCGAGGAGCTCCGCTTCGAGTGGTCACCGGGGCGGGGCAGTCGTCGTTCCCTGGCCAACCGCTCAGCGTTCGACGTGGCGCTCGTCGGCTGGGACGCGTTGGGAGTGCGCACCTGCGTGGGGATCGAGGTGAAATACCACGAGGACCTCACGCAGGATCCCGGCTCACCCGACAACCCCCGCTACCTCGAGGTCGCCGCCGCGTCAGGTGTCTTCCACGACCCGGCCGCCCCTGACCTGCGAGCGCTCCCGCTGCGGCAGATCTGGTTCGACCATCTGCTCGCTCTCTCCATGACCGGTGACGCAGCCGACGACTTCGCGCGGACGCGCTTCGTGCTCCTCGCTCCGGCGATCAACCCCGCCGCGGTCCCTCGTGGACGCCGCCTACCGAGCGCACCTGGGGGATTCGCTCACATACGAGCGAAGGACGTTGGAGGAGGTCGTCGCGGTCATCGCTGCCACCACGGATGCGCCCCCCTGGGTCCGCGATTTCGCGTCGCGCTACCTGCAGGCGACCGCAGACAACGACCGGCGTTAACGCAGGAGCGAATAAAATTAGCCGGCATGTACCGCGACTCATCGGGCAAGACGCTCGAGGACTATGCGCGGCCGTCGGTGGCTGTCGACACCGCCGTTCTCACTGTCGGACCCGACCGCAGGGTCGACGTCCTGCTCGTCCAGCGGGACGAGCCGGGCCGCGGCCCGGCGTGGGGGTTGCCCGGCACATTTATCCACCCGGGGGAGCGCCTGGCCGACGCCGCGCTCCGGTCGCTCGACGAGAAGGCCCGCCTGCGCGGCAGGCGGCCACGGCAACTGCACGTCTTCGACGATCCCAAGCGCGACGAGCGCGGCTGGGTCCTCTCCGTGGCCCACTACGACGTGGTGCCGTGGCCGACGATCGAGCAAGTGCTCGCCGCTCGGCCCGACGTCGCGGTGCGCCCGGTCGCCGAGGCCACCGGCCTGCCGTTCGACCACGACAGCATCGTTCGACGGGCGGTGAGCAAACTCCGCGCGCTCTACCGCCGCCGTCCTGATCCAGCCCGACTGCTTACCGAGCCGTTCACCATGCGGGATCTGCGGCAGCTCCACGCCGCCGTCGCGGCCGCGGAGCCCAAGCCCGATGCGTTCCGCCGGCTCATGGAGCCGCAGCTGAACGACACCGGTCGGACGACGGAGCGCACCGTCGGCCGACCGGCGGCGCTGTACACACGGATGCCTGCGCGCTCAGCCGGCTGATCGATGCAACGGACAGCCCCCGTCGGACGGCTCGCCCGGGACCGTCGCCCGGTTAGTGCCGCTCGCGGCGATCAACTCGTCAACGGCGCGGTGCAACGTCTCGACCACCTCGTGCCGGCCCAGCCGGTCGGTTATCGCCGCCTCGACGGCGGTGTAGTACCAGAGCAGGTCGTGCTGGCAGGCGCTGAACGTCGTCCAGAACGCCGGGCCGAACGTCCGCAGGTCACGGGCGATCGCCCGAGCGTTGTGCACCTTGTCCGCGGCAGTCACCAATAGCGCATCCTCGCGCTTTGTCCCCAGGCCGGCGACGTAGGCCAGCTTGCGCTCGCGCCACGGCCGCTTGCCGCCCTCGCCGTTCAGCGAGTCGCTGCACGCGGCGACCATCTCGCCCACGGCCGCGCCGAATTGGCTCGTGATCGCGTCAAGCACGTCGGGGCCTTGCCCGGGGGCGGCATCCTCGACGGCGTCGTGCAGCAGACCGGCGATGGCCTGGTCCTCGCTGCCGCCGTGTTCGAGCACGAGCGCGCTAACGCTCATCAGGTGGGACAGGTACGGCACGCGCGAGCCCTTGCGGACGTGGAAGCGGTGCCGCTCGAACGCGAAGTGGAGTGCATCGTCGAACCGTGGGCTCAGTGCGCCCGCGCCCAGGTCCAAGCGCGCTTCGAGAGTCGTCATCGTTCTCCTCTGGTCGGGTTCGTCGAACCCTTCATACCTCGCGGCGCTGACACTTTGAGCGCCTATGCGTGAAAGCGTTGGACCGGGTCGTCGCCGCGTTCGTCGCGTCTGCGATCGTCGCGGGCGAGGGTGGACCGATTCGGAAGTCAGGAGGTGGGCGCGTGGCCACGCTGCTGCTGACGTGGAACCCGGACCACTGGCGGATGGACTACGACGGCTTCATCGCCCGGACCGAGGCCGGCGAGCCGATCGAGGGCAGGTGGAGCGTCGGGGGACGCCGCCACGGCATCGGCCCGGGTGACCGCGCCTTCCTGTATTGGCAGGGCAGCTCCGGGCGTGGCCTCGTCGCGCTCGGGGAGATCCTGAGTGAGCCCTACGAGGACGACCACTGGTCGGGGCGCGGCGGGACGAGCAGGTACGTCCACGTCCGCTGGTCCGAGTTCCGCCGGCTCGAAGACGCCCTGCTGCTGGACGAGCTGGAGGACGTCGCGCCCGAGTTCGCGTGGCGGAAGGTCTACGCCTCGGGCCGGACGCTTCCGGAACCCATCGCACACCGGCTGCTGGGGTTGTGGAACAGCTGACGAGGTGCCGATACCTCAGAGGTACCGACCGCACCGCGCACCCGGGAGCCCCGCTCTGCCTCGTTCCACCACGTCGCGGCGGCGTCCGCCCTCCCGTCCTGCGAAGCGCACGCCGGTCAAGGCGCGGCGCACGCGGCGGCCCGTGCTCAGCGCCACGGCGTTCGTCGTGCTGCTGGTGCTCGGGGCGCTCGGCTACCAGTCAGCCCGGGCGGATTTGACCCTCCCGGCGTCCGGTCCCACTTGGCCGCTGACCGGCGTCCCGGTGGCCGCGCCGGAGAACCGCCCCGCGCTCGCCGTGAAGATCGAGAACTCGGTCGACGCCCGCCCGCAGTCCGGCCTGAAAGCCGCAGACATCGTGTGGGAGCAGGTCGTCGAGGGCGGCATCACCCGGTTCGTCGCCGTCTACCACTCGAACCTCCCGCCCGAGATCGGCCCGGTGCGGTCGATCCGGCCGATGGACCCGGCGATCGCCGCCCCGCTGCACGGGCTGCTCGCGTTCTCTGGCGGGCAGCAGCAGTACGTCGACGCTGTCGCGGCCGCCGGGCTGCAGGTGCTCAGCCAGGACTCCGGCGCCGCCGGCTTCCACCGGACGACGACCCGCCGGGCGCCGCACAACGTCTACGCCGTCCCTCAGACCCTCGTCGACCAGGCCGACGACGCGCACCGCGCCGCGCCCGCCGCCCAGTTCGACTACCCGGCGCCGGGGGAGCAGCCCACCGCCGTCGCCGCCGGGCAGCCGACCTCCACCCTGGCCCTCGAGCTGTCCGGCATCAGCAATCCCCGGTGGACCTGGAGCGCCGACGGCCGCTGGCTGCGCGCCGAGGGCAGCACCCCCGCCACCGACGCCGACGGCACGCAGCTCGGCGCCACCAACGTCGTCGTCCTGCGCGTCGACGTCGTCGCCACCGACGCCCGGGACCCCGCTGGCAACCCGGTCCCGGAGACCGTGCTGACCGGGCAAGGGGAGGCCCTCGTCGCCTCCGGTGGCCACACCGTCGCGGCCACCTGGTCCAAGCCGACGCTCGGCGACCGCGTGATGCTGACCGGAGTGGACGGCGCCCCCGTGACGCTGGCGCCCGGGACTACCTGGATCGAGCTCGTCCCCAACCGCACCGGCGGCGTCACCACCGGCTGACCGCAGGGCCGCGACACCCACCCGCCCCACTCGTCACAGCTCACCTGGGCCTTTCCCACGGGTCCCGCCAGAGGCCCACCCCGGCTCATACGCTGGCCGAAACCCCGACCACGGAAGGACGGACAGCGTGGGCAAGCACCTGCTCGACGAGACGGCGGAATTCCGGATGCCGCGCATCCCCCGGCACGCCGCCGAGCACGACGACGAGCTCGAGGCCACCCAGCGGTTCGACGCGGGCTTCCGCGAGCAGCGTCCCCGCCCCGTGCCCCCGCGGGAGCCGACCGCGCGCTGATCCGCCGCCCGCCGCGTTCTGTCGGTGGGCTCTGGCAGTCTCCCCGCCGCTCGTCGCAGGGACGGGCGGAACGCGGAGGTGACGTGAGCGGGTCGGTCGGCGTGCAGCTGGGGCGGGTCTGCCCGCAGTGCGGGCGGGAGGACTCCGTCCCGCTGCTCTGGGGGCTACCCGACGCCGAGGCCATGCGGCTCGCCGGGCGCGGGCTGGTGGCGCTCCGCGGCTGCCTGGTCCCCGGTGAGAGCCCAGCCCTCCACTGCCGGGCCTGCGGCCTCGACTGGGGCTACCCCGGCGACCCCACCGCCGACGAGCAGGCGCTGGCCGAAGCACTCGGCGTCCGGTACCCCGATGTCCTGCGCGCCCTTGGCACCGGCTGGCGTCGCGCGAGCATCGCCACCGACGGCGCCGAGTGGTTCGTCAGCGGCGAGCCGGCCCAGGTAGCCGTCGGGGTCACCGGCCCGTGGTTCGTGCTCGCCCGCCCGCTGACCCGCTGGGGGAGCGGCGTCGACCTGCAGCCCGCCGATCAGCGGCAGTTCGGGCGCGACGACCTGCTGTACGACTCGGAGATCGTCGCCGCGGGGGCCGACGAGATCGCCTCGCGGCGGCGCCGCTCGTTCCGCTGGTGCCGCAGCTGCCGCCGGGTGCACCCGCCGGAGTGGTTCGTCGGCACCGAGCGCGTCTGCCAGGACTGCGAGGCGGCCTACGAGCACGTCGACGCGTGACGCGAGAGGCCGGGGTTCCTATCCTCCAGGGGCGGGCTGACCTGAGGGCGGGGAGGCCGGATGGCCGACGAGCGCATCGCCGTGGACTCCGTTCGGCCTGGCGACGGCCTGCCCGCCGGCACGGTCACCTTCCTCTTCACCGACATCGTCGGGTCGACGCGCCTGCTCCGGGAGGACCGGCACGGGTACGCGGCCGCCCTCGCCGAGCACCGCCGCCTGCTGCGGGCGGCCTTCACCGAGCACGGCGGCCACGAGGTCGACACCCAGGGCGACTCCTTCTTCGTGGCCTTCCCCTCCGCCGGCCAGGCGCTGGCCGCCGCGGTCGACGCGCAGCGGGCGCTGGCCGCCCAGCCCGGGCCGGACGAGCGGCGCATCAGCGTGCGGATGGGCCTGCACACCGGGGAGGCCACCGTCGCCGACGGCAGCTACGTCGGCCTGGCCGTCCACTGCGCGGCCCGGATCGCCGCGGCCGCCTCCGGTGGGCAGGTGCTGTTGTCGGACATCACCGCGGCCGTGGCCGCGGGGCAGCTGCCGGGAGGCGCCGCCCTGCACTTCCTCGGCGAGCACGAGCTCAAGGACTTCCCGGGCCGGGCGCCGCTCTACCAGCTGGACATCGCCGGGCTGCCGAACCGGTTCCCGCCGCCGCGCACCACGTCGCCCCGTCGGCTGATCCTGCCGGACGTCCCCGACCACCTGCTGGGCCGGGACGGCGACGTCGACGCCGTCGCCGCCCTGCTGACCAATGCCCGCATCCGGCTGGTCACCGTGACCGGACCCGGAGGCATCGGCAAGACCAGGCTCGCGCTCACCACGGCCCGGACCGTGGCCGACGAGTTCCCCGGCGGGGTCGTGTTCGCGCCGCTGAGCGCGATCACCGACCCGCGGCTGGTGCTGGGCACGGTCGCTGACGTCATCTGCGCCCGCTGCGAGAGCGGGAGCTCACCGGTCGACGCGATCGCCACCGCCGTCGAGGAACGCACGCTGTTCGTGCTGGACAACTTCGAGCAGGTCGTCGAGGCCGCCGGCGACCTGAGCGTCCTGCTCGACAGTACCCCGGCCGCGGTCGCCCTCGTGACCAGCCGCCAGGCGCTGCGTCTGCGCGCCGAGCAGCAGTTCCCCCTCGCCCCGCTGGCCGCCGGGCCCGCGGAGCGGCTCTTCGCCGAACGCGCCGCAGCGGTCCGCCCCGGCTTCACGCTGGACGCCGCGAACGCCGCCGCGGTTGCGGAGATCTGCCGCCGTCTGGATGGGCTGCCCCTGGCCATCGAGCTGGCCGCCGCCCGGACCCGGTTGCTGCCGCCCCCAGCGCTGCTCGCCCGCCTCGGGCAGCGGCTCGACGTCCTCGGCGCCGGACCGGTCGACCTGCCGGCGCGGCAGCGGACCCTGCGCGCCACGATGGACTGGAGCTTCGGCCTGCTGGGTCCGCACGAGCAGGCCGTCTTCACCCGGCTGGCCGTGTTCTCCGGCGGCTGGACCCTGGACGCGGCGGAGAGCGTCTGCGGCCGGCCCGGCGAGCCCGCCGTCCTCGACGCCCTCGCGGCGCTGCTCGACGCGAGCCTGCTCGCCGAGTCCGGGGAGTCCATCGCGGAGCCGCGGCTGTACATGCTCGACACCGTCGCTGCCTACGCGACCGAGAAGCTCGCCGCCTCCCCGGACCGGGACGAGGCCGGACGGCGGCACACCGAGTGGATGGTGGAGCTCACGGGTGCCCTGCTGACCGCACCCGTGCCCGAGGTCCGGGGGCGGTCCCTCCGGCTCGACGACGAGCTGCCCAACCTGCGGACGGCGATCGACCGCGTGCTCGGCGCCGGCGACCTGACCACGGCCGCGCTCCTCGTGCGCAACACCTTCGGCTACATGACCCGAAGAGACGGCGAACGGGAGGTCGGGGAGTGGCTCGACCGGTCGCTGGCGATGTCGCACGGGGCTCCGGATGCCGTCCGCGGGCGGCTGCTCGTGCTCCGGGCGCTCGTCGCCGGGATCCTCAACGACCTCACCGCCGTCGCCCCGTTGCTGGACGAAGGCCGGCCACTGCTCCCCGACGACGCCGACCACGAGTACGACCGCTCCTTCGCGGCTACCGCCGGCATCTACGCCGCCGTGGCCCGCGGTTCGCTCGAGGGGGTCCGCGCCGCCCACGAGGAGGCGCTCGCCCGCTTCATCGCGCTGGGGCAGGAGCTCGGCGAGGCCTACATGGAAATGGTGGGCGGGGACATCGCGCTGGCCAGCGGCGACCTCGACACGGCCGACCGGCGCTACCGCAGGGTCGTGGAGCTGGCCCGGCGTCTCGACGACGACGCGATGATCGGCCAGGCCATGAGCCTGCGAGGACTGGTGCTGCTGAGCCGGGGCGACGTGGCCGGCGCGCGGCGCTCGGTCCTGGACGGCGCGGCGGCCAACCAGCGCTGGGGGCAGACCACGGCGATCGCCTACTCCCTGGAGGGGCTGGCCGCGGTGGCGCTGGCCGACGGCCACCCGGCGGTGGCGGCCAGGGCGCTGGCCGCCGCGGCCGCTGCACGGCGGCACATCGCCGCGCCGCTGACGCCTGCGCTGCCGCCCCTGGTGGCGGACCTGGCGGCGCGGTCGCGGTCGCAGCTCGGCGACCAGGCCTACGACGCGGCCTGCCACGAGGGAGGGCAGTGGTCGCCGCAGCACGCCCTGGAGCGCACGCTGGACGAGATCGTGGGTCGACCCGCGGCGCTAGACGAGTAAGTCCGATCGGGGGTCAGTGGTCGTAGGCGATCAGGGATCGGGTGATCGGCTGGCCGGTGGCGCGGTTGTGCCAGATGGCGGCGGTGAGGGCAAGAAGCCGTTGGGCGACCCGGC
>NZ_JBJGYZ010000053.1:0-28320 GCF_054050275.1 Geodermatophilus sp. SYSU D00691
CCCCCCCCCCCCGCGGCGTCGCCCCCGCGCCCCCCCCCCCCACCGCGCCGCAGGGCGGGGGGGCCCGCGGCCCGCTGTGCCGAGATCCCGTGATCTCGGCAGGGAGCGGTCAGGAGGTGCGCAGCAGCGGCGTCATCCGGGACGACGCGTCGTCGTCGAAGAGCCGGTCGTGCATGTTCAGCGCGAACCGGTCGGTCATGCCGGAGACGTAGTCGACCACCTGCGTGACCGGGTCGGCGGAGGTGTCGCGGTAGCTGGCCGGGATCAGCTCCGGGTGCGCCAGGTGGTGGTCGACCAGCCGGCGGATGACGGCGATGGCCACGTGCTTCTGCCCCGCCGCGGTCGGTGACTCGTAGACCCGGTGGAACATGAACGCCCGCAGCTCGTGGAACGCCCCGAGCGCGTCGGGGTCCATGGCCACGGACCCCGACGTGTTCGCCGGCGACAGGCTGCCCCGGACGACGGCGTCGATCATCGCGCCGACCATCTCCCCGCCCGGCTCGCCGAACACCTCGCGGGTGCGCGCCGGCAGGTCGGCCGGCTGCAGCACCCCGGCGCGGACGGCGTCCTGGGCGTCGTGCGAGAGGTAGGCGATCCGGTCGGCGAAGCGGACGCACTCCCCCTCGTGCGTGGCCGGCGGCGGGGTGATCTTCCAGCTGTGCGCGCGGATGCCGTCGCGCACCTCCCACGTCAGGTTCAGGTGCTCGAGCACCTCCACGATCCGCACGCCCTGCGCCGCGTGGTGCCAGCCGCCGGGCACGTACGGGTCGAACGCGTCCTCGCCGATGTGCCCGAACGGCGAGTGGCCCAGGTCGTGGCCCAGCGCGATCGCCTCGGCCAGGGTCTCGTTCAGCCCGAGCGCGCGGGCCAGCGAGCGGGCGACCTGGGTGACCTGCAGCGTGTGGGTCAGCCGGGTGACGAAGTGGTCGCCGTCGGGGTTGAGGAAGACCTGCGTCTTGTGCTTGAGCCGGCGGAAGGCCTTGGCGTGCAGGATGCGGTCGCGGTCGCGCTCGAACGCCGTCCGCAGCGGGTCCTCCGCCTCGGGGACGGCGCGGCCGCGGGTGGCGGTCGACCGGACGGCGGCCGGCGCCAGCGCCGCCTCCGCCGCCTCCCGGGCGGCGCGGTCGGTGAACCGGAACGGACCGCTCACGACCTACAGCCCGATGCCGAGCAGGGCGTCGACGGTGTCGCGCACCAGCGCCGGCGCGGTGTCGTCCTCGGCCGCCCCGGCCAGGGTCGCCGCGGCCCACGCGTCGACGGCGGCGATCGCGCCGGGTGAATCGAGGTCGTCGGCCAGCCGGGCGCGCACCTCGGCCAGCACCGGGAAGCCCGGCGCCCCGGCGGGCGCGGACACCGCCCGCCGCCACGTCGCCAGCCGCTCCTGGGCGTCGCGGAGCAGCTGCGCCGTCCACTCCCGGTCGGTGCGGTAGTGCCCCGAGAGCAGGGCCAGCCGGATCGCCATGGGGTCGACGCCGTCGCCGCGCAGCCGCGAGACGAAGACGAGGTTGCCGCGGCTCTTGCTCATCTTCTCGCCGTCGAGACCGATCATCGCCGTGTGCACGTAGGCCCGGGCGAAGGGCTCCTTCACCCCCGTCGCGGCGGCGGTGAGCGCCTCGGCGTGGACGGCGGAGTACTCGTGGTGCGGGAAGACCAGGTCGCTGCCGCCGCCCTGGACGTCGAAGCCCGTGCCGATGGTGTCCAGCGCGATGGTGGCGCACTCGATGTGCCAGCCGGGCCGCCCGGCCGTGCCGCGCGGGCCGGGCCACGACGGCTCACCGGGCCGCTCGCCGCGCCACAGGATCGGGTCCAGCGGCTGGCGCTTGCCCGCCCGGTCGGGGTCTCCCCCGCGCTCGGCGAAGTACCGCAGCATCGTCGCCTCGTCGTAGCCTGACTCCCCGCCGAACCCCGGCGCCTGCGCGATGTCGTGGTAGACGTCACCGGTGCCGTCGTCGAGCACGTAGGCCAGCCCGGCGTCGAGCAGCTCCTCGATGTGGCCGACGATCCGCGGGATGGCCTCGACGGCGCCGACGTAGTCGTCGGGCGGCAGCACCCGCAGCGCCGTCATGTCCTCGCGGAACAGCGCCGTCTCGCGCATGCCCAGGACGATCCAGTCCTCGCCGTCGCGCTCGGCGCGCTCAAGCAGCGGGTCGTCGATGTCGGTGACGTTCTGCACGTAGTGGACGGCGTGGCCGGAGTCCCGCCAGAGGCGGTTGACCAGGTCGAACGCCAGGTACGTGGCCGCGTGCCCGAGGTGGGTGGCGTCGTAGGGCGTGATCCCGCAGACGTACATGCGGGCGGTCGACTCCGGTTCGGTCGGCACCACCTCGCCCCGCGCGGTGTCGTGCAGGCGGAGCGCGGGGCCGGACCCCGGCAGGGTCGGCAGGAGCGGAGCGGGCCAGGACAGCACGACATCGAGACTAGAGACCGTCTCCGACGACGCCGGATCCCCGGGCCGGTCCCGGCTGCCCCTACGGTCGCAGTCGGGCGGACGACGGGAGGGTGCGATGGAGCTCGACGAGTACCTGCCGGTGCTGCAGCGGACGAACGCGCGGTTCGCCGACGCGGCCGCGGAGGCGGTGCTGGCGCACGGCTGGCGGGCCCGGGTCCCCGGCTGCCCCGACTGGGAGCTGGCCGACCTCGTCTGGCACCTGGCCGAGGTCCAGCACTTCTGGGCGTGGGTGGTGCGCACCCGCGCACCGGAGCCGACCGGCTACCGCGAGCCGCAGCGCAAGCCGGACGACGAGCTGCTGGGCTTCACCGCGGCCGCCGCGGCCGAGCTGGAGACGGCCCTGGACGGCGCCGACCCGGCCGAGCCGGTGTGGACGTGGGCACCGCGGCGCGACGTCGCCTTCGTCTTACGACGGCAGACCCACGAGGCCGTCGTCCACACCACCGACGTCGAGCAGCTGCTCGGCGCGGTCCGGCCGATCCCCGCCGCCGTCGCGCTGGACGGCATCGACGAGTGGCTGGAGGTCATGGCGCCCTCCGCGCTGCCCCAGGGGCCGCCGGAGACGGCGCACCCCGTCGTCCTGCACGCCGTCGACGCCGACGCCGAGCGCACCCTGTTCCCCGGCACCCGGCCGTTCCCCATCGCCACCCTCACCGGCGACGCCGGCGACCTGCTGCTGGCGCTGTGGCGGCGGCTGCCGATGGAGGTGCTCACCGTGCACGGCGACCCGGCGACCGCCGCGGCGATGCTCGACCTGGTCAGGATCGAGTAGCGGTCACGGCCAGGTGGTGGCGTACCTCTCGAACGCCTCCCCGGTCTGGACCCCGACGACGCAGAACACCAGCCCGGCCGGGTCGGTCATCTGCCAGAACCGGCCCATGTCGGCGTGCCGCTTCGCACCGAGCGCCTCGAGGCGGGCCACCTCGGCCTCGACGTCGTCGGTCTCGACGTCGACGTGCCAGCGCGGCGGCGTCCCCTCCCCCGTGCGCTGCACCGCCACGTGCCAGCCGTCGGCGAAGGAGCCGAGCTCGGTCCACTCCGGCTCGTCCGGGTCGGCGTGGGCGGGGTGGCCGGTGGCGCCCGACCAGAAGTCCCGCCCGGCGTCGTGGGACTCCGGCGGGAGGTCGAGCAGCAGGATCGACAGGCGCGAACGGTGCGGCATGACGGCGATCATGTCCCAGCCCCCGCCGAGATCGCGTGATCTCGGCGGATCAGGGGCCCTGAGCTGCCGAGATCGCGTGATCTCGGCAGCGGAGGCGGCTCAGAAGGGCGGCCAGGGCAGGGCGGGCCAGTCGCCGGAGGGCTCGGGGTGGCGCCCGGTGCGCAGCAGCTCGGCCACCCGCTGCTGCGTGCGGCGCACCTCCCGGCGGGTGAGGTGCTCGTGCAGCTGCTCGCCCAGGTCGCCGAGCAGGTCGGTCTGCAGCTGCTCCAGCACGGCCACCGCCTCGGCGGGCAGCGGCTTGCCGGCCCAGCGCCACAGCAGGGTGCGCAGCTTGGGGTCGACGGAGAAGCAGATGCCGTGGTCGACGCCGTGCACGTGGCCGTCGGGCATCGGGATGATGTGCCCGCCCTTGCGGTCGGCGTTGTTCACCACGGCGTCGAACACCGCCATCCGGCGCAGCCCGGGGTGGTCGGAGCGCACGAACGCGGCCAGGTCGACGGTCTCGTCGCCGTCGACCCACAGCTGCACCATCCCGGGGCCGAACGGCCCGTCGCGCAGCACGGTGGGCGGCACGATCCGCCAGCCGGTGGCCTCCGACACCAGCGCCGCCGACACCTCCCGCCCGGCCAGCGTGCCGTCGGGGAAGTCCCACAGCGGCCGCTCGCCCGCGACCGGCTTGTAGACGCACTCGGCCTCGAGCGCGGCGGTGCGGATCGCGCCGACCAGGGTCACGTTCGAGGCGTCGAGCATGCGGCCCTCGAGGTCCATCACGCCCTCCAGCAGGAGGGTGCGGGCCTCGGCGTCGTCGGCCGGCCGGCGCAGGCCGGCCGGGGCGACCGGCTCGGGGACGTCGCTCATGGGGCCCCCGGTCAGCGGCGGTAGCCGTTCTGCCGGGGGCAGACGTGCCCGGTCGGGTCCAGCGGCAGCGAGCACAGCGGGCAGGCCGGCCGCCCGGCGGCGATCACCCGGCGCGCGCGGGCCACGAACGCGCGGGCGGCGCCGGGGGTGATGGTCACCCGCAGCGCGTCGGGGCCCTCCTCGGCGTCGGAGAGGATCGCGTCCTCCTCGATCGGCTCGTCGCCGGCGGCCACCGCCTCGACGACGACGGCCTGCGCGTCGCCGTCCCAGGCCAGGCCCATGGCGGCGACCCGGAACTCCTCGTCGACGGGCGGGGTGAGCGGGTCGAGGTCGTCGACGTCGGCGTCGGGCGGGATGACGGTCCCGGCCCGGGCGGCGATCTCGTCGAGCAGCTCGCTCATCCGGTCGGCGAGGATCTGGACCTGCGTCTTCTCGAGGGCGACGCTGACGGTGCGCCCGGTGGCGTCCGAGGCCTGGAGGTAGAAGGTGCGGTCCCCGGGCTGGCCCACCGTGCCCGCGACGAACCGGGTCGGACGATCGAAGAGGTGGACCTGGCGTGGCACGCGCCCCAGGTTACGCGGGCGTCCGCGCTGGTCCACCCGACGACACCGGGCTCAGGCGCCCGGCCCGGCGCCCCCGCCGACGGTGGCGTCGGAGTCGGCCTTGCGCCGGCGGCGCTTCTTCGGCGGCGGCAGCAGCGCCGCGACGTCCCCGCCGGTGTCGTTCATGCGGACGACGAACGGCCGGGTGTCGGTGTAGCTGACCACCGAGACCGACGCCGGGTCGACGACGATCCGCTGGAACTGGTCGAGGTGCAGGCCGAGCGCGTCGGCGAGCACGGCCTTGATCACGTCGCCGTGGCTGCAGGCGAGCCAGACCGCCTCCGGACCCAGCTTGGCGTTCCACTCGCGCACCGCGGCGACCGCGCGGGCCTGGGTCTGCGCCAGCCCCTCCCCCTCCGGGCCGGGGAAGACGGCGGCGGAGGGGTGCTGCTGCACCACCTTCCACAGCGGCTCCTTGACCAGCTCCTTGAGCGGCCGGCCGGTCCAGTCGCCGTACCGGCACTCGCCGAGGCGCTCGTCGGTCTGCAGCTCCAGCGCCCGGCCCTCGACGACGGCGCCGGCGGTCTGCACGCAGCGCTCCAGCGGGCTGCTCACCACCGCGGCCAGCGGCACCGGGGCGAGCCGCTCGGCGACGGCCCGCACCTGCGCCAGGCCGGTCTCGTCGAGCTGCACGCCCGGCGTCCACCCGGCGAGCACGCCGCCGGTGTTGGCCGTCGTCCGCCCGTGGCGCAGCAGGATCACCGTGGTCACGGGCGAGACCCTACGGTCACCGCGGGGACAGCACGCCCGCGCCGACCAGCGCCAGCACCGCCAGGCCCAGCACCACGCGGTAGACGACGAACGGGGTGAAGCTGCCGCGGTCGAGGTAGCGCAGCAGCCAGGCGATCACCGTCAGGCCCACGAAGAAGGCGATGACCGTGGCCACGATCGTCGGCCCCCAGTCGACGGCGCCCCCGGCCAGGTCGCCGGTGAGCGCCTCGTAGACCTGGAACCCGCCCGATCCGAGCACCGCCGGGATGGCCAGCAGGAACGAGTACCGGGCCGCGGCCGCGCGCGTGTAGCCGAGGAACAGGCCCATCGTGATCGTCCCGCCGGAGCGCGAGACGCCCGGCACCAGCGCCATGGCCTGGGCGAACCCGAAGGCGATGCCGTGGCCCACGGTCAGCTCCTTGAGCTCCCGGTCCTTGCGCCCGACGCGGTCGGCCCAGAACAGGATCAGGGAGAACGCGACCAGCGCGATCGCGACCACCCGCAGGTCGCGGAACGTCGTCTCGATCCGGTCCTGGAACAGCAGGCCGAGGACGACGATCGGGATGCTGCCGACGATGATCAGCCAGCCCATCCGCGCGTCGGGGTCGCCCTTGCGCTTCCCGGACAGCGACAGCACCCAGGCGGTCACGATCCGGGCGATGTCCTTGCGGAAGTAGAGGAGGACGGCGGCCTCGGTGCCGATCTGCGTGATCGCGGTGAACGCCGCGCCGGGGTCGTCCCAGCCGAACGCCTCACCGACGATGCGCAGGTGGGCGCTGGAGGAGATCGGCAGGAACTCAGTCAGCCCCTGCACCAGACCGAGGACGACGGCTTCGAACCACCCCACGCCGGCTCAGCCCTCGGACGCGGGGACGGCGGACGGGACGGGGCTCGCGGGAGGCACGGGAGATCAGCCTAAGGGGCGCCCCGCGGGGAGCCGGCGCGCCGCTCCGGGGTGGGGACGGTCGCGGGCCGGTGTCGTCCCGCGCCGGTAGGTTGGCCGGTCGTGGAACAACGGGCGCTGGGACGCAGCGGCCTGGTCGTCTCACGGCTGGCGCTGGGGACCATGACCTGGGGCCGCGACACCGACGAGGACGAGGCGGCGACGCAGCTGACCGCCTTCGTCGACGCCGGCGGCACCCTCGTCGACACCGCCGACGTCTACGGCGAGGGCGACAGCGAGCGCACCCTCGGCCGGCTGCTCTCCGACGTCGTCCCCCGCGGTGACGTGCTGGTGGCCACCAAGGCCGTGGGCCGCACCTCCCCCGGCCCGATGGGCCGGGGGGCCTCCCGCGGGCACCTGCTCGCCGCCCTCGACGCCTCCCTCGAGCGGCTCGAAATCGACCACGTCGACCTGTGGCAGCTGCACGCGTGGGACGAGGCCACCCCGCTGGAGGAGACCCTCGCCGCCTGCGACGCCGCCGTCTCCTCGGGCCGGGTCCGCTACGTCGGGGTGAGCAACTTCACCGGCTGGCAGACCGCCCAGGCCGCCACCTGGCAGCGGGCCTGGCCGGGCCGCGCGCCGCTGGTGAGCACCCAGGTCGAGTACTCGCTGCTGCAGCGCGGCGTCGAGCGCGAGGTGGTGCCGGCCGCCGAGGCCCTCGGCCTGGGCGTGCTGCCCTGGTCGCCGCTGGGCCGCGGCATCCTCACCGGCAAGTACCGGCACAGCACCCCCTCGGAGTCCCGCGGCGCCTCGCCGGCCTGGCAGGGCTTCATCGACGGCCTGCGCTCGCCGAAGTCCGACCGGATCGTGGAGGCCGTGATCACCGCCGCCGAGGGCCTGGGCACCACCCCGCTCGCCGTCGCGCTGGCCTGGGTGCGGGACCGTCCCGGCGTCGTGGCGCCGATCGTCGGCGCCCGGACGGCGGCCCAGCTGCAGGCCTCCCTCGACGCCGAGGGCGTGCGGCTGCCGGCCGCCATCCGCACCGCGCTGGAGGACGTCTCGGCGCCGCCGTTCGGCTATCCGGAGAAGCGGCGATGAGCACCACGGTCACCGAGGACAGGGTCTTCGCCGCCTTCTGCGCGGCCGGGCTGTGGCCGGGCCTGGGCAAGCGGGCGGCGGCCGAGCTGCCCGGCGCCGGCATCACCACCCCCGACGACGTCACCGCCGCCAGGCTGATGAAGCTGCCGCGGGTCGGCAAGCAGCGCGCCGAGCGGCTGTTCTCCAGCTTCCTGGCCGCCGCCCCGGCCTACGAGGTGGTCGGCCTGCTCGTGGGCGCCGGGCTGGAGGCCAAGCTGGCCGCCGGCGTCGCCGACACGCTCGGGCACGACGCCGCCCGCCGGCTGCGCGACGACCCGTGGGCGCTGCTCGGGCTGCCCGGCGTCACGCTGACCGAGGCCGACCGGCTGGCGATCGCCATCCTGCCCGGGGCCGACCGGCAGGACAGCCGCCGCGGCCGGGCCATCGTCGCGCAGACCCTCCGCACGGCGACCCGCGACGGGCACACCGTGCTGCCCGCCGAGCTGGTGGTCGCCGCGCTGCGGGCCGAGGGCGTCACCGACCCCGCCGCCGCGATCGCGTCGGCCGTCGAGTCCGGGGACGTGCTGGAGCACGAGCCGCCGTTCGACCCCGAGAGCGAGGAGGAGCCCGACCCCCGGCTCATCTCGTTCTCGCTGGCCCGCTACGGCATGGCCGAGGAGGCCGTGGCCGAGAACGTGCAGCGGCTGCTGGCCACCGCCGAGGCGATCGCCGACCCGGTCTCGGTGCGCTCGGTGGCCAAGGGGCTGGACAAGGCGCAGGCCGAGGCGGTGGCGCAGACCCTCTCCGCCGGCGTCAGCCTGCTCACCGGTGGCCCGGGTACCGGGAAGAGCCGCACCGTCGCCGCCGTGGTCCAGCTGCTGCGCAAGAAGGGCAGCGAGGTGGCGCTGGCCGCCCCCACCGGCCGGGCCGCCAAGCGGCTCGAGGAGCTCACCGACCACCCCGCGGTCACCGTGCACCGGCTGCTCGGGGCGCAGGGCACCACCGGCGGGTTCACCCGCAACGAGGAGTGGCCGCTCGACGCCGACGTCGTCGTGGTCGACGAGGCGTCGATGCTCGACGTCGAGCTGACCGCGGCGCTGCTGGAGGCCTGCCAGGACGGCACCCACCTGCTGCTGGTCGGCGACCCGGCGCAGCTGCCCTCGATCGGGCCCGGCCACGTGCTGGGCGACCTCATCGACTCGGGCGCCGTGCCGGTCACCGAGCTGACCACGCTGTACCGGCAGGCCGAGGGCGGCGCGATCGCCCGGCTGGCGACGGCGGTCCGCGAGGGCGAGCTGCCGCGCGTGGACTCCCCCGACCGCGAGGTGGTCGTCGTCCCGGCCCAGGGCAGCGCCGAGGCCGCCCGCCGGGTGGTGCAGCTGGTCACCGACTCCATCCCGCGGGCGCTGGGCATCCCGGCGGCGTCGGTGCAGGTGGTCACCCCGGTGCACCGCGGGCCGGCGGGCACGATCGAGCTGAACAAGGCGCTCAAGGCGGTGCTCAACCCCGGCGACGGGACGGTGTTCGGCTTCGACGTCGGCGACCGGGTCGTGGCCACCGCCAACCACCTCGACCTGGAGCCGATCGGGTTCGCCAACGGCGAGGTCGGCGTCGTCACCGGGACCGGCGACGGCTCGCTGACCGTCGACTTCTCCTCCGGGCCGGTGACGGTGACCGGCGACGCGCTGCCCGACCTGCGGCACGGCTGGGCGATCACCGTGCACCGCGCGCAGGGCTCGGAGTGGCCCGGCGTCGTCGTCGTGCTGCCGCCGGAGGCCGGCGGGATGCTGTCGCGGCCGCTGGTCTACACCGCGCTGACCCGCGCGCAGCAGCACCTGTCGATCGTGCACGCCAGCGGCGCCGCGCTGGCCCGGGCGGTGCGGGAGGTCGACGTCCGCCCCCGGCGCACCCGGCTCGCCCGGCTGCTGCGGGAAGCGGCCGAGGACGACGGATAGCGGACGGGAGGTGACCGCTGGGCGTCCTAGCGTCGGTCCATGACGACGACGCTCGCGGTGCGCACCCTCGACCGGCGGACGCTCAACCGGACGCTGCTCGACCGGCAGCTGCTGCTGGCCCGCAGCGACCTCCCGGTCGCGGCGGTCGTCGACCGGCTGGTGGCGCTGCAGGCGCAGGAGCCGAACTGGCCGCACGTGGGGCTGTGGACCCGGCTCACCTCCTTCGCGCCCGAGGACCTGTCCGCGCTGGTGGCCGACCGGTCGGTCGTGCGGGGACCGGGCCTGCGCGGCACCCAGCACCTGACCGGCGCCGAGGACTACCGGTGGCTGCGGCCCACGCTGCAGCCGCTGTTCGACCGGCTGGTCGCGGCCGCCTGGTTCCGCCGCGGCCTGGCCGGCCACGCCCCGGCCGCCGTCGCGGCCACCGCGGCGGAGGTGCTCGGCGGCGACCTCGTGCCGCGCCGGGAGCTGCGGCAGCGCCTGGCGGAGCGGCACCCCGGGGCGGCGCGCCCCCAGCTGGCGGCGGCCGCCGAGCTCCGGCTGCCGCTGGTGCACGACCCGGCCACCAGCGCGTTCGGCGGCTGGTGGTCGCGGCCGGGCATCGCGGTGGCGCACGCCGAGGCGTGGCTGGGCCGGCCCCTGGGTGCGCCCGACCCGCAGCGGCTGGTGCTGCGGTACCTGGCCGGGTTCGGCCCGGCCACCGTCATGGACGTGCAGGCCTGGTGCGGCCTGACCCGGCTGCGCGAGGTGCTCGACGCCCTGCGCCCGCGGCTGCGGACCTACCGCGACGAGGCCGGCCGCGAGCTGTTCGACCTGCCGGAGGCGGGGCTCGCCGACCCCGGTTCCCCCGCGCCGGTGCGGTTCCTCCCCGGCTTCGACAACGCGCTGCTCGCGCACGCCGACCGCTCCCGGGTGCTCCCCGACGCGGCCCGCGGCCGGGTGCTGCCCGGGTACGCGAACGTGCTGCCGACCTTCCTCGTCGACGGCTTCGTGGCCGGCACCTGGAGCTGGGCGGACGGCGCGGTGCACCTGGCGCCGTTGCACCCGCTGCGCGCCGACGACGCCGTCGCGGTCGAGGCGGAGGCGGCGCGCCTCACCGCGTTCCTCGACCGGTAGCGGTCAGCCCGGCGCGTGCACGCCGCAGGTCAGGGCCCGCAGGGCCGCGCCGAGCTGGCCGGGGCAGGTGAGCGGCTGCGGGAACGCCAGGCGGACGTCCTGCTGCCCGCCGGCCCGCTCGATCCGCAGGCGCAGCCCGAAGCGGTCCAGGCCGAGGGGCCGGACGACGTCGCCGGGGCCGACCTGCCCGGCCGGGATCGCGGCGGTGAGCAGGGCGAGGAACTCGGGGTGGTCGCGCTCGAGGTGGGCCAGGGTGGCCGCCTCGACGGCGGCGAGCGGGTCGGGGCTGGCGGCGGCGAACTCCTCGGGGCCGACCTCGGCGACCGCGCTGCCCTCGCGCAGCACGATCTCGGCGAGGTCGAGGCGCAGCAGCGTCGCCGTGGTGCCGACGTCGAGCAGGGCGTGCGAGGGGCGGACGTCGGCGAAGGCGAGCAGGGTGTCGCGCACGTCCCGCTCGGGCACCGGCGTCGCCCAGCCGGAGAGCCACATCTGGGCGCGCAGCGGCCGGCGCAGCGCGACCGGCGCCCGGTCGCTGACCATGACCAGCGCCGACAGGTCGCGCTGCGGCGAGGCCGCGACGGCGGTGGCCAGCTCGCCGGCGGCCGGCACCACCAGCAGCACCTGGCCGTCGGCGGTCACCGCGTGCGCCAGGGGCAGGCTCGCCTCGACCCCGGTGGCGCAGACGGTCGCCTGCGGGCCGGCGGCCACGCTGCGGGCGCGCTCGGCCGGCCCCGGTCGCACGGCGCGGGTGGCCGGGCCGTCGGGTCGGGTGGTCATGGCGCCCCCTCGGATCGAGTTAGGGAAGCCTAACCAAAGTCAGCGCGCGGTGGAAGTGCGCGGTCGCCGGCGGTCAGCTGAGGACGTCGTCCTCGTCCAGCGGGACGTCGGCCTCCTGCTCGAGGACGTCGGCGGCGTCGGCCTCGCGGTCCCCCACCGGCCGCAGCGGCGCGCCGGCCTCCCCCGGGCGCGCGGCCAGCTGCTGCTCGAGCGCGTCGGCCTCGGGCACGTCCTCCCCCGGCGCGCGGGCGTCCCCGGCCGAGGTCACCGCCGGCGGGTCGAGGAGCGCCTCCTGCTCGGCGCGGTCGGCGTCGGGCACGTCGGTGCCGGGCTCGGTCACGTCGTCCTCCTCGGGAGTCGGGTGCCCGTCCATCGTGCCGCCCGGCCGGTCCGCCGGCAGACCGGGGTCGCGCGGCCGGATGACGAACGGGTGACGGCCCGGCGAACCGGGGGCACAATCGGCCGCATGGAGGCGGTCGCGGATTGGGAGTTCGCGCCGCTGCGGATCCCGGCGGGCACGTCCCGATCCGCAGCGGCGACCATGCTGAGCCTGCAGGCCGAGACCGGCGGCTGGGAGCTCGCCCGTCTCCAGCTGCACGCCGACGGCACCCGCAAGGTCATCCTGCGGCGCCGCTCGCGGCTCTCCTACCTCCCCAAGCCCGTCACCTGACCGGGGTGTACGGCCCGGTCGGCACCGGGTGGTACCCCTTGGCGCCCACCGCGTCGGCCAGCGGGCTGCGCGGCGGCCGCCCCGCGCGCAGCAGGTCCAGCGCCCGCCGGAAGTCGTAGCCCGGCTCCCAGCCGAGCTCCGCCCGCGCCCGCTCGTTGACGTACACCCGGTCGACCGACGGGAACATCCGCCAGCCGCGCTCCGCGTACACCTCGGCGGCGTCGGGGAACAGCCGCGCCACCACGGCCGGGGCGTCGCGGCGCAGCTCCGGCAGGTCGTCCGGGGAGAACGGCGTGGTCGCGCTGACCACGTAGCGGCCGAAGCCCAGCTCCGGCGCCCGGTCGAGCGCCGCCAGGTGCGCCCCCACGACGTCGGCGAGGTCGATCCGCCGGTACAGCAGCTCGTTGACCTTGACGTTCTCGTCGGCGTAGGCGCCGCGCACCCGGTCGTCGTCGTCCCCCTCGGGGAAGAACCGGGAGGTCCGCAGGACGACGACGGGCAGCTCCTCGTCGCGGGCCACGAGCTCGCAGAGGTCCTCGGCGGCGACCTTGGTGGCGCCGTAGACGTTGCGCGGCCGCGGGACGACGTCCTCGGTGACCCACGCGGCCGGCTCCCCCGTCGCCGGGGTGAGCGCGCGGCCGAAGGCGCTGGTCGTGCTGGTGAACACGAACCGGCCGACGCCCGCGGCGACCGCGGCCTCGAGGAGGGTCAGCGTGCCGGTCACGTTGGTGTCGACGAACGCCTGCCGGTCGTGCGAGCCCACGTGCGGCTTGTGCAGCGTCGCCGCGTGCAGGACCGCGTCGGCGCCGTCCACGGCGGCCCGGACGGCGCCGCCGTCGGTGACCGAGGCGACGACGTCGGTGTGCGGCGAGGGCAGCCGGTCGAGGCCGGTGACCTCGTGCCCGGCGGCGCCCAGCTCGCGGACGAGCGCCTCGCCGAGGTGGCCCGAGCTGCCGGTGACCAGGATGCGCACGGCCCCCTGCCTACCAGGCCGCGGTTCTGCCATCGTGTCCCCACCGCGAGAGGAGCGGGACGTGGGCGCAGCACAGGGGCAGCCGACGCTCATCCAGTCGGTGCAGCGGGCACTGCGGCTGCTCGAGATCGTCGCCGAGCACGACGGCCGGGCCCGCGCCAAGGAGGTCGCCCGCGCCGCCGGGCTCCCGCTGCCCACGACCTACCACCTGCTGCGCACCTGCGCCCACGAGGGCTGGCTGCAGCGGCTGGCCGACGGCTCGTACGTGCTCGGCCACCGGATCGACGTCGTCCTCCGGCACGGGACGGCGGCCCGCGGGCTGGCCTCGGCCCGCCCGGCCCTGGAGTGGCTGCGCGACGAGCTCGGCGGTGCCGTCTACCTGGCCCGCTACGTCGACGGCGAGATCGTCGTGGCCGACATCGTCGACGGCCCCCGCGCCCCGCGGATCGACCTGTGGGTCGGCATCCACGACGCCGGGCACGCCACCGCGCTGGGCAAGTGCATCCTCGGCCAGCTGCCGACCCCCGCCCGCGAGGAGTACTTCGGCCGCCACCCGCTGCACGACCTGACGCCGCGGACCGTGGTGGACCGGCGCCGGCTGCGGCTGCCGGCGGCCGGGGACGTCGCGGTGGACGACGGCGAGTACGCGGTCGGCGTGCGCTGCCTGGGCGCGGCCGTGGTCGACCCGGACGGCGTCGGCGCGGTCGCCGTCGTCACCCCGGCGCCCGACCCCGGCCGGCGGCGCGCCCTGCTGACCGGCGCCGCCCGGGTGTCGCGGGCGCTGGGCATCGCGGTCTGATCGCCATCTGAAATTCCGCCCCTGGCGCCGCCCGCGGGCGCCGGTCGACCATCCGGCCATGAGCGCTGCCGCGGCCCCGGACTGGGCGGTGCGCGCCCTCGCCGACGTCTACGACCCGTGCTGCCGCGAGAAGGGCATCTCGGTCGTCGACATGGGCCTGCTCCGCTCGGTCACCCTGCAGGACGGGCACGCCCGCGTGGAGCTGCTGCTCACCTCCGGCTGGTGCCCGTTCGCGGCTCGGGTGCTCGGCGACGTCGAGGCGGCGATCGCCGGCTCCCCCGGCGTCGACACCTGCGAGGTCGAGATCGTCTGGGACGAGGCGTGGACGACCGACCGGCTGTCGCCCTCCGCCGCCCGCACGCTCCGCTTCCTGCCCGACCCGGTCGCCGCCGGCGACCGGGAGGAGTACCTCACCCGCCTGGAGGTCCGCCGTGATCGGTGACGCGTTCGTCTTCGACGGGGTGGCGCACCCCTTCAACTTCACCGCGAAGAACGCCTACGGCTCGGCCGGGACGATGTTCATGAACCACCTGTACGCCTTCCACCAGGTGCTCACCCCCGCCGACGAGCCGAAGCTGTCGGCCGAGCAGTACCTCAAGGAGTGGACCCCGGCCGACATCCGCCAGATGGTCTACGACGAGTCCGACACCGACATGCTCGTCGCGATGCCGCTGCCGCTGACCGACCTGTTCCGCGACGGCCTGTCGCCGTGGGAGACCTGCGCCGAGCTGGCCGCCCGCGACCCCGACCGCACCGTGTTCTGGGGCTCGGTGAACCCGCTGGAGGGGCGCCGGGCGATCGACCTGATGGAACGGCAGGTCGGCGAGTTCGGTGCCAAGGCGTTCAAGTTCTACAACGTCCGCTACGACTACGGCTCGCCGTTCCCGTGGCGCATGGACGACCCGCAGGTTGCCTTCCCGGTGTTCGAGAAGGCGCAGGAGCTGGGCGTGAACCTCATCGGCGTGCACAAGGGCGTGCCGCTGGGGCCGCAGCCGGTCGAGGCCACCCAGACCTGGGACATGGACGGCGCCGCGGCCAACTTCCCCGACATCAACTTCGTGATCTTCCACGTCGGGCTGCCGTTCCTCGACGAGGTGTGCTGGCAGCTCATCCGCCACCCGAACCTGTACGCCTCGCTGGCGGCGACGATCAACTTCGTCGTCCGGGCGCCGCGGATGTTCGCCGAGGTGCTGGGCAAGCTGCTGTTCTGGTGCGGGGAGGACAAGATCGTCTACGGCTCCGAGGCGCCGATCTGGCAGCCGCAGTGGGCGCTGCGGGCGTTCATGGACTTCTCCATCCCGCAGGACCTGTGCGAGGGCTACGGCTACCCGCAGCTGACCGACCAGGCCAAGCGCAAGATCCTCGGCGAGAACCTGCTGCGGCTGCACGGCATGGACGTCGAGGCGACGAAGGCCCGCCTGGGCAGGCCGCAGGCGCACTGACGCAGCGGCCTCAGGGGACCAGCACGACCTTGCCGACGGTGCCGCGCTCGCCGAGCGCCTCCAGGGCCTGCGGCGCCTCGGCCAGCGGCAGCGTGCGGCTGACCAGCGGGTCGATGTGGCCCTCGGCCCAGAGCCGGTCGAGCTCCTCGTGCACCAGGCCGAACAGCGCCGGGTCGTGCGTGCGGTACAGCCCCCAGTGCAGCCCGACGACGCTGTAGTTCTTCACCAGCACGTGATTGGCCGGCACCGCGGGGATGCGGCCGCTGGTGAAGCCGACGACCAGCAGCCGGCCCTCGAAGGCGATGCACTTCCGGCTCCGGTCGAACACGTCCCCGCCGACCGGGTCGTAGACCACGTCCGCTCCGTGGCCGCCGGTGACCTCCCAGACCACCTCGACGAAGTCCTCGCTGGTGTAGTCGACGGCGTGGTCGGCGCCGAGCTGCCGGCAGACCGCCACCTTGTCCGCGCCGCCGGCGGTGGCGACCACCCGCGCGCCGGCGGCCTTGCCCAGCTGGATCGCCGCCGAGCCGACCCCGCCGGCGCCGGCGTGCACGAGCAGCCACTCCCCCGCCTGCAGGCGCGCCCGGCGGTGCAGGCCGACCCAGCCGGTGGAGTAGGTGAGGTACAGCGCCGCGGCCTTGGCGTCGGGCATGCCCTCGGGCACCGGGAACGCCCGGTCGGCGTCGACGAGCGCGTACTCGGCGAAGGCGCCGGGTCCGCCCGACGGCGAGCCGAGCACCCGCTGCCCCGTGCCCTCGACCTCGCCGCACAGCTCGAGGCCCGGCGTGTACGGCAGCGGCGGCCGCTCCTGGTACCCGCCCCGGGCCATGAGGACGTCGGGGAAGTTCAGCGCGGCGGCCCGGACCCGGACCAGCAGCTGCCCCTCCCCCGGCGTCGGCCGGTCGACCTCGTCGAGGGTCATCACCGCCGTGGGCTCGCCGAGCTCGTGGACCCGCCATGCGCGCATGCCCGCGACCCTGCCAGGTGGCCCCCGCGGTGCGCGGGCCGGGCGGTCAGAGCCGGGCCAGCACCCGCTCCTCGTGCCGGTGGCCGATCGTCTCGTAACCGACGACGGTCACCCACGGGGTGAGCGCCAGGACGGCGAGGCACCACACCAGCGGCGCGCCGGCCGCGGCCATCGCCAGCGCGACGCCCACGACCAGCGCCGAGCCGGCCAGCAGCAGCAGGTGGAACGGGTCGAAGCTGCGGGTGAGCTGGTCGTAGAGGGCGTAGCCCGCCAGCACGTACACGGCGACCGGGACGGCGACGCTGAGCACGGTGCCTGTGGTCCCCAGCGCGCTGTGGTGCTCCACGTAGTAGGCGGCGACGTGCATCCCGGCGCCGACCGCCACCGCCGCGCCGAACAGGACGATGTGCCCGTACCCCCACCCGAACCCCCGCTCGCGGTGCCGGTGCAGCACCTCGCCGAAGGGCAGCACGAAGTACGTCCACCACATGCCGAACGCCAGCGCCGTCCCGGCCAGCCCGAGGACCACGACGTCGGCCGACCACCCGGGGCCGTCCGGCCCGATGATCGCGGCGAGCGCCACGGTGGTGCCGAGCAGGCCCTCGCCGAGGGTGATGATCACCAGCAGGCCGTACCGCTCGGCGATGTGGTGGGCGTGCCAGGGGGTGCCGCCCTTGAGCTTCTCGGCCACCACCGGCCCGGCCAGCTCGACCAGCACGAGCAGGACCACCCACAGGAACGTCACCAGCAGCGAGGTCTGCGCGATCAGGAGGGCGATCCAGCCGACCTGGGCGACCGAGATCGCCACCGCGTAGGTGCGGCACGCGCTGCGCCGGTCGGGGTCCTGCCGGGCGGCGCGCAGCCACTGGAAGACCATGGCCAGCCGCATGACGACGTACCCGCCGACCATGACTGCGTTGTCCACGGTCTCGCCGTCCTCGATGGAGGCGAACACCGCCGGCACGCCCAGCGCGACGATCAGCACGCCGAGCATCTGGACCATCGTGGTCAGCCGGAACAACCAGTCGTCGGTGTCGTAGGCCGACGCGAACCACGCGAAGTTGATCCACGCCCACGCCGTGGCGAAGGTGGCGAAGGCGAACCCGGCGAGGCCCGCGCCGACGTGCCCCTCGGCCAGCGCGTGCGCCAGCTCGTTCGCCGCCGTGCCGAAGGCGACGACGAAGGTCAGGTCGAACAGCAGCTCCAGCGGCGTGGCGACGCGGTGCTGCTGCTGCGGGTCGCGCCCGCCCATGCGCATGCGGTGGTGTGCCCGGGACACGGCCATGGCGGGCAGTCTGGCAAGGACCGCGGGCCCGCGACCAGCCCCGGCCGGGGGTCAGCGCATGGACGGCGGGCGCAGCGCCTCGGGGACGACGGCGGTCTCGCCGGCCGCCGTCCGGGCCGCGGGCACGCCCTTGAACGTGTACGGCACCGTGCCCACCCCCGGCTGGACGACGTAGGCCGCGCCCGGCTCGCCCGACTCCCAGGCCATGACCATCGCGTCGGCCACCTCGCCGGCGCTGAGCACCGGGAAGTCGGCGGCGGTGAAGTGCTCGCGGATGCGGTCGATGATCGCCGTGTCGGCGAAGCCGGGGCAGATCGCGGTGATCGTCGTCCCCTCGGCGGCCAGCCGCGGGGCCATCGAACGGACGAAGGCGATCGCCCCGCCCTTGGCCACGCTGTAGCCGGGGTCGCCGGCCATGGGCGACAGGCCGGCCAGCGACGCCGTCACCACGATCGCGCCCCCGCCGGCGCGGGCGATCGCC
Source organism: Geodermatophilus sp. SYSU D00691 (assembly GCF_054050275.1). Taxonomy (NCBI): domain Bacteria; kingdom Bacillati; phylum Actinomycetota; class Actinomycetes; order Geodermatophilales; family Geodermatophilaceae; genus Geodermatophilus; species Geodermatophilus sp. SYSU D00691. Next base: position 18,208 of record NZ_JBJGYZ010000053.1, read on the forward strand.
GGGCGGGCCGCGACCGCGCCGTACACGACGCCGAACAGGTCGATGTCGACGACGCGCATGAACTCCTCGAGGTCGAGCTCGCCCTCCGACTTCTCCGCGGAGATGCCGGCGTTGAGGTAGGCGGCGTCCAGCCGGCCGTGCTCGGCCTCGATCCGGGCGACGACGGCCTCGTTGGCGGCGCGGTCGGTGACGTCCAGCGGCAGGAACGGGCAGCCGAGGTCGGCGGCGACCGACCGGTTGCGCTCGCTGTCGAGGTCGGTGAGGACGACGGTGACCTCGCGCTCGCGCAGCTTCGCGGCGAGGGCGCGGCCGAAGCCGCCGGTCCCTCCCGTGATCATCGCGACCGATCCGGGGCCAGGGGTGTGCTGGGTCACCCCCGCATCAGATCAGACGGCGCGGAGGAACCGGTCGAGGACCCGGATGCCGAACTGCAGCGACTCGACCGGGACCCGCTCGTCGATGCCGTGGAAGAGCGAGGCGAAGTCGAGGTCCGGCGGTAGCCGCAGCGGCGAGAAGCCGAAGCAGCGCATGCCGAGGCGCTCGAAGCTCTTGGCGTCGGTGCCGCCGCTCATCGTGAACGGCACGGGCCGGGCGCCGTCGTCCTCGGCCTTGAGCGCGGCGACCATCTGGTCGACCAGCGGGCCGTCGAACGTCGTCTCCACCGCCTGGTCGTGGACGATCCACTCGCGCTGGACGCCCTCGCCGATGAGCGAGGCGAGCTGTCGCTCGAACTCCTCCTCCTGGCCGTGGAGGAAGCGGCCGTCGACGGAGGCCGAGGCCGAGCCGGGGGTGACGTTGGCCTTGTAGCCGGCGTCGAGCATCGTCGGGTTGGCCGTGTTGCGCAGGGCGGCGCCGATCATGCGGGCGATCGAGCCGAGGCGGGCCAGCGCCTCGTCGGGCTGGTCGGGGTCGATCTCGACGCCGTAGGCCTCGCTCACCGCGTCGAGGAACTGGCGCATCGGCGGGGTGAGCACGGTGGGCAGGCGGGCCGAGCCGAGCCGGGCGACCGCCTCGCACAGCCGGGTGACGGCGTTGTCGTCGTGCACGAACGAGCCGTGCCCCGGCCGGCCGCCGGCGGTCAGCCGCATCCAGGCCAGCCCCTTCTCGGCGGTCTGGACGAGGTAGAGCCGCAGGTCGTCGCGGACGGTGATGGAGAAGCCGCCGACCTCGCTGATCGCCTCGGTGCACCCCTCGAACAGGTCGGGGTGCTCCTCGACGAGGAAACGCGCGCCCAGCCGGCCGCCGGCCTCCTCGTCGGCCACGTACGCCAGCACGACGTCGCGCGGCGGCTGCACCCCGGTGCGGGCCCACTCGCGCACCAGCGCCAGGACCATCGCGTCCATGTCCTTCATGTCGACGGCGCCGCGACCCCACACGTAGCCGTCGCGCTGCTCACCGGAGAACGGGTGCACGCTCCACTCGGCCGGGTCGGCGGGGACGACGTCGAGGTGCCCGTGCACGAGCAGCGCCGGGCGGCTGCGGTCGGCGCCGGGGATGCGCGCCACCAGGCTGGCCCGGCCGCGCTCGGACTCGTGGAGGACCGAGTCGACGCCGACCTCGTCGAGCTTGCCCGCGACCCACTCGGCCGCGGTCCGCTCCCCCGCGCTGGTGGCGGTGTCGCCGGTGTTGGTCGTGTCGATGCCGATCAGCTCGCTGAGGAGGTCGGCGACCTCGGCCTGGGCCGGCGATACCGCTGGGGTGCTCACCGGTCGAGCCTAGGTCGCGGCCGCATCACCCGGCCGGGTGACCCGGCCTCGCCCCGGGCCGGGCCGGTGCCGATGCCTCCGGCATGAGGATGCCGAGCGCGCTGCGGGCCCGTGACCCGCGCGCCGCCGCCCGCAGTGCGGTGCTGATCCTCGCCGTCTGCGCGACGGCGCTGGCGGGCCTGACCCTCGTCGAGGGCGCCGGCTGGCACGCCCAGGTGGTGTCGTGGGCGGGTGTGCTCGCGCTCGTCGGTGCCGCCGCCGTCTGCCGCTTCGTGCAGCCGGAGCGCCTCGACCGCGTGGGCGTCTGCGTGGCGCTGGCGCTCGGCGGCGTCCTGCTGGCCAGCTCGCTGAACTTCCTCACCGAGGACACCAGCATCACGGGGCAGTCCTTCCTGGCCTTCCCCGTGCTCTGGGCCGCGTCGCACCTCCGGCGGGGCGCCGTCGTGCTGGCGACCGGCATCGCGGTGGCCGCCGACGCGCTGACCCTCGGCCTGCTGCAGCCCCTGGAGCAGGCGGCGACCGACCTCGCGTTCTTCGGCGCGGTGCTGCTGGTCATGTCGGTGATGCTGGTGCGCGCCAACGAGACGCAGGAGCGGCTGGTCAGCGCGTTGCAGCAGCAGGCGACCGTCGACGCGCTGACCGGCCTGGTCAACCGCCGGGTCTTCGACGACGCCATCGGGACGGCGCTGGGCGCGCCGGGCGGGGCGGGCACCGGGCTGGTGCTCGTCGACGTCGACGCCTTCAAGACCATCAACGACTCGCACGGGCACCCGGTCGGCGACGAGGTCCTGGTCCACCTGGCCCGGATCCTGCGCGCCGCCGTGCGGGCCGACGACGCCGTCCACTCCCGGCTGGGTGGCGACGAGCTCGCCGTCCTGCTGCCCGGCTGCACCGCCGAGGTCGCCGCCCGTCGCGCCGAGGAGCTGCTGGCCGCCGTCCGCTCGGCGCCGCTGACCCTGTCCGACGGCACGCTGCTGGCGCTGTCGATCAGCGTCGGCGTCGCCCACTCGGGTGCTCCGTCGTCGGACGACGAGCGGACGCTGTACTCCGCGGCGGACGCCGCGCTCTACCAGGCGAAGCGGGCCGGGCGCGGCCGGGTGGCCGTCGCCGCTCGCTGACCGGTCAGGTCGTCACCCACTCGAACAGCTGCATCCCGCCGTAGACGCCGAGGACGGCGGCGACCAGGTAGTACAGCCACCACCGGCCGGTGCCGCGGCGCGGCTCGGGTGCGGTCACGGGTCCAGCTCCTCGCGCAGCGTCGCCTGCTTGGCCAGGGTGTACTCCTCGTCGGTCAGCTCGCCGGAGGCGTGCAGGACGGCCAGCCGCTCCAGCCGGCCGGCGACGGACATGGCTGCGGCGGCCGGGTCGTCGTCCTGCCGCGGTCGCGGCACCACCCGCGCCGGCTCGGGCGCCAGGGGCCGGGTGCCCGCGGCCACCCGGGCCGCGGCCACCGGGGTCGGGACGGCGGCGGAGGCCGTGCGCGTGCGGCGCGCGTCGCGGGCCACCGAGAGCCACAGCAGCAGCGGTCCGGCCCCCATGAGCACGAAGAGCACGCCGCAGACCACGTAGCCGACGGCGATGTCCTCCCCCATCGGCGGGTCGAAGCCGTCCTCGAGGAAGTTCCAGCCGAGGGTGAGGAACAGCGCCGGCCAGGCCAGCAGCAGCGGCAGCGGCGCCCGCAGCACCGCTGCGCCCCAGAGCGTCGCGATCAGGCAGGTGATCGCGGAGCCGAAGACCAGCAGCAGCGCCGTCCCGGTGCCCGACGGGCAGGGCTGGGCGGAGACGTACGGGCCACCGTCGGCGCACGAGCCGCCGACCGCGGTGACCGACCGCATGATCAGCGACAGGAGCGTGATCCCGGCCGCGCCGGCGGCGACGCCGACGCCGAGGACGACGGCGGCGGCCGCCCGCTTGGCCGGAGTGGCGGGGGCCGGACCCGTTCCCGCCGTGGTCATGCCGCTCCTTTGGTCACGATCTGATCACGGCGGGGAAGGTTAGGGCCTGCGACACCTCGTGCGGAAGGGCTGGAGGGGTGCACCGACCCGGTCGGGCGGTCGGGTAGTCTGGTCCCGCACTCGTCCGGGTGGCGGAATGGCAGACGCGCTAGCTTGAGGTGCTAGTGCCCGTATAGGGCGTGGGGGTTCAAGTCCCCCCTCGGACACCAGTTGATGCACACCGATCCGGAGTGCCGCTTTCGCGCCGGCCTAGTCCATAGCTGACTCGCCCGTCTCCCCAGCGGAGAAGACTGCGGCCGCTCAAGATGTCTCCCTCGCCGTTCCAGCTCGGCGATTCTGCGCCACAGGGGCTGCCATCTTCTTCCGCTCATCGGCACGGAGCAGCGCGTCATTCACCTGGCCCGCCCAGCATCACTCGGCCGGTATGTCCGCGTTTGACAGGAGGGTGTGGTGGACGGCCACCGCGATCAGCTCGCGCAGAAGGTGGGCGTTGCACGAGACATGCCGAGCGGCCGGGTAGCGGGGCGTAGAGCAGGGACACGGAGAGACCGCGACCACTGCTCAGAGGTAGAACGACGCGCGATCCGCTGCAGGCAGCGGCCTGAACACGTGAGCGTGTGCGCGCGCAAGGACGTCGGCAGTTTCCCGTGACGGGGACACTACAACCGTGTTGTCTAAGCCCGCCGACAACACATGGCGTCCGTCGGGGCTGAATGTAGCTGCCGTGGCCTCTGCCGTGCCGACGAAGATGGGATGACCGTCGGGCAGTGTGAACTCCGAAACGGGCTCGTCAGACTGGCAGACGACGATGGCCGTCCGATGCGGGTCGACGGCCAGCACGACGTCGGACGGGAAGCCCAAGGCAGACTGCGCGGCGAAGCGGGACTCCACTTCTGTTGGCAGCTCCGCCGCGACGCGACGGAAGGCACGAGCTACCACCGAGGCCCCGTCCGGGGAGCGCTCGAACACCGAAATCTCGACGGGCTCGACGGCGGTGCCGGTGGCGACGTCCCACACGGCGGACCGTCCTCCGCCGATTGACGTCGACAGCAGACGCGTGCCATCGCTGTTCAAGCCGACCCCGCTGTAGGCGTCCGCCTCCTCGTCGTCGTGCTCCCCGAATCTGCTTACGAGCTCGCCGGTATCGGCGCTGACGACGAAGAGGCCGGTCCTCGTGGCCAGCGCGATCAGGAGGCCGTCCCCCGAGAAGCCTCCCGATCGCACGCCAAGAGGGAGGGGCAGCTCGAGCGATCTACCGGTGACGTGGTTGTGCACGCGCAACGGGTTGTCGAGCAGGAGGCGTGCGCCGTCGCCCGAGACTGCGCGCACTGTGCCGAGACGTGGACCTGCGTTGCCGCCGTCGAGGTACGAGACACGGCCGTCCCGGGTGACGGCCAGGCGGGTGTGGGCAGTCGTCCACCGCAGGGAGAAGACGGGCCCGTCGAGCTGTGCGATCGGAGTCGGCTGGTCCACCGGTATAGGGCCGTGCAACGCCAGTCCGTAGGCATCCGGCTGCAATCGCGGGCCACCGATGCGGGGCTCCCGCAGGGATGCCAGCGCACCCGCGGCGCGGGGTGCCAGTGCCGCGCCCGATGTGACGTCAAACGTCACGACCCGATCGTCGATGGCCACCGCCAGAACCGGCCCAGAGGCACCCTGACTCAGACCTAGCGCGCTGACTTCACGTCCCGGGATCTCCAGGGAACGAACCCCTGCGCCGCTCTCGGTGTCCCACACCTGCACGTGACAACTACCCACAGGCGGGACGCGGCGTGGCCGCGTGGTCGGCCGGATCGGCTCATTGCTCCCCAGGTCGGCCGCGGCGGCCAGCCGTCCGTCGTCCGACACGACCGTCGCGGTGATCCGGTTGCCTGGTGCAGGAAAGCGGCCGAGGAGGGTATGCCGGGCCAGGGTGGAACGGAGCCCGCCGACGACCGCGGCAGTGACGGCGTGGTCCTCGGCAGCGGCGAGCAGGAGCAACAGGGTCAGCTCGCTGTCCCGGGCGACGAGATCAGCGGCGCGCACGCGGTCGGCCAGGATGTCCGCCTCGCGGCGGCGGCGCGCCTCGTCGTCGGCTCGCGCCTGTTCCACGAACGCGCGCTCGAGGTCGGTTCCCCCAGCACTGGTGAGGAGCGTCTCGGCCATGTGCAATTGGTCGCCGCGCCAGAGCATGGACGCGGCTCGGCCCGCCGCCTCCCAGTCGGCAGCCGCCGATTCCAGTCGTCGCCGCAGCCTCAGATTCTCCGCGTGCGTTGTGATCGCCTCGCGCAATTCGGGCCACGCGCGGAACAGCGCCTCATGGCTCACGGTCAACTGCGGTTCCCCGGTGATGTCGTCGGAGGTAAGCAGTCGTTCGTCGACGAAGACGTCCAAGGCCGGGAGCAGCTCTTGGGAGACATCCGCGCGGCGGATCCGCCGACGCGTCGGGAGACCGGAGGCATCCAGCGCCACCAACCCCACCAGAGCCTCTAGGACCCGGGACGGCGGCAGCGCGGTCACCCGAGTGGCGGCCGCCAGTGCACTGTCTGCCTGCAGACGTATGGCCTCGGTGACACCGCCCACCTCCTCGTACCGGGCGACGTCCAGGTGGGCGTTCGGACCCGCCCCTCGGGTCAGGCGCTCCAACGCCACAGCTAAGAGCGGCAATGCGTCGCCCGAGCCGGTGTCTTCGACCAGGCGGTGAACCAGCTCGTTACTGAAGTGCAACCGTCCCTTGCGCGCCGGCTCCGTGATGATGTCGGCGAGTCGGCCGTGGTCCATCGGCGTCAGCGAAAACTGGTCGTTCCGGAGTCGCCCAGCGGCCTCGGCCGACAGCAGGTCAGTCATGAACTCCGAACGCATCGTCGCCACGACCGAAGTGGCGCGTCCGGCTTCGGCGGCGCGATCGAGGAGACCGAGGAAGAGTTCGGACGCCGCCGGGTCCGCGTGGGTGAAGACTTCCTCGAATTGGTCGATGACGATGAGGAGGGTGTGTCGCCGACCTGGAGCAGCGAGGAGCAGCTCGCGGGCGATCCCGTCGACGTCGTCGTCCAAGCGTCGCCTCAGGACCCGCAGATCGCGTGGAGACCCGGGTGGCAGCTCCTTCCACGCGCTGGCGAGAGAGAAGGCGAGCGCCTCAAGCGGATCAACTCCGGGCACCAGCGGCGGCGCGGCCCACCATCCGCTCCTCACCAGGCGGGGGAGCAGTCCGGCCCGCACGAACGAGGACTTGCCGCTGCCCGACGCTCCGACCACCACGACGGCGTTGTGCTCGCGGCGTGCCAGCAGCCCACGGAGATGTCCCTCCAGCCTTGCGACCTCGCGGTCGCGTCCGAAGAAGACCGGTGCGTCCTCCCTCTCGAACGACACCAGCCCGGGGTAGAGGGGCCGCTCCGGGTCCCACGCGGCACCTCCCCCGGCCTCGATCTCCCGGAGCCGCTCCGCAAGCGCTTGCCGAGCGGCAGCGGGACGAGCGTTGTCGATGCCCTGAAACGGGTCGAGCAGAGGATGGTCGACCTCTGGCTGCGCGCGCACAGGGAGCACGTGCCGACCAAGCGCCTTGGCCAGCGCCACCTCCGCGAAGCACCACCGCGAGGCGATGTGATGTTGCGTCACCCAGCAGACGACGACGTCGGACTCGTGCAGCCTCTCGTAGAGGACCTGCTCCCACAGCTGTCCTGCCCGGATGCCTGCCCGCGGGTGGCGGTCGAGGAACACCGTGTGGCGCTCGACGTCGTGCAGGAAGGTGGCCAGATCATCCACCTCCGCACCATCCCGGCTGCTGTGGCTGAGGAAGATTCGGACCAACGTGCTCACCCCCAAGCCGGTGAGGTCGCACCGCGACGATGCGCGCCCGCTCATGCGGGCGAGCCGAAGGAGGATCTCTCAGGGTCTGTCACCGGTTCATCACTACGACGTCAGTCCCACGCGCAGAATGCGACGGTCTGCCGGTGACCATCCGGAGTATTCCCGTTCATGCCAACTCGCTGCCTCTAGATGTCGCGACCACGGACGTTGTTGACAGTCGGCGTGGTGGCTTGATCACGAAGGAGACCTCCGAAGGGAGTGGCGATGTCTGACGTCGTCATTCCCGACCGGAGGTCTCTGTGGCTCACGCTAATGCCCGCACCACCGTCTACGCCCGCAAGCTGATCGTCGCTCGTGTCCTGGCCGGGCATCGGCCCGGCGAGGTCGCCGAGCAGCTCGGGATCAGCCGGCCTACGGTCTACAAGTGGGTGCGCCGGTTCCGCGCCGGGGGCCTGGCGGGGCTGGCCGACCGGTCCTCCCGGCCGCACCGGATGCCGCGCCGGACCTCGCTGGCCGCGACCGCGGCGATCGTGGCCGCCCGCCGCGCGCACCACGCGGGGCCGGTGCGGCTGGCCGACATCCTGGGCATGGCCACCTGCACCATCGGCGCGTTGCTCGCCCGCGCCGGCGGGCCCCGGCTGGCCGAGGTCGACCGGCTCACCGGCGAGCTGCTGTGCGGCCGCCGGCACAGCGACCGCCGCTACGAACACGAACACCCCGGCGACCTGCTGCACGTCGACGTCAAGAAGCTCGGCCGGGTGCCCGACGGCGGCGGCTGGCGCGTCCACGGCCGCTGCGAGAAGGTCCGCGGCCGCGGGAACGGCTGGGACTACGTGCACGTCGCCATCGACGACCACACCCGACTGGCCTACGCCGAGGTGCTGCCCGACGAGCGCGCCGGCACCTGCGCCGGCTTCCTGACCCGCGCGGCGGCCTGGTTCGCCGACCACGGCGTCACCATCCGCCGGGTGCTGACCGACAACGCCCTGAGCTACCGCCGCGGCCAGGCCTGGATCGCCGCCTGCACCCAGCTCGCCATCGGGCGCCGATTCATCAAGCCCGGCCGGCCCTAGACCAACTGCGGGGGTGTCGACGTGCTTCTCCGAGCGGCCTGACCCGTAGACCAACCGGCCCAGCGGGTGCCTTGTTGCCGAACTGTCGACCGCCCGGAGAAGCACGCTTGTCGCCAGCGCCGGGCGAGAGCGGGGTCACCTGATAGGAGCCTGGCCAGAGGTCCCATCGCAGTTCTGTCCGCTGCCCTCACCCGGCGCTGCATCACCGCCGCCTGAAGGAGCAGCAGATGACACAGTCCACGGCCGCACCGCTGGAGCCGATCGTCACCGTCGGCGTCGACACTCATGACGACATCCACGTCGCCGTCGCGCTGGATCGGCTCGGACGGAACCTCGGCACCACCGCGATCCCGACCACCCCGCAGGGCTACCGGCAGCTCGAGTCATGGGCACGGCAGTTCGGTCGCATCGACGCCTTCGGCATCGAGGGCACCGGCAGCTGGGGCGCCGGCCTGGTGCGCCAGCTCCGCGAGCACGGCCACCGCCTGATCGAGGTCAACCGCCCCGACCGCGGCGCCCGCCACCGGCAGGGCAAGACCGACCCCATTGATGCCGAAGCCCCGCGCGCGCCGTGCTCGCCGGCACCGCGACCGCCCAACCGAAGGCCGGCGACGGGGTCGTGGAGATGATCCGCTCGCTGCAGGTGGTCCGCCGCAGCGCGCAGAAGGCCCGCTCTCAGGCGGCCAACCAGATCCGGGCTCTGCTGATGACCGCGCCGGCCGAATTGCGCGAGCGGCTGCGCACCAGCACCCTTGCCGAGCTCGTCCGCACCGCCAGCCGCTGGCGCACCGGTGCCACCCCGGACACGCATCTGCTCGTGACCAAGCACGCCCTGCGCAGCCTCGCCCGGCGGCACCAGCAGCTGACCGAGGAGATCCGCGATCTCGACGCTCAGCCGAGCCGCCTCGTGCAGGAGACCGCGCCCCAGCTGCTGGCGGTCAAGGGACTGGGCCAGCAGACCCGCGCGGCGCTGCTGGTGGCCGTTGGTGACCAGCCCGATCCGATGCGGAGCGAGTCGGCCTTGGCTCACCTCTGCGGCGTGGCCCCGTTGCCGGCTTCATCCGGCACGAGCAGTCGCCATCGGCTCAACCGCGGCGGCGACCGCCAGGCCAACTACGCCCTGTACATCCTCGCCGTCACTCGCATGGCCTGGGATCCGCGCACCCGCGCCTACGTGGCCAAGCGACAAGCAGACGGCAAGACGACCAAGGAGATCATTCGCTGCCTCAAGCGACACATCGCCCGAGAGATCTACCGGCTGCTCACCGCACCAGCCGCCGCCCTACCGCGGACGACTTGACGGCCATAGAAGCTTCGGCAAAGCCGAACGGTTCAACCGCACCCTGCAGACCGAATGGGCCTACATCCGGCCCTTCGACAGCTCAACCGACCGGGCCGCGACATTGCCCGGCTGGCTGCACACCTACAACCATCACCGCGGCCACACCGCGCTCGGCGGACAACCCCGGGACTGCCCCCAGTCCGGTTGACTCGTTCCGGTAGGGGTTAGGCCGCTGCTGCGGCGTGGGTGAGTGTCTCGTATTCGACCGGTGTGAGCCGTCCGAGTCGGCGTTGCCGGCGTCGGCGGTGGTA
>NZ_JBJGYZ010000054.1:0-27203 GCF_054050275.1 Geodermatophilus sp. SYSU D00691
GGGTGGGGGGGGGTGTTTGGGGATGTGTCAACCCCCGCGCGGGGGGCGGCCCCGGCCCGCCCCCCCCCCCCCCCCCCCCCCCCCCCCGCGGCGCAGCGGCCCCTCGTACGTCGTCGTCGAGCTCAAGCAGTGGACCGCTGCCGACCTTTTCGAGGACGAGCCGGAGCTGGTCCTGCAGCACCATGACGTTCTCGGCAAATGACCGAGACGAGCGGACGGTCCTCGGCGGACCGGTCGCCGAACGTCTCCTCATGGCACGTCGGGTGCCGAATCCTTGCGTCCCACCACGAGAAGGGCGACGCACATGACCAGCACGCCGCAGGACGTCTTCGCGCACCACTGGGGCGCGCTCGTCGCCGGGGACGTGCCCGCCGTGATGGAGGACTACACCGACGACGCCGTCCCTGTGACCGCCGACGGCGTCTTCGAGGGACGGGATGCCATCGGCGGCTGGTTCTCCGCCGCGGTCGGCGCCCTGCCGGACGCGAAGTGGGCCCAAGACTCCACCGTGTACGCCGGGGACGCCCTCCTGCTGCACTGGAACGCCATCTCGCCCCAGGGCCGGATCGACGACGGCGTGGACACGTTCGTCTTCACCGACGGGAAGATCCGGCAGCACACCGTCTCCTTCTCCGTTTCGCCTGCCTGAGCCCGAGATCAGGGGTCGCGCCGCACCAACGGGTGACCCGCGACGCGTCCACGTTGACGTGTCAGTTGATGGTGATCGACGTTGACCGCATGGAGCCCCACGAGGAGCAAGGCGCGCGGCCGGACGAGCCGAGGCCGGCCGGCCCGCCGAACGTCCCTCCGGGCTCCCCACCTCCCCCGCACCACGCGCCGCCGGGCTACTGGGTCGTGCCGCCCGGCTACTCGGCGCCGATGGGCTACTACGCGGTCCCTGCGCCGATGCCCGTGGCGACGCCGGTGCGGGAGGGTGCCGAGAAGCCCACGAAGCTGAGCTCCTGGGGCCTCACTCTGAGCGTCGGCGGATTCGCGTTGCCCCTTCTCGCCCTCCTGTTCGCTGCGCTCGACGGCCTCTTCTGGTTCCTGGGCGTGCTCCTCGCCTGGCTCGGGCCCTTGTCGGCCCTGCTCGGGCTCGTCCTCTCGGCCGTGGCCATGTCCGGGCGTCACGCTCGCCGGGGGCAGGCCGTGGCCGGCCTCGTCGTGGGGAACGTCGCCGTCGTCTTCTGGCTGTTCTTCCTGATGATCGGGTTCGCCACTCGCGTCTGACGGGGACCAAGCAGCAGCCCGCACTGGACAGCGGACCCCGACAGCGAGAGCGTGTGCGCCACCGCCTGCGAGAGGGGACGCATGTACGCCCGGTCGACCACCGTCCACGCCGATCCGAACGCCATCGACGCCGGCATCGCCTTCCTGCGCGACAACGTCATGCCGACCCTCGACCGCACCGAAGGCTGCATGGGCGTCTCGATGCTCGCCGACCGCAAAAGCGGCCGCTGCATCGCCACGACGTCCTGGACCACCGCCGAGGCCATGCGCGCCACCGCCGACAGCCTGAAGCCCGTTCGCAACAAGTTCGCCCTCGCGCTCGGCGGGGAGCACCCCGAGGTGCAGGAGTGGGAGATCGCCGTCGTCCACCGCGACCACCCCAGCGGCGAGACCGGCGGCGCGCAGGTGACCTGGGCGCGCATCCAGCCCAACCACCTCAAGGACCTGCTCGACGCCTACCGCGTCAACCTCATGCCCAAGCTCGAGGCCCTGCCCGGCTTCTGCAGCCTGAGCATGATGGTCGACCGCCGCAACGGCCGCACCGTCAGCGTCACCTGCTTCGAGACCCGTGAGGCGCTCGACCTGGTCCGCAAGCAGGCTCGCATGATGCGCGAGCAGTTCGCCCAGGCCATGGGCGCCAAGATCCACGACGTCGCCGAGATGGACCTCGTGCTCGCTCACCTGGGGGTCCCTGAGACGGTCTGAGCCTGCCGATAGGAAACCGGGGCCACCAGAACAGCGGCCCCGGGAACCGAGAGGACGGCATGCTCCACCCTGCTCTGCCCGCCGACCACCGACTGGCCGCCCTCAGTGCGCCGCGCCCCATCTCCACCGGCAACCTGCTCGCCGACTGCGAGCGCTGGTGCCGCGACCACCTCCCGCCGCGGACGATCCCCCGGCAGGCCGACGTGATCCCGATGGACCTCACTCGCCGGCGCTAACCGCTCGGGCCCTCGGGCCCTGGCAACGCCGCAGCGGGGACGCCGACGCTGGTCGGGTCACCGGCCCGGGAGGCGATCAGCGTGGACGACGCGGCGCTGCCCACCGGCACGGTGACCTTCCTCTTCACCGACATCGCGGGCTCGACCCGGCTGGTGCGGGAGGACCGCGCGGCGTACAGGCAAGCCCTCCACGACCACCGGCAGAAGCTGCGCGCCGTGGTCGCCCGGCACGGCGGTCGAGAGGTCGACACCCAGGGCGACGCCTTCTTCGTGGCCTTTCCCACCGCCGCGCAGGCGGTCGCCGCCGCGGCCGACGCCCAGCGGGCCCTCAGCACAGGCACGATCGCCGTGCGTATGGGCCTGCACACCGGCGAGGCCACCCCCGGCGAGGGCGGCTACGTCGGCCTCGACGTCCACCGCGCCGCCCGCATCGCCGCAGCCGCCTCGGGCGGTCAGGTCCTTCTGTCCGACACCACCGCCGCCCTCGTCGACGAGCAGCTACCCGCCGGCACCGCGCTGCGCTCCCTCGGCACCCACCGGCTCAAGGACTTCCCACGGCCCGCACCGCTCTTCCAACTCGACATAGATGGGCTGCCCACGCAGTTCCCACCGCCGCGCACCCACCGCGAGCAACGCCTCCCGGAACCACCCGGCGAGCTCATGGGCCGCGAGGACGACCTCGCCGCGCTCACCGAGATGCTGCGCGACCCGCACACCCGGCTGGTCACCGTCACCGGGGCCGGCGGCGTCGGCAAGACCCGCCTCGCCCTCGAGGCCGCCCACGCCGTCGCCGACGACTTCCCCGGCGGCGCCGTCTGGGTGCCGCTCAGCGCCGTCACCGACCCCGCCCTCGTGCTGCCCACCATCGCCGACGCCGCCGGCGCCCCGCGGGAGCGCGGCACCGAGGTGATCGACGCCATCGGGACGGCGCTCGGCGACGACCGGACGCTGCTGCTCCTGGACAACGTCGAGCAGGTCGCCGCCGCGGCGACCGACCTGGCGGCGCTGCTCGACGCCGTCCCCACCACCGTCGCCCTGGTCACCAGCCGGCAGCTCCTGCGGCTGCGGTCGGAGAAGCAGTACCCGCTCGGCACCCTCCCCCAGGCGCCCGCCGTGCGGCTGTTCGCCGACCGCGCCGGCGCCGTCCGCCCCGGCTTCACCCTCGACTCCCTGAGCTTCGAAGCGGTGAGTGAGATCTGCCACCGCCTCGACGGCCTGCCGCTGGCCATCGAGCTGGCCGCCGCCCGGGTCCGCCTGTTGCCGCCCGTCGCGCTGCTCGACCGCCTCGTCCGCCAGCTCGACTTCCTCGCCGGCGGCCCGGTCGACCTCCCCGACCGGCAGCGCACGCTGCGCGCCACCATGGACTGGAGCTACGGCCTGCTCGGCCCGCCCGACCGGGAGATCTTCGCCCAGCTCGCCGTCTTCTCCGGCGGCTGGACCATCGACGCCGCGGAGACCGTCTGTGCGACCGACGTCCTCGACTGCCTCTCGGCCCTGCTCGACGCCAGCCTCCTCGTCCGCTCGGGCGAGGAGCGGCTCGACATGCTCGAGACGGTGCGCGCCTACGCGGCCGAGAAGCTGGCCGCCTCCCCCGACCGCGCCGAGATCGAGCGCCGCCACACCGGGTGGATCGTCGACCTGGTGGAGGGCTTGGTGACCGCGACCGGGCGCGAGCACCGGACCCGCGCCGACCAGCTGGACGCGGAGCTGGCCAACCTCCGCGCCGTGCTGAAGCGCACGATCGGGAGCGGCGACGTCGGCACCGCCGCCCTCCTGCTCCGCGACAGCCTGTCGTACCGGACGCGCCGCGACGACGAGCGCGAGGCGGCGAAGTGGCTGGACCGGGCGCTGGAGCGGGCCGACGGCGCCGCCCCGGAGGTACGGGGCCGGCTGCTCGTACTCCGCGCCTTCATCGGCAGCATCTTCGGCGACTTCGAGGCCGTCCGCTCGATGCTCCCCGAGGGCAGGGCGCTGCTCCCGGACGACGACGCGCACGCATACGACAAAGCGGCGGCCGCGGTCGCGGGCATCTACCTCGCCATCGCCGACCACTCGCTGGAGGACGCGGCGGCCTTGGTCGAGGACGCGCTCACCCGCTACACCGCGCTGCACCACGAGCTCGGCCAGGCACACATGGAGATCGCCAGCGGCGACGTGGCGCTGCTGAGTTCCAACCTCGAGGCCGCCCAGCGGCACTACGCCACGGCCGCTGAACTCGGCGACAGCATCGGGGACGACGCCCTGGTCGGCCAGGCCAGCAACCTCCGCGGCCTCACGCTCGCCGCCCGTGGGGACGTCGACGCCGCTCGAGGCTCGATCCTCGACGGCGTGACGGCGTGCCGGCGCGCCGGTCAGCGAGCGAGCACGGCTCACTCGCTGGAGGGCCTGGCCGCGCTCGCCTTGGCCGACGGACACCCGGAGGTCGCGGCCCGCGCCCTCGGCGCGGCGGCCGCGGTGCGCGAGGTCATCGGGTCACCGCTCTCCCCCGCCCTTCCCCTGCTCCTCGACGACCTGGCCGCCCGGGCGCGGGACCAGCTGGGCGAGGACGCGTACCGGGCGGCTGCGGCGGAGGGCGCATCGTGGTCGCTGCAGGACGCCCTCGCCCGGACGCTCGAGGCGGTCGCCCCGGCCTCGTGAGGAGGAAGGCCCACCGTCAGCGGCTCAGTCGCCCCAGTCGACGAACTCGGCGCCGCCGTCCTCCGGACCCAGCCCCGGCGCGTCGACCCCCAAGCGGAAGCCGCCGTTCCTCCGGGCCTCGAACGACGGCAGGACCGCCTCCAGCAGGCTGCCGACGTCCGCGGCCATGACGAGCACCTGCGCCGACGCGCGCAGGCTGCCGGCGAGGTGGCTCGCCGCCCGCTCGGTCATCTCGCCGCCCTCGCCGTCGTCCGGGACGCTGGCGAGCGCGAAGCTGAACGCCTCCGCCTTGACCGTCGTGGGATCGAGGTCGCCCTCGACCGTGACCGTGATGCGGACCGGCTGACGCGAACCCATGCGGCACATCGTGGGCGCAGCCGCCGACAGAACGGCGGCCGACCCGCGACCCCTTTCACCGATACCGGCCGGTCCCGTCCGTATTGACGTCACTGCCCGCGGTTGGTACGACACATCCGGTGGAGCACGGCGTGGTGCTCGGCCACACGGGGGTCCTGCGCTCAACCGAGGGGGACCACATGCGCAGACTGATCGTCCTGTTCGCCGCGTTGCTGGGGCTGATGGCGGTTGCCGGCCCCGCGCAGGCCGTCACCAACGGCGTCCCGGACGGGAACAGACATCCCTACGAGGGGCTGCTGATCTTCACCGACGGCAGCACGTACTGGCGCTGCACCGGCTCCCTGCTGAGCCCCACCGTCGTCCTGACCGCCGGGCACTGCACCGACGGCGCCACGCAGGCGTGGGTCACGTTCGAGACCCACGTCGACCGCGGCACGGCGCCCATCGCCGACTTCCTGGCGAACGGGCCGTTCATCACCGGGACGCCGGAGACCTATCCGGACTTCTGCATCGAGTGCGGATCGGGTTTGACCCGCTTTGCCAGCTATGACGTCGGCGTCGTCGTCCTGGACGAGGCGGCGGACGTGACCGAGTTCGCGGCGCTGCCCGAGGCCGGCTTCGTCGACACGCTCGGCATGGGGACGCCCGTCGACATCGTCGGCTATGGGGTGCAGGAGCGCGTGGTCGGCGGCGGTCCGCCGCAGTGGGTCGGCACGTTCACCCGCTACTACGCCCCCTCGCGGCTGGTGGCCAGCGAGAACAGCATCAGCGGCATGTTCATCAAGCTGACCGCCAACCCGGCGCAGGGCCGGGGCGGCACCTGCTTCGGCGACTCGGGCGGGGCCGACTTCCTGGGCGGGACGAACGTCGTGCTCGCGGTCAACTCGTTCGTGACGAACGGCAACTGCGCGGGTGTCACCTACTCGCAGCGGATCGACCTGCCCGAGGTCCTGGCCTGGCTCGAAGAGCAGATCCGCTCCAACTGAACACAGCGGCCGCCCGGTCTCCGAGAGGCCGGGCGGCCGCCGTCAGGTCCTGCGTCGGTCGAGAACGGGGACGCCGCGCGGACATCCCTGCTGGGGGTGGGGTGTCCGGCGGATGATCCGGGGCGGGAGCACGGCGAACCGGCCACGGGCACAGGAGTCCCCATGGAGCGCGACCGCGGAGGCGTCACGGTCCTCGACCTGCCGGCGGGCAGGCGCGAGACACCCAACCTCATCGACATGATCTGGTGGCGGCACTGGGTCTACGGGCTCGTCGAGGTCGACGTGACCACGCCCCGCACCTTGATCAGGGAGTACGAGTCCCGGACCGACGAGCAGCTGTCCTTCACCGGGTACCTCGCCCTCTGCATCGGGCGCGCCGTGAGCGAGGACCGGACGGTCCACGCGATGCGCAAGGGCCGTCGCCGGCTCGCGGTGCCCGACGACGTCGACGTCCTGGTCATGATCGAGCGGCAGGTGGACGGCGTCCGCGTGCCCACCGGTCACGTCGTCCGGCGGACCGACCGGCGGCCCTACTTGGAGATCAGCCGCGAGATCCGCGAGGTGCAAGCGCGGCCCGCCTCCGACGCCAAGGGCATGCCCCCGCTGCTCCACCGGCTGATGCTGCTGCCCGGCCCCGTCGCCAGGCTGTTCGCGGCCCTGCTGCGGTACTCCGCGCGCCGCGCTCCCGAGCGGCTGGCGAGCATGGGCGGCACCGTGGGCCTCTCGGCCGTCGGCATGTTCGGCCGGCACAGCGGGTGGGCGCTCGCCCCGAACGGCCACACCCTCGACCTGCTGGTGGGCGGGCTCGTCCGCAAGCCGGTGGTCGTCGGGGACCGGGTCGAGCCGCGCGACGTCCTCAACCTCACCATCGCCTTCGACCACGACGTGGTGGACGGCGCCCCGGCCGCGCGCTTCGTCGAGCGGCTCCTCGCCCACATCGAGAGCGGTGCCGGCCTGCCGGTCGCCTCCAGGACCCCGGCGTCGTCCGCCGACGCGGACCGTCAGGTCGCAAGCGCTGACGCCCGCTGAGTTCGCTCAGCGCGCGCGCGAGTAGAACAGGACGGCGTTCCCGCCCGGGAAGGTCCGCACGTCGTCGAGGTCGAACCGGGTGGGCGCGAACCGCGACCCGAAGGCGGTGCGGCCCGCGCCGGCGACCACCGGATAGCTCTTGACCACCAGGCGGTCGATCTCGTCGAGCAGTTGGCCGGCCAGCTGCCCGCCGCCGGCGAGGTAGACGTCCAGCCCTGTCTGCTGCTGCTTGAGCGCGCGCACCGCCGCGACCGGGTCGTCGCGGACGACCGTCACCTGCGGGTCCGGGGACTCGAGCGTGCGGGACACCACCACCTGGCGCAGGTGGGCGTAGGGGCTGGTGATGCCGGCCTGCAGGGCGGGGTCGTAGGTGCGCCGGCCCATGACGATGGTGTCGAAGCGCCGGTTGGGCGCCGCGTCGATCCCCAGCGCCCGGCGGATGTGCGTGGGCAGCGCGTCGCCGAGCTCGGCGGCCATCCACTCCTCGTACGGCGTCGACATCGGGTAGAAGTCGATCTGGTCGTCGGGCCCGGCGATGAAGCCGTCGATGGTCACGCCGACGTAGTAGACGAGGTCCCGCACACCGCCTTTCCTACTCCGACCGCACAGGAACGGTTGAACGGCTGAGGCCCGGAATCAGGTCGATTCCGGGCCTCAGCGATTCAGAGGTCAGACGCTCTCGGGCACCCGCTCGGTGGGCCGACGGCGCACCGGCCGCAGCGCCCGCGATGCGGTGTTGCGGGCCAGCTCGAAGATCGGGCCGGTGTCCCACGGCTTGCGGGCCGTGTCGTCATCGGCGGGCGGCGAGGGCTGCGGGATCTCCGGAGACGCCCCCACAACCGCCCGCTCGGCGGCCGCGGCCAGCCGGGCCCGGCGGCGCTCCAGCACCGCCTCCTTCTGCCGGTCGACGCGCTCCTTCTCGGCCAGGACGAGCAGCTCCTGCTGCGCCTCCTCGACCTCGCGGCGCGCCGCCTGCTGCAGCTCCTCCACCGACAGGTCGCCGTCGTCGCGCAGCTCCGCCAGCCGGTCGTACGTCGTCTTCGGGCCGAAGTTGAGCAGCATCTTCATCAGCACCGGCAGCAGCTCGATGCAGATGAACAGCAGCGCCAGCATCCAGTGCGCGGCGGCCATCGTGGCGTTCGAGTCGGTCAGCCGCGACAGCGCCTCGAGCCGGATGAGCATGCCGGTGTTGTCGGAGTTGGTGGCGTCGAACGCCGCCTGCAGCTCCGCCTGGTCCTCGGTCAGCCGGGCCAGCTCGGCCTGGTCGGTCTCCAGGTCGGCGGCGGCCTGCTGCATCGCCCGCTGGGCACCGCCCGACACCGCGTCGATCGCCGCGTCGAGCTCCGCGCGAGCCGAGGCGACCACGCCGGCCTGCGCGTCAGCGGCCGCGCGGGCCTGCACGTAGGCCTCGCCGGTGCCGGCGTCGCCGGTGCCGCAGGTGCCGTCGAGCTCGCACTGCGCCTTGGCCGACAGCTCCCGCTGCGTCGCCAGCGCCTGGTCGTACGCCGTCTGCGCCGTCGCCACCTCGCCCTGCAGCAGCGCGAGGTCGGGGTCGGCCTGCCCGCCCGAGGCCACGACCGCCTGCTCGGTCGCCACCCGCTCGCGCAGCTCCGGCAGCCCGGCGAAGCGCGCATCGGCGTCCAGCGACCGCTTGTACTCGTCGGACTTCTCGGCCTGCAGCGCGACGATCTCGGTGTCGATCTCCTTGTGGAAGATCTGCAGCGTCAGCGGCGTCGAGATCACGATGCCCAGGACCAAGGCCAGGCCAACCCGCGGCACCGCCATGAGCACGTTGCGCTTCAGCGAGCCGTCGTGGGCCATCCCGACCAGCAGCATCCGGTCGAGGTTGACGATCACGAAGCCCCAGCCGATGCCCACCAGCAGCGCGACCGCCCACCAGGCGCCGAGCGCCATGTGCACCGCGAAGGCGGCGGAGAGGACGGCGAGGCCGCCCGTCGACAGCAGCACACCGCCGAGCGCGACGAACTTCGCGCGGGCGCCGGGCGCCGACTCGAGGATGTCCGGTCGCGCACCCGCCAGCGTCGCCAGCCAGTTGCCGATCCGTCCACGCCGTCTGGCCATCCCTTAGCCCCCTCCTCAGGCGGCGGGATCGAGGAGCATCCGCCACCTTCTCTCCCCTATCGGCGGGCTCGGCGGCCAACGGCACGGTCCGGCGTGTGAGGAGGTTGACCCGGGTCGTCCGCGAGCGGACCGTTCCCTCCCATGCAGACCCGGTTCACCGAGCTGGTCGGCTGCACCGTCCCGATCCAGCAGGCCCCGATGGGCGAGATCGCCGCGCCCCCGCTCGTCGCGGCGGTCGCCGACGCCGGCGGCGTCGGCACCCTGTCCGCCCTCAACGTCCCGCCGTCGCTCCTCTTCGAGCGCGTCGACGGGCTGCTCGAGCGCACCCGCGGCGTCCTGGCGGTCAACTTCGCCGGTGAGGACGTCGACCCGGGCGTCGTCGCCGACGCGGCCGCCCGCGTCCGCCTCGTCGACTGCTTCTGGTTCGACCCCTCCCCCGCCCTCGTCGAGCGCGCCCACGCCGCCGGCGCGCTGGTCAACTGGCAGGTCGGCTCGGTCGACGAGGCCCGCGCCGCCGTCGACGCCGGCTGCGACATGGTTACGGTGCAGGGCTACGAGGCCGGCGGAGACATCCGCGGCTACGACGCCTTGTTCCCCCTCCTGCAGGAGGTCCTCGACGTCGTCGCCGTCCCCGTGCTCGCCGCCGGGGGCATCAGCGACGCCGGCACCTTCGCCGAGGTGATACGCACCGGGGCGGACGGCGCCCGGATCGGCACCCGCTTCATCGCGACGGCGGAGTCGGGCGCGCACCCGCTCTACAAGCAGGCCCTCGTCGAGGCCGGGGACGACGCCACGACGATCACCGACGCCTTCGCCGTCTGCCCGCTGTGCGCCACCAGCCCCCGCGCCCGGGTGCTGCGGTCGGCGGTGGAGCGGGTCGCCGGGGCGGCGGACGTCGTCGGCACCGCGACCATGGGCGGCCAGCAGGTGCCCGTCCCCCGCCACGCCGGCCTGCCGCCCTTCGCCGGCGTGGACGGCGACGTCGCGGCCATGGCCCTCTACGCCGGCACCGGCGTCGGGGCCGTCGACGCCGTCCGCCCGGCAGCCGAGGTCATCGCCGAGCTGATGGCCGCCGTGGCCCCGTCGTCCCGGACCTGAGGGCCATCGGGCCCTGTCCCGGCCTTCCGGTCCACCGCGCCCCTGAGGCGCCACCCATGCCGGGAGGTCGTCGATGTACCTCACCCAGGGCCTGCACCGCTCGGTGCAGCAGCACCCGCACGAGGTCGCCACCGTCTGCGGTGAGCGGACCCGCACCCAGGCCGAGTCGGTCGACCGGATCGCCCGCCTGGCCGCCGGTCTGCGCTCGCTGGGCCTGGCCGAGGGCGACCGGGCCGCGATCCTGTCGCTGAACTCGGACCGCTTCCACGAGTTCCTCGGCGCCACGCTGTGGGCCGGCGGGGTCGTCGTCCCGGTCAACATCCGCTGGAGCGTGCCGGAGATCGCCGACTCCCTCGTCGAGGTGGACGCCCGCATCCTCGTCGTCGACGACTTCTTCG
The DNA here is from genome assembly GCF_054050275.1 of Geodermatophilus sp. SYSU D00691. Lineage (NCBI taxonomy): Bacteria > Bacillati > Actinomycetota > Actinomycetes > Geodermatophilales > Geodermatophilaceae > Geodermatophilus > Geodermatophilus sp. SYSU D00691. Next base: position 10,759 of record NZ_JBJGYZ010000054.1, read on the forward strand.
CCGGCTACCTGGACGCCCTCCGAGCGGCCCATCGGCGGCTGCAGCACGTCGTGCACGCCGGGGACGGCGCCGCCCCGGACGGCACCCTCTCCTTCGAGGAGCTCGTGGCCGGCTCCGAGCCGGTGGAGGACGTCCGCCGCGGCGGCGCGGAGCTCGCCGGGATCTTCTACACCGGCGGCACCACCGGCCGGTCCAAGGGCGTGATGCTCAGCCACGGCAACCTGCTCACGTCGTCGTTCGGCGTGCTCGCCGTCGAGCAGTACGGCAAGGGCGGCGTCGGCCTGCACGCCGCGCCGATGTTCCACCTGGCCGCCTTCAGCGCCTGGGTCGGCGGGGTGGTCGTCGGCGGCACCCAGGTGATGATCCCGTTCTTCGAGCCGGTCGCCGTCCTCACCGCGGTCCAGCAGCACCGGACGACCGACCTGCTGCTGGTCCCGACCATGATCCAGATGGTCGTCGACCACCCGCAGCTCGACGACTTCGACACCACCAGCGTCCGCCGGGTGCTCTACGGCGCCTCGCCCATGTCCGACGCGCTGCTCGGCCGCGCGACCAAGGCGTGGCCCAACGCGCGCTTCCTGCAGGCCTACGGCATGACCGAGCTCGCGCCGGTCGCCACCCTGCTCACCCCCGAGGACCACGAGGACCCGCGGCACCGCCGCTCGGTCGGCCGCGCGACCCCGCACGCCGAGGTGCGCATCGTCGGTCCGGACGACGTCGAGCTGCCCCGCGGTGAGGTCGGGCAGATCGTCGTCCGCGGCGGCAACGTGATGCTGGGCTACTGGAACCGGCCGGACGAGACCGCCCAGGCGCTGCGCGGCGGGTGGATGCACACCGGCGACGGCGGCCGGATGGACGACGAGGGCTACGTGTACATCACCGACCGGCTCAAGGACATGATCATCTCCGGCGGGGAGAACGTGTACTCGGTGGAGGTCGAGGACGTGCTCGGCCAGCACCCGGCCGTCGCGACCTGCGCCGTGATCGGGGTCCCCGACGAGACGTGGGGCGAGCGCGTGCACGCGGTCGTCGTCCCGGCCGCCGGGGCGGCGGTGACCCTGGAGGAGCTGCGCGCGTTCTGCGCCGGGCGGATCGCCGGCTACAAGACCCCGCGCTCGATGGAGACCGTCGAGCAGCTGCCGCTGTCGGCGGCCGGCAAGGTGCTCAAGCGCGAGCTGCGCCGGCCGTACTGGGAGGGGCAGGAGCGCGCCGTGCACTGACGCCGTTCACCCGATCGGGTGACACCTCGTCCGGGGGAGGTCCACCTCGGGTGCGGTGCATCCGACCAGGTCAGCGTGGAGATGGTGACAGCGACGACCGCGCTGCGGGACGTCCACCACTACGTCGCGCGAGCGGAGCTGCGCCGCGCCCTGACGCGCAAGGTCCTCGAGGAGGGGCCCGACCAGCTACCCGACTGGTCGAGCTTCCGCGTGATCGGCCCGTTCGAGGTCTTCGACCCGCGCGGCGCGATCCGGTTCGAGTACCGCGGCTCGGTCGGCTTCCGCGCCCTGCCGGAGCGGCTGCCAAACAAGCGCGTCCCCCGCTGAGCTACCTTCCCCGCCGATGAGCGCGGGAGCGGGCGGGTTCGCCGAGCAGCTGCGGCGGTTCCGCGAGCGAGCCGCGCTCACCCAGGAGGAGCTCGCCGAGCGCGCCGGCGTCACCGCCAAGGCGATCAGCGCGCTGGAGCGCGGCGAGCGGCGCCGCCCGTACCCGCACACCGTCCGCGCGCTCGCCGACGCCCTGGGCCTCGACGATGCCGACCGCGACACGCTCTCCGCCGCCGCCCGGCCGACCGCGCCGGCCGAGACCCCAGTCACCAGCTCAGTTCCGCTCCCCGCCGCGCCCCTCATCGGCCGCACCCGCGAGCGCGACGAGCTCAGCGCGCTCCTCCGCGACGGCTCCACCCGCCTCGTCACGCTCACCGGTCCCGGCGGCGTCGGCAAGACCACCCTTGCCCTCGACGTCGCTCGGGCGCACGAGAACGTCACCGTCGTCGAGCTGGCCCCCGTCACCGAGGCCCGCCTCGTCCTCCCCACGCTCGCCCGTGCCCTCGGCGTCCGCCAGCTCGCCGACCCCCTCATCGACGCCGTCGTCGCCCAGCTCGGCGACCGGGAGCACCTCGTCGTCCTCGACAACCTCGAGCACGTGCTCGACGCCGCCGGCGACGTCGCCGACCTCCTGGCCCGCGCCCCCGGCCTCACCGTGCTCGCCACCAGCCGGGCACCGCTGCGGATCCGCGCCGAGCGCGAGTACCCGCTCACCCCCCTGCCGGTGCCGGGGAGCACCCACCCGGACGACGTCGGCCGCTCCCCCGCCGCCCAGGTCTTCCTCGACCGCGCCCGCGCCGCCGGTCGGGAGATCCGGCTGTCGAGCGCGGCCACGGACGTCGCCGCCATCTGCCGCCGCCTCGACGGCCTGCCCCTGGCGCTGGAGCTCGCCGCCGCGCACGCCCGCTTCCTCGACCCCGCCGCCCTGCTCGCCCGCCTCGACCAGGTCGTCGCCGAGCCGCGCTCCCGCGACCTGCCCGCCCGGCAGCGCACCATCGGGGCCACCCTCGACTGGAGCCACGACCTGCTCACCTCGGCCGAGCAGGTGCTGCTGCGCCGGCTGAGCGTCTTCGCCGGCGGCTTCCCCCTCGAGGCCGCCGAACAGGTCAGCGGCGGCGACGTCCTGCCCGCTCTCGGCGGGCTCGTCGAGCAGTCGCTGGTCGTCGCCGAGCCCGGTCGCTACCGCATGCTCGAGCCGATCCGGCAGTACGCCGCCGCGAAGCTCGCCGCGGCCGGCGAGACCGGCGCCGTCGCCGACGCGGCCGCCGACTTCTTCCTCGACCTCGCCGCCGACGCCCGCCCCGGCCTCAAGGGACCCGCCCAGGGCGAGTGGCTCGACCGGCTGCAGGTCGAGCACGGCAACCTCAGCGCCACCTTCGCCGCCCTGCTCGAGCGGCGGCGGTTCGGCGACGCGGCGCTGCTCGGCGTCGACACCTGGATGTACTGGGCGCTGCGCGGCAACGCGCTGGAGGGGCTCGGCTGGCTGACCCGCGTGCCCGACGACGTCCTCGACGACCTCGAGCGTGCCGCCCTGCACGTCGGCATCGCCGCGCTGCGCTACGCCTCCGGCGACATCCCCGGCATCGTCGAGCCGGCGGCCCGTGCCGTCGAGGAGGCCACCAAGGTCGGCGACGACGAACTGCTCGCCGAGGCGCTCGTCCTCGGCGGATCGGCGGCTCTCTTCCTCGGCGACGTCGCCGGCGCCACCCGGCTGACCGACGAGGCCCAGGCGGTCGCGCGCAGAGCGGGCAGCCGGTGGGCGCAGGCGCACGGCGCGCAGCTGACGGCGCGGCGGCTGTTCATCACCGGCGACCCGACGGGCGCGCCCGCCGTCCTCGACGAGGCCGAGCGCATCGCTCGGGAGCTGGGCAGTCCGTTCACCCTCGCGACGGTGCTCAACGCGCAGGCCACCCTCGCCAGGGTCAGGGGCGAGGACGACGCCGCGCTCACCCACCTCCTCGAGGTGGTGCAGCTGGCGGCGAGCATCCGCACGACGTGGAACACCGCCTACGCGCTGCCCGACCTGGGCGCGCTGGCCGCCGAGCGCGGTCAGCCCGAGCTCGCCGCGGAGCTGTTCGGCGCCGCGGCCACGGCGTCGGCCACCACCGTCGCCGTCCCCCCGGACCCCGAGCACGCGAGCCGGGTGCTCAACGACGTCCGCACCGAACTCGGCGAGGACGCCTTCCGGCGGGCGTGGGAACGCGGCCGGCAGCTCGAGCCGGCCGACGTCCCCGACCTCGCCGCGCGGATCAACCGCGCACCCGCCTGACGTACTTCCTGTACTTGCGGGCGAACACGGTCTTCAGCAGCAGCCGCACCGGCGGCGGCACCTTGGCGTACATCTCGGCCGCCTCCTCGGGGGTGGCGTCCTCGACGACCATCCAAAACATCGTCGGCAGCTCCGACTTCGGCATCTTCGCGAAGCCGCTCTCGCCGAGGTTGTCCCACTCGGACTGGGTGAAGGCGCGGGCGGCGATCGGCAGGACGTGCTGCTCCTCCTCGCCGAGGTGCTCGAACAGCGCCGTCTTCAGCTCGTCGAAGGTCTCGGCGACCTCCTCGGTGACCGCCGGCCGGGCCTCGGCCTCCCAGCGCGTCATCGCCGTCTCGAGGTTCTCGATCAGCGAGTGGACGTTCTCGTGCTGCGCCTCCATCCGGTTGATCAGCTCGGCGTCGGGCGGGCAGCGCTTCAGCAGCTCGGGCCAGAGCAGGTCGTCCTCGCTGGTGTGGTGAAGGTGCAGGCCGAACAGGATCCGGCGGCCGTGGTCGGCGAGGACGGCGGCGCGGGCGGTGTCGCCCGGCGCGACGGTGCGGGCCAGCTCGGGCATGAGCCCGAACTCGCGGCGGAAGGCCCGGTGCACGACGTACATGTCGTGGGTGTCGGTGAGGGTGGCGGTCTCGGTCATGGGGAGAGCGTGTCGCCGCGCCGGCTCCCGGAACACCCACACCAGCCCCACACCGACCCCCACAGTTCGGGACGCTGGTCCCTGTCGGGGCCGGACGGCGCGGCGGCACACTGCGGCCCCATGAGCACGGTCCGCCGCGAGGTCGTCGTCGCCCGCCCCCGCGCCGCCGTCTTCGAGTACCTCGCCGACCTGTCGCGGCACCACGAGTGGGAGAGGGACCTGGTCCGCACGGAGATGGTGGACGACGGCCCGATCGGCGTCGGCACCCGCGGGGTCGAGGTGCGCCGGGTGATGGGCCGCGAGATGCGCTCGCCGTTCGTGATCACCCGGCACGAGCCCCCGTCCCGGCAGGACTACCACACGACCGGCGGTCCCGTCCGCCCGGACGGCTTCCTGACGTGCGAAGAGGACGGCGACGGCACCCGCGTGTCGTACGAGTTCACGGTGCCCGGCCCGTTCGGCCCGGTGATGACGTGGGTGATCGGGCGCGGCATGGACCGCGACCTCGTCACGCTCAAGCAGCTGCTGGAGAAGGACGGCTGAGGCTGCAGTCGTCATCTGCTGACAGCGATCCGCGTCCGGGTCGGCAGGTGCCGTGCGGCGCGGCTCGCTCACGTGGCCGAGGCGCTCCCGCACGCTCTCTCCGTGGGCTACTTCGGCACCTTCATCTACCGCGACGGCGAGTGGCGCGAGCGCGCCGACGGCACGCCCGACCTGGTCCTCGACATCCACGACAGCGACATCGCGACCGTCGACTACCGCCCGGCACCGCCCGGGCTCGGCCGCTTCTACCTCGGCATCCAGCCGCGGGACTACTTCGCCGACCCCGACGCCAGCCGGCCGCTCGACGTCCCCGCCGAGGTCGACGGCTTCGTGCGCTGGGCGTCGCGGACGCTGGGCCGGGCGCCGCACGCTGAGGACGTCCGCGACCTGGTGGCAGAGGACGGCAACACGGTCCCGGACGACGACTTCGTCGAGGACACCGTCGCCCGCCTCATCCAGCTGCTCGGCCTACCGCTGCCCCCGGCGCTGGAAGAGGTCACGAGCTAGCGGGCCCCACCGCTTCCGCGGTGTTCCTGCTGCTTCCACGGTGCTGCAGCACCGTGGAAGCAGCAGGAACACCGCGGAACTGCGCGGCGCTGCCGTCCCTTCCCGCGGCGCCCGACGGGTGGAACGCTCGCCGCGAGGGAGGGAGAGCCATGAGCGCTGCGCCGACCCGGCCGCCGCGGGTGCCGCCGAAGTGGTTCGTCCGCGCCGCCTGGCGGGTGCACCGCGGGCTCTACCGGCTCAGCGGCGGCCGCTTCCTCTGGACGCCGGCGAACAAGCGCGGCTGGGGCGCGCTGCGGCTCACCGCGGTGGGCCGGAAGTCCGGGCAGGAGCGCAGCGTCATCCTCGGCTACCTCGAGGACGGCGACGACCTCGTCCTGCTCGCCATGAACGGCTGGCAGGAGGGCCACCCGGCGTGGTGGCTCAACCTCCAGGCGCACCCGGACGCCGTCGTCCGGCTCGACGGGCAGGAGCCGCGGCCCGTCCGCGCCCGCGCCGCGGCAGGCAGCGAGCGCGAACGGCTGTGGCAGCGCTGGCGCGCCGTCGACCCGAAGCTCGACGGCTACGCGGGCGGGCGGTCCACCGACACCCCCGTCGTCGTCCTCGAACCCAGGACCGGCTGAGAACCCAGGACGGGCTGAGAACCCGGGACGGCGGGCAACTCCTGGACGGCCGGCCGGGCACCCGAGGACAGTGGGGGCCGCGGCGATGCCGCAGGGGCGTCGCCGCCGGCACGGAAGGAGGGGCGGCATGCACGCCCGATCCACCACGATCCGGGGCAACCCCGGCGCCGCTCACGAGGGCACGGCCTACCTGCGGGACAAGGCGCTGCCGGTGCTGCAGGACATGGACGGCTTCGTGGGGCTGTCGATGCTGGTCGAGCGGGAGACCGGCCGGTTCATCATGACCTCCGCCTGGGAGGACGAGGAGAAGATGCGGGCCAGCGCCGAGCGCGTCCATCCGATGCGCGAGCGCCTGGTCGCCCTGTTCGGCGGGGAGCCCGAGGTGCAGGAGTGGGAGATCGCCGTCCTGCACCGGGCCCACGAGACCGGGGACGGCGGGTGCGGCCGGGTCACCTGGACCGAGGGCGACCCGCGCGACCTCGACCGGATCGTCGACGGCTACAAGTCCAGCCTGATGCCCAAGCTGCAGGAGATGCCCGGATTCTGCAGCTGCAGCCTGCTCGTCGACCGTGCGAGCGGCCGCACCGTCGGCACCGTCTCGTTCGCCGACCGCGACGCGCTGACGGCCACCCGGGAGAGCGCCGCGCGGATCCGGGAGGAGTTCACCCGCGCGATGGGCCGGACCGTCACCGACGTCGCCGAGATGGACCTCGTCCTCGCGCACCTGCGGGTACCCGAGACGGTCTAGGAACGGCGCCGGGCCCTGCTCGTCCTCCCCCGTGGTGGACGAACAGGGCCCGAATCCCCCTGGTGCGGGTCCCCCGTCCCGCACCGAGAACTCTGGCGGCCGCACCGCGCGATCGGCTCCACGCACCCGCAAGAGATGCGCAAGACCGCCGGAGGGGTAGGCAGGACGGCCCGGCGGTGCCACGCTGCCCCGGTCGAGGGGGCGCCATGACCGACTACGCGCTCGCGGTCAGCGAGGCCGAGATCCGCCGCTACCGCTACATGGCCGAGCGCGCCCGGCACGACGAGGCCGAGCACTGGCGCCGCGCCGGCATCGGCCTGGGCGCCGTCGTCGCCGACGTCGGCTGCGGCCCGGCCGCCGTCGCCGTCCAGATCGCCGAGGTGGTCGGCCCGGCCGGGCGGGTGCTCGCCGTCGAACCGGACGCGTCGGCCCGTGCCGCCGCCCGGCAGGTGATCGCCGGGTCCGGCGCCACCAACGTCGAGCTCACCCCCGGCAGCGGCACGCACAGCGGGCTGCCCGCCGGCTCGGTCGACGTCGCGATGATGCGCCACGTCCTCGCCCACAACGGCCCCGACGAGCAGCGGATCGTCGACCACCTGGCCTCGCTGGTCCGGCCGGGCGGCGCCGTCTACCTGGTCGACATCGACGGGACGGCGACGCGCGCCCTCGACCTCGACCCGGACCTGGAGGACCTCGACGGCAAGTACCGCGAGTTCCACCGCCGCCGCGGCAACGACCTCATGCCCGGGCTGCGCCTCGGCAAGCTGCTGGCCCGCGCCGGGCTGGACGTCGAGCTGCACGAGGGCCGGTACACGATCATCGAGCTGCCGCCCGGCGTGCGGTCCCCGGCGTGGGCGGCGCGCGACGCGATGGTCGACGCCGGGATGGCGACGGCGGACGACGTCGCGCGCTGGGAGGCCGCCTTCGTCCGCGAGGACGTCTCCGCCGTCCGGCCGGTCTACTTCGCGCCGGTGTTCGTCGCGATCGGACGCCGTCCCTAGGGCGCGACCACCGAGTGCGGGAACGGGTCCTCGCCGGAGAGGTCGCCGACGGTCGCGAACACCGGCAGGACGGCGGCCGCCAGGACGATCGGCGACAGGGTTCGGGCCCCGCTCGTCTTCCCCCGTGCAGGACGAGCGGGGCCCGTTGCTTCCCCCTGGTGCGGGTCCCCCGGCCCGCAGGAAGAACGGTGCCGGGCCAACCGCGCGCTCAGCTGCACGTCTCCGCAAGAAATCCGCAGGACCGCGCACCCCTGCGCGCCTCCCCGGCGATGACAGGGGTGAGGTGACCGCGTCCGGTGTCCGTCAGCCGGGCCTTCCCCGTGGGCATGGCTCCGGCGCCGGCGCGGTCACCTCCTCAGGCGAGCTTCTCCAGCACCGCGCGCTGCGCCTCGGTCAGCGGGACGGCGGAGGTCCGGCCCGCGTCGACGAGGGCGAAGGTGAACTCGACGTCGCCGGCGTCGGCACCGTCCTGCTCCAGCCGCAGCCCGGCGGTGAACGACGTCCGCCCGATGCGCCGGACGACGACGTCGACGGTGAGCTCGCCGGTGAACAGCTCCCGCCGGAAGTCCGCCGACACGTGGACCATCGCGAGGTCCCTGGGCGCGATCTCGGGGACGCAGTACTCCCGCAGCGCCAGCTGCCACGCGTCCGACGCCGTCTCCATAGCGAGGTAGAACGGCACGTGCCGGTCGTCGATCGTCGACCGCCGGTGCTGCAGGGGGACGACGAAGCGGGCCACGGACCGGTCCTCTCAGTTGACGCTCGTGTCAGGCCACAGTAGCCGCGCGGCGACCCGTTGCCCCGGCCGGGCACGCACCGGCACACTGCGCCGCCGCCCCCGATCCCTCCTGGAGCTCCCGCATGCCCTCGTTCCGCGGCCTGGTCGCGCTGACCGCCGTCGTCGTCCTCTCCGCCTGCGGTGGCGGAGGTGCCGGAGGCCGTTCCGGCAGCCCGGCCGCGCCGGCGCCGGCCGAGGACACCCGGCCGTGGCTCGACGAGGTCATCGCCACCGTGCCGCTCGACACCGCGGGCGCCGAGGCGGTGGGCGTCGTGCGCACCCGCGACGCGGACGCCGTGGTGCTGCTGCGCTCCCCGGACCGGGCGCCGACGCTGGCGCGCGTCCTCGCCGACACGACCGAGCCCGACGTCGTCGAGCTGACCGCCCTCGACCCGGGCGCGCCGGTCCTGCTGCTGAACTCGGTGGTGGGCCGGGTGATCGCGGTCGGCTTCTCCGGCGGCCGGCTGGCGACCAACCCGGTGACGGCGAACGGCCAGCAGGCCACCGTCCCCCTCGCCGCCGACCTCACGCCGGCCGCCGTCGCCGGCCTGCTCGCCGCGGAGTCCACCTACGGCGACACGCTGCACCTGGTGGTCACCGACCCGGCCGGCGCGTCCCGCCTCGTCTCGGCGAGCACCTACGCCGGCACGATCCTCGCCGAGGTGCCGCTGACGCTGACCACCCCCGGGCCGGTGGTGCCGCGGTTCCTCACCGCCACCGAGGACGGCGCGACGATCACCCTCGTGGCCGAGGCCGGCGGGGTGCCGGTGCTGGCCCGCTTCGACTCGGAGCTGCAGCCGCTCGGCGAGGTGCCGCTGCCGGGCTCGGCGGTGCTCGCCGCGTACCCGGACGACGAGTCCGGCTTCCCCGGCCAGGTCCACGTCGCGGTCGCCGACGGGACCGGGGTGTCGGTCGTGCGGGTGGGCGCCGACGAGACCGCCGCCGAGGTGGTCGCGTCGCTGCCCGGCGCGACGGCGGCCCGCACGCTGTGGGTGGACGGGTCCTACGACCACGCCTACCTGGGCGGCGCTTCCTGGGAGGCGGTTCCGCTCAGCGACGGGGAGGCGGCCACGGTCGAGCTGTGCGCCGACGGCGAGGTCACCGCCGTCGACAGCGAGTACGCCGTCGGCCGGTGCGCCGGCGTCCCGACCCTCTGGGTGCTCGGGTAGCCGAGGTCAGCCTGCGGCGTGCAGCACGCCGCGGCCGCGCTCCTTGGCGACGTACATCGCGAGGTCGGCCTCGCGCAGCACGGTCTCCAGCGGCGTCCCCGGCTCGGCCATCGCCAGGCCGATGCTCGCGCTGACGTGCACGGTGCGGCGGCCGACGTCCACCTCGTCGACCAGGGCGACGGCGAGCCGCTCGCCCACCGCCGCGGCGGTGTCCCGGTCCAGCCCGGGCAGGACGGCGGCGAACTCGTCGCCGCCCAGCCGTCCGACCAGCGCGTCGGGGACGTCGTCGAGGTGCGCCCGCAACCGGTCGGCCAGGCGCACCAGCAGCTGGTCGCCGACCGCGTGCCCGCCGCGGTCGTTGACCTTCTTGAACCGGTCGACGTCGATGAACAGCACGGCGCCGCCGCAGGCCAGGGCGGTCGCGCCGGCCTCGAGCAGGTAGCCGCGGTTGGCCAGGCCGGTCAGCGGGTCCTGCCGCGCGACGCGGGTCATCGTCCGGCGCCAGCCGTCGGCCTCGGTGGCCACCGTGGTCAGCCGCTCGACGGTCTCGTGCAGCCCGACCCGGCGCTCGTCGTCGGCGTCCGGGGACAGCTCGCGGACGGCGGCGGCGAGCAGGTCGAGGACGTCGTCGAGCGGACGGCGCGTGGCCACCGCCTCCAGCACCCGGTTCTGCAGCGCGAGGAGTGAGGCGGCCCACTGGTGCGTGGCGACCTGCCGGCGCAGCGACAGCACGGTGCGGACCAGGCGGACCTGGACGAGCAGGACGTCGAGCTCCTCGCCGGAGAACGAGCGCGGCTCGTCGTCGAAGACCCCGAGCGAGCCCAGCACGTAGCCGTCCTCGTCGACGAGCGGCACCCCGAGGTAGGAGCGGATGGCGCCCGCGACGACCGCCGGGTTCTCGGCGAACACCGGGTGCGCGGCCGCGTCGGACACCTCCAACGGCGCCCCCTCGGCGACCACGTAGGCGCAGAACGACAGCTCGTCGGGCACGTGCGAGTACGCGACGCCCACGCCGATCTCGGCCGGGAAGCACTGCCGGTCGGGGCCGACCAGGTTGATGATCGCGATCGGCGCGCGCAGCGCCCGGGCCATGTAGCTCACCACGGCGTCCAGGTCGGGGTCGCCCGCGTGGCCCTCGAGGCGGTAGCTGTCGATCGCAGCCAGGCGGGCCGGGTCGGCGACGGCGGCGCGAGGGCTGAGCACGCGCGCACCGTAGCCGCCGACGGTCACGTTGGGAACACGCTGCGGCACCGCTCACCGTGAACCGGCCGGACCCGTGCCGGAGTCGTTCCGCTCCCGGGGCCGGCAATCGTGCGGCCGTCCGGCCGCTCCCCCGGGCCCAGCAGCGCCGCGGGAGCGGGGACGTCACCGCACGAGCCGGCGGTCAGGGGTCCAGCGCGGGTCGCGGCCGGCCTGGCCGAGCAGCCGCTCGAACACCGGGGCGTCGTCCGGCACCGGGACGACGGGGCCGTACATCGAGTCGCGCACCTCCGGCGCGCCGGCGGCCAGGTCGAGCGCGAACCCCAGGCACGCCTCGGCGGCGGCCGGGTCGGCGCGGTACTCCTGCCCCGTCGCGGCGGCCAGGTCCCAGCCGTGCACCAGCACCTCGTTGAGCGCGACCACGCCCATCGCCGCGCCGGGCATCCGCACGCCGGCCACCTCGGTCAGGCCCTCCCAGGCGGCAGGCTCGCGCCACGCGGCGGCCAGCGCCTCGAGCCGGGCCGGCAGCTCGGTGCGCCACTCCGGCGTCAGGTCCTCCGCCGACGCCCGCGGCCCGCCGGCCAGCGGCGACTTCTCCGCGCCGTGCCGGAACGCCACGGTCAGCCCGGCGACGTGGTCCAGCAGGGCCGCCACCGACATGTCCGGGCAGGGCGTCGGGTAGCCGAGCTGGTCGTCCCGCACACCGGCCACGATCCGGGCCACCTCCGCGGTCTGCGGGCCGAGGTCGAGCATCTGCGTCTGCATGCCCGGTAGGACCGGCCGGGCACCCGGGACTCATCGCGGCAGCACGGGCTCCGGCGTCCGCCGCAGCGACGCGGCCGCCGCGGCCAGGACCGAGACGTCCAGCCACTCCAGCAGGAAGCGCGAGCCGTCGACCTCCACGACGGTGGCGTCGGCGGGGAGGGTGCGCTGGGTGCCGTCCATGTCGACATGTCAGCACCCGCAGGTTGCCGACATGTCGCCTCGCCGCGACGGTTGAGTGTCCGCGCGCGCGGCGACATGATCGTCCCGGGCCGGAAACACCTGGGGAACGCCGCACCACGAAGGTCGGGCGCATGACCGCACTCGAACGTCCGCTCGCCGCGCCGGTGCGTGCCGCCGTCCTGGGCCGGGTGGCCGCCGCGCTCGCCGTCGCCTCCGCGGTCGTGCACCTGCTCCTGCTCGACGCCGGCTCCCTCGGCTCGCTGGTCATGCTCGCCATGGCGCTGGTCTGCCTGCCCTGCGCCTGGCACCTGTGGCGGCACCCCACCGCCACCACGTGGGGCCTGACCGCCGCCGTCGACGGCGCCATGCTCCTGCTGCACGCGCAGATGCTCTCCACCGTGACGCAGCACTCCCACACGACCGCCGGACCGCTCATGTGGACCGGCCTCGCGCTCGTGACCGGCCAACTCGCGCTCGCCGGCGTCGCCGCGGTGCGCCGCTGAGGACCGGAACGCCGGAAGTCAGCAACGGCCCGTTCACCGAGTGAGCACCCGGTAACCGAGACGGAAGAAATCCGGCACGACGGCGGCAACAATCGGGGCAGACAGTCCCCCGCATGGCGACGACGGTCCTCGACACCTCCCCCTCGGTAGCCGCTCCCCCGATCGCCGCCGGCGCGCCGTCGCTGCGGAACAGCACCGTCGTCCGGCTGCTGCGGTTCGCGGTCGCGAACGTCCGGCGCCGGCCCGAGCGGTTCGCCCTCGCCACCCTCGGCATCGCGCTGGCGATCCTGTCGGTGACCGTCGTCCGCACGATCTCGGCGAGCTTCGCCATGACCGGCGACGCGGCGGTCACCCACGTGCTGGACGGCGCCGCGCTCTGGGTGGTCCCGGCCGAGGGCGTGCACTACGACAGCGGCACCGGCGCGATCGTCTCCGACGGCCCGCCGCCGGAGCTCGCCGTCCCCGACGGGTGGACGGCGGACCGGGTCACCGACGCCGCCGGCAACGGCTGGTGGACCCTCGACCCGCCCGCCGAGGACGCGAACCGCAACGACCTCGGCGCCCTGCTCGGCGAGGCCACCGGGTACGCGAGCACTACCAACCCCGCGGTCGAGCCCGACGGCGCGCCGCTGATCTACGACGCCGTCGGCGGCAGCGGCGCGACCACCTTCGAGCAGAAGTTCTCCGCGCTGTTCTCCGGCGAGGTCACCAGCTCCACCCTCGGCCTGATCAGCACGATCGGGCTGGTCCTGGGCTTCGTCATCGCGATCAGCTCGTTCCTCGCCGCCGTGCAGGAGCGCCGCCGCGAGTTCGGGATCATGTCGAGCATCGGCCTGGCCGACGAGGTCCTCTACTTCTTCCTCGTCGAGTCCGCGCTCGTCTTCGTCGCGGCGTACGTCATCGGCATCGGCCTGGCCGCCGGCGCCGTCTGGCTGGTCCTCCCCGAGATCGCCACCCCGGTCGCCTGGCTGCAGGCCGCCGGGACGGTCGCCGCCTACCTGCCGGCCATGGCGATCGTCGGGGCGCTCGTCCCCGTCCACCGGCTGCTGCAGCAGCGGCCGGTCCAGCTGCTCACCGACAACGCCTGAGGAGCCGACGCGTGATCAAGCACGGCCTGGCCTACGGGCTGCTCTCCACCCGGCGGCGCAGGAAGTCGCTGCTGCTACCGGTCGTCACCACCGCCACCGGCGCCTTCCTGCTGGTGATGGTGCTCGGCACGGCGTCGGGCATCAGCGACCAGGCTGCCGGCCTCGGGCACCCCGACGAGCTGCGCCGCGCGGTCGTCCTCATCGCCGTCACCGTGCTGCTGGTCGGCGTCGTCGAGGTCGCGGTGGCCACCACCCGCACGGTCGCCAACCGCACCCGCGAGCTCGGGGTGCTGGGCGCGACCGGGGTGCGCCGGCCTCCGGTCGTCGCCGCGCTGCTGGTCGAGCCGGTGGTCGCCGCGGTCGTCGGCGCCCTGGCCGGCTCCGCGCTGGCGGTCGTGGCGGCCCTGGTCATGGGCGGCACCGGCATGGCCGGGTCGGGCTTCTCCGCCGGCGGGACGGCGCTCGGCGTCGGGATCGCCGTCGTCGTCAGCGCGGTCGCCGCCGTCGCCACCAGCTTCGTGCCCACCTGGCGGGCCGCCTCCCGTCCGCCGATCCGTTCCCTCACCGCAGGAGCCTGACGATGACCCTCACCGAGGAACCCACCACGACCGCCGTCGTGCAGGTGACCGGCGCGTGGAAGCTGCACAAGCTCGGCGACGAGGTGGTCAGGGCCCTCGTCGAGGCCGACCTGACCGTGATGCCCGGCGAGTTCGTCTGCCTCATGGGCCCGTCGGGCAGCGGCAAGTCGACGCTGCTCAACATGATCGGCGGGCTGGACCGGCCCACCAAGGGCTCCGTCGTCCTCAACGGCCAGGACACCGCCGCCCTCACCGAGAGCCAGTTCGCCGCGCTGCGCCACGACACGATCGGCTACATCTTCCAGAGCTACAACCTGATCCCGTTCCTGTCGGCGGTCGAGAACGTCGAGCTCCCGCTGATGTTCGAGCCCTACGACCGCACGGCGCTGCGCACGCGCGCGGTCGAGCTGCTCGAGCTGGTCGGGCTCGGCCACCGGATCGACCACGTGCCGCCGAAGATGTCCGGCGGTGAGCAGCAGCGCACCGCGATCGCGCGCTCCCTCATCGGCAACCCGGCGCTGATCCTCGCCGACGAGCCCACCGCCAACCTCGACCACCGCACCGGCGCCACCGTCGTCCGCCTGCTGCGGGACCTCTGCACCGACCTCGGCGTCACCGTCGTCGCGAGCACGCACGACCCGACGGTCGCCGAGGAGGCCAGCCGCGTCGTCCGCATGCAGGACGGCGAGATCCAGCCGGCCGCCGCCTGAGTCCCGAACTCGCCAACCAGGAGAGAAGCATGGCCATCGACGCCGCACCGCCGGAGTCACCCACCGCCGGGCGCGACACGCTCATGACCACCGAGCTCGTGCCCGAGCAGGTGCTGCCCAAGGTGCTCGGCACCTTCGGTCTCACCGCCACCTACGTCTTCATCATCTGCTGGATCACCGGCTCGTCGGTCATGGCGACCGGCGGGTGGACGGCGATCCCGATGTGGGTCCTCGGCATCGTGCTGTTCCTCGTCCCGGCCGGCATGGCCGTCGCCGAGCTGGGCAACCTGTGGCCCGGGCAGGGCGGGGTCTACATCTGGGCCTACCGCACGATGAACGAGCCGCTGGCCTTCTTCGGCGGCTTCCTGTCGTGGGTGCCGGTCATCCTCAACGGCGCGGCCTCGCCGGCGATCGTGCTGCAGCTGCTGCTGCTCGCCTTCCACGCCGAGATCGGGCTGACGCTGTCGATCATCCTGCAGCTGGTGATCCTCTGGGTCGTCGGCGGCCTGGCGCTGGCCAGGCTCGCCGCCAACCAGCGGATCATGAACATCACGTTCGTCGTCTACGGCGTGCTGACGGCGGTGATCTTCGTCGTCGGCGTCTCCTACGCGGTGAGCAACGGCGGGCCGGCCACCGAGTTCGTCGCCCGCGACGCGCTGGTCCCGAACTTCGCCGTCGGCGGCTTCCTCTTCGGCACCGTGCTGCTCTACCTGGTCGGCGTCGAGACGCCGTTCAACATGGGTGCGGAGTTCCTCTCGGTGAAGCGCAGCGCCACCCGCATGATCGCCTGGGGCTCGGCGGCGCTGATCCTCATCTACCTGCTCACCACGCTCGGCACGATGATGGCGCTGCCCACCGAGGAGATCGACCCGGTGACCGGCGTGATCGGCATGCTGGCGCAGAGCGGGTGGGACGGCCTCATGGAGGTCGCCGCGATCGTCCTGGCGCTGATCGTGTTCGTCGCGCTGGTGACCTACCAGGTGGCCTACTCGCGGCTGATCTTCGTCTCCGGCCTCGAGCGCCACCTGCCGCGGATCTTCACCCACCTCAACCCGCGCACCCGCAACCCGGTGACCGCCGTCCTGGTCCAGGGCGCGATCTCCTCGACGATCATGGTCGCGCTGTTCAGCCAGTCCTCGATGGCCAACGTGACCGTGTACCTGACCGGCGCGCTGAGCGTGATCTGGCTGGTGTCCGGGTTCTTCTTCTTCGTCCCGCTGGTCATCGCGCGGAGGAAGTACGCCGACCGGTACGCCACCGAGGACTTCTGGCGGATCCCCGGGGGCATGCCCGTCGTCTGGCTCGTGGCGGTGATCGGCTCCCTGTCGACGGCGGCCGGCGTCTACTACTCGTTCGCCACCCCGTGGATCGACGTCCCCGCCGGTACCTGGATGACCTGGCTCGGCTCGATCACCGCCGGGTTCCTCGTCGTCGCCCTCCTCGTCTACGTCTTCGGACGGCGCTCGGCGCAGAAGCTCTCCGCCCCCGACGCGCTGGCCCACCTCGCGGTGCTGGAGAAGCCGAAGTCCGAGACCCCCGAGACCGTCTGACCCGGGGGGGGGGGGGGGGGGGGGGGGGGGGGGGCGGGGGGGGGGGGGGGGGGCG
>NZ_JBJGYZ010000055.1:0-26410 GCF_054050275.1 Geodermatophilus sp. SYSU D00691
GCACCAGCGCGGGGGCGCCGCCGGGCATGACGCTTGGCAGCGTGAGCTCGCGGCCGTCGGCGGTCCGCAGGGGCGCGCTCGCGGCCGGGACGACCTCGCGCAGCGCCCCCCAGGGCGCCCCCCCCCCCCCCCCCCCCCCGCTCAGGTGGTGGCCGCCGCCGCGGGCTCGCCCCAGAACTCGTCGACGGCGTACTGGTCGCGGCTGTGCAGCCACGACTCGGCGACCAGCCCGTCGCGCAGCCGCGCGACGTGCGCCAGGTTGTTCTCCAGCGGCCGCTCGCGGTCGGGGCGCGTCGCGGTGTAGGTGCACAGCGCGACGCCCCACTCGCCGTCGTCGAGCACGCGGTGCACGGTGAGGTCCAGCGTCCCGCCGCTCACCTCGGCGGCGTGGACGACGAAGCCGACGACGGCGTCGCGGCCCTCGTAGGTGCCGGTGTTGCTGCTGCGGCCGGGCACGTGCAGCACGGAGTCCTCGGTGAGGGCCTGCGCCGCGGTGGCCAGGTCGCCGGCCTTCAGGTGGTCGTACCAGTGGGTCAGCGCCGACATGGCGTCCTCCTCGGATGGGTGGCGTCCCCCGTGATTTCGACGTCGAAACGATGACAGCCCATCATTTCGATGTCAAACTCATACCCGTGACGACCGAGGACGCGGTGGACCAGATGGTGGCCCAGTGGCGTGCCGAGCGGGCCGATCTCGACCCCTCCGCCATGGCGCTGTTCGCCCGCCTCACTCGCGCGCACGTCGCGGCGTCGCGGGCGATCGACGCCACCCTGGGCCGGTACGGCCTCAAGCGCGGGGAGTTCGACGTGCTGGCGTCGTTGCGCCGTGCCGCGGAACCCTTCCGCCTCTCGCCCGGCGACCTCGCCCGGGCGATGGTGCTCTCACCGGCGGCCACCACCCACCGCGTCCAGCTGCTCGAGGGCCGGGGGCTCGTCGTCCGCCGTCCCGACCCCGCCGACGGCCGCTACGGCGTCGTCGAGCTCACCCCGGCCGGCCGCGAGCTCGTCGACCGGGCCGTCGCCGACCACGTCGCCACGCTGGACCGGATGCTGGCCGGGGTGCCGCCGGCCGACCGCGACCGGCTGACCGAGCTGCTGGCCGCCGTGGAGCGCGCCGCCGGCGGCTGAGGCCCGTCGGCCGACCGGGACGGCGCTCGAGTGCCGCGTTCACGGGGTGACCCGGGAGGTGCGCATGGTCACCGTCCAGCGGTCGGGGTCGCGCGGGCGGCCTCGTCCCGTGGGTGTGATCCGCGTCAAGAGGCGCTCAAGGAACTCGCCCGGACGGCCGATGCCCCTCTCGTGGGTAGCACCCTTCTCGCGGACGCCGGGACGCTGGCGTCGTCGCTGGACGAGCTGGAGGTCCGCTCCCGGCTCGTCAGCGAGGGGCTCGAGGACGACGCCGAGCGCGTGGCCGCGGCCGCGCGCGAGCTCGGCGACACGGCGCTCGAGCTGCGGGCCCGGCTGATCGGCGGCGACCTGCTGCGGCGGCGCGGCGACGTCGCCGCGGCCGGCCGGATCGCCCAGGCGGTCCACCGCTGGGCCACCGACCACGGCGCCCGCTACCTCCTCGCCCGCAGCTCCTTCGTCCTCGCCGCCGTCTTCCAGGAGCTCGGGGACCGCTCCCTCGCGCTCGAGCACGCCGTGCGGGCCGTCGACCTGCTGGCCGACGACGCGCCCCCGGCGCTGCGGATCGACCACCTCGGCCGGCTGGCCGACTGCCTGGGCCTGGACGGCGACGACGCCGCCCAGGAGCACTACGCCGAGGTGCTGCAGCTGGCCGAGGAGCTCGGCGACGTCGACCGCCAGCTGCTCGTCCTGAACAACCGGGCCTACTGCGCGGTGCTCGGCGGGCGGTTCGAGCAGGCCCTCGCCGACAGCGCGCGGCTGCAGGAGCTGTCGGCCGCGCACGGCCTGGCGCTGCACGTCGGCCGGCTCGACACGGTGGCCCGGGCGCTCATGGGGCTGGGCCGGCTGGCCGACGCCGAGGCGGTGCTGCTGCCCGGGCTGGCGCCGGAGGTGCTCGCCGCCTCCGACGACGGCGACGCCGGCGCCGACTTCCTGCTCACCCTCACCGAGGTCCGCCGCGGGCTGGGTGACCTCGTCGCGGCGCAGCAGAGCCTCGACGAGTGCGTGCGCCGCTGCGAGCAGCACGGGCTGACCTCGATCCGGGTGCGTGCCCGCTGCGAGCAGGCCGAGCTGCACGCCGCCGGCGGCGACTTCCGGGCGGCCTACGAGGAGCACCGGCGCTACACCGCGGCGCTGCTGGAGCTGCAGTCCGCCGAGCGCGACGCCCGTGCCCGGGCGGTGCACGCCATGTACGAGACCACCGAGGCGCGCAAGCAGAGCCGCCGCTACCGCGAGCTGTCGCTGCGCGACCCGCTGACCGGCCTGTACAACCGGCGCTACGTCGACGAACAGCTGCCCGGCCTGCTGCGCCGCGCCGCCGTCGCGGCCCTGCCGGTGACCGTGGCGCTGCTCGACGTCGACCACTTCAAGCGGGTCAACGACACGTGCTCGCACGAGGTCGGCGACCAGGTGCTGCGCACCGTGGGCGAGCTGCTGGAGGCGATGGAGCCGCCGGCGCCGGGGGCCGGGTCGTTCGTGGCCCGCATGGGCGGCGAGGAGTTCCTGCTCGTGCTCGCCGGCGACACCGCCGCGGCCGCGGCCCACCTGGACGCCGTCCGCCGGGCCGTCTCCGCCCACCCCGCCTGGGCGGGGCTGACGCGCGGCCTGCCCGTCACCGTGAGCATCGGCGCCACGTGCGCCGCCGGGCCCGACGCCGGCTCCCCCGCCGACCTGCTCGGACGGGCCGACCGGCACCTGTACCAGGCCAAGCGGGAGGGGCGCGACCGGGTGGTCGGCGACGCGGTGCCGGTCCCCCGCTGAGAGGTCTTGGCAGAACCTGCTGAAGAACGCCGCCCGGTTCGACAGCGGAAATCCGCGGACCACGCGGTGCAGCTGCCGATCGTGGGGACATGTCCGTCCGGCTCGTGACAGCGCTGTCCGCGACCGAACCCCGCGTCGCGCCCCGCCCCTCGGCACCCGGGGAGTCGACACAGCCCTGGTGGCGCACCGCGGCGGTGTACCAGGTCTACCTGCGCTCGTTCGCCGACAGCGACGGCGACGGCATCGGTGACCTGGCCGGGCTGCGCTCGCGGCTGCCGTACCTGAGCTGGCTGGGCGTGGACGCCCTCTGGATCAACCCGCACTACCCCTCGGGCGGGGCCGACGGCGGCTACGACGTCATCGACTACCGCGCGGTCGACCCCGACTACGGCGACGTCTCCGACCTGGAGGACCTGGTCGCCGACGCCCGCCGGCTGGGCCTGCGGGTGATCCTCGACGTCGTCCCCAACCACACCTCCGACCAGCACCCGTGGTTCCGGGCGGCGCTGGCCGACCCCGACTGCCCCGAGGCCCGGCGCTACCACTTCGCCCCGCCGTCGGCGGAGCCGCCGAACAACTGGCGGTCGCTGTTCGGCGGCCCGGCGTGGTCGCGCACCCCGGACGGCCGCTGGTACCTGCACCTGTTCGCCCCCGAGCAGCCCGACCTCAACTGGCGGGACCCCGAGGTGGCCGCCGACTTCGAGCGGACGCTGCGGTTCTGGCTCGACCGCGGGGTGAGCGGGTTCCGCGTCGACGTCGCCTACGGGCTGTTCAAGGACGCCGCGCTGCGCGACAACCCCGGCGCCTACTCCCCCACGCTGTTCGGGCACGGGCCCGAGCAGGCGATGACCTGGAACCAGCCCGAGGTGCACGACGTCTGGCGGCGCTGGCGGTCGATCTGCGACGAGTACCCCGACACGATGCTCGTCGGCGAGGTCTGCCTGGCCGACCTGGAGCAGGTGGCGCTGTACTCGCGGCCCGACGAGATGCACCAGTCGTTCTCCTTCCGGCTGCTGAAGTCGCCGTGGTCGGCGGAGGCCTTCGCCGACGGCGTGCGCACCGCGCTGGACGCCTTCGGCGAGGTGGGCGCGCCGGTCTCGTGGGTGCTGGGCAACCACGACAAGGACCGCCTGGTCACCCGCTTCGGCGGCGGCGCCGTCGGCGAGGCCCGCGCCCGCGCCGCGGCCCTGCTGCTGCTGGCGCTGCCCGGCTCCCCGTACGTCTACGCCGGCGACGAGCTCGGCCTGCCCCAGGCCGTCGTCCCCGACGAGGCGAAGAAGGACCCGATCTTCTTCCGCAGCGGCGGCGCGCGGGCCGGCCGCGACGGCTGCCGCGTGCCGATGCCGTGGAACGCCTCGGCCGGCATCGGCTTCTCCCCCCGCGGGGCGGCCGAGCCGTGGCTGCCGATCCCGTCGGCCTGGCGGCGCTACGCGGTGTCGCGGCAGAGCAGGGACGACGGCTCGATGCTCCAGCTGTACCGCCGGGCGCTGGCGCTGCGCAGCGAGCACCCGGCGCTGGGCTCCGGTGAGGCCACGGTGAGCCGGCGCGGCGACGTCCTGACCGTCCGGTGCACCGGCGAGGGGCGGACCGTGCGGGTCGTGCTCAACATGGGCAGCGAGACCGCGCTGGTGCGCTCGACGGGCGCCGTGCTGCTCGCCTCCGCCGCGCACGTCCCCGCCTCCGGCCGCAGCATCGCCCTCCCGCCCGACAGCGCCGTCTGGCTCGAGGACTGACGAAGGACCCCCTGCCCCCCACCGCTCGCACGCTCGCGGCGGGACCCGGCAGGGGGCCGTTCCAGCACGTCACGACACTCGCGACGCGACTCTCCAGGGGGCCGTCAGCCCGCCGCGGGGGCCCGGAGCAGCGCTCCGGCCGGGACGACCAGCCGTCGCACGTCCGCGTCGACCCGATCGGGGCCCGGCTCCGGTCCGTCCGGGTCCAGCGCGCCGATCGCGTAGGAGGCGGTGGTCGCGGTGACGCACTGCCAGCGCCAGCGCAGTTCTCCGGCGTCCAGGTGCGGCAGGAGCGGGGCGACGGCCGCGCAGTAGCGCGCGGCCTGGGCCCGCACCGCGGCGGCCCCGTTCGCCTCCCACCGGTCGGGCGGCGCCTCGAAGACGCGCGCGAAGACGCGGGCGGAGTACCGGCCCCGGCCGGCGCACCGCAGCCGCACGACCGGACGGACCCACCCGTCGACCAGGGCCTCGAGCTCCGGGGGATCCGGAGCTGCCGCCAGCGCCCGTTCGCGCCCGACGAGCACCTCGTCGACGACCCGTCGCTCCACCGCCGCCACCAGCGCGTCCTTGCCGCCGAAGTAGTACCCGACGGCGGCGGCGTTGCCGACGCCGGCCAGCCGCAGGACGTCGCGCACCGACGTCCCCGCGCTGCCGTGGCGGGCCAGCAGCCGCTCGGCGGCGTCCAGCAACCGGAGGGGGGTTGTGCCGTCCGTCATGCCGCCTCCATGCTGGGCCACGCCAGTCTAATACGAACGTCTCAGACGATCGTCTGGAGCTTCCATGGCACCTGCCCACGCGGACCGCCGAGAGCCGCCCCTGCTGCTGACCGGGATGTGCGCGGCCCTCGCCCTGGTCATCGCGGCCGGGTCGTCGCTGTCCCTCGCCATGCCGGCCATCGCGCAGGACACCGGTGCCACCCAGAGCCAGCTGAGCTGGATGGTCAGCGCCTACGTGCTCGTGCTGGCCGGCCTGCTGCTGCCGTTCGGGGTCGTCGCCGACCGCGTCGGTCGCCGGCCCGTGCTCCTCGCCGGCCTCGCCGTCTTCGCGGCCGCCACGCTGGTCTCGGGGCTGCTGGGCGATCCGGTGGCCCTGGTGGTCCTGCGGGCGCTGGCGGGCGCGGGGGCCGCCGCGGTGCTGCCCACGACCCTGTCGGTGCTGGTCGACGCCTTCCCCCCCGAGCGTCGCGCCACGGCGATCGGCACGTGGGCCGCTGTCTCCGGGGCCGGCGGCGTCCTCGGGGTGGTGCTGGCCGGCGTCCTGCTCCACGTCGCGTGGTGGGGCAGCATCCAGGTGGCGATCGGCGCCACGGCTGCCGTCGTCCTGGCGCTGTGCGCCCTGGTCGTGCCGTCCTCCCGCGGCGCCGGGGTGCCCCTGGACCCGCTGGGCGGCGCGCTCGCGCTGCTGGGGTTGGGCGGCCTGGTGTACGGCCTCGTCGAGGGCCCGGTGCGCGGCTGGGCCGACGGGATCACGATCACCGCGCTGGTCGGTGGCCTGCTCGTGCTGGCGGCGTTCGTGGGGCACGAGCTGCGCGCCGCCCACCCCCTGCTCGACGTGCGCCAGTTCGGCCACCCGGATCTCGCGATCGGGAGCGCGGTGGTCTTCGTCCAGTTCTTCGCCGCGTTCGGCGTCTTCTTCCTCGTGCCGCAGTGGTTGCAGTACGTGCACGGGCTGCCCCCGCTGCAGTCGGCGCTGGCCCTGCTCCCGGTGGGGCTCGGCGTCGGCCCGACGGCACGTCTCTCGCCCGTGCTGCTCCGGCGCGTGGGGGCGCGCGCGCTCGCCGCCTGGGGCCTGGCGCAGATGGCGACCGCCCTCGCGCTCGTCGCCGCCCAGGCCGGCGGGGCGCCGTTGTGGCGCTTCGAGGTCTGCCTCGTCCTCTTCGGCACCGGGTTCGGCCTGACGCTGGCGCCCGGGGTCCAGCTGGTCATGGAGAGCCTGCCCCCCGCCCGGCGCACCGTCGCGGCCGCCGTGACCAACGTGGCCCGCCAGCTGGGGGGCGCCTTCGGCGGCGCCGTGGCCGCGAGCGCCGTGCTCGCCGTCTACGCGGCCGACCTGCAGCGGCTGACCGCGTCGCTGCCGGACGAAGCCGCCGCCCGGGCCGGGTCCGGCGTGGCGCAGGCGCTCGGCGTGGCCGGGAGGCTCGGTCCGCGGGGAGAGGTGCTCGCCGACGGCGCGCGGAGTGCGTTCGCGGACGGGTTCGGGACGGCGGTGCTCGCCTGCGCCGCGGTGCTGCTGCTCGGCGTCGTCGTCTGCGGCCTGGTGGCACCGGCCACCGCCCGGACGCCCCGGTCGGGCAGGCCGCCGGGGGGCCGGGTGCCTCGACCGCACCGGCCGGTCGCGGCCGCCGCACCTGCGGCGTCGGCGGCGGTCGCCCGCCCGCTGTCCCTGCGGACGAGGATCGTGCTGGTGACCGCGGGCACGGTGGGCTTCTTCTTCGCCGTCGCCGGGGTCGCGGCGCACGTGCACTCCTCCGGCGGCGGCATCGCCCTCCCGCCGGACAGCGCGGTCCGGGTCGAGGAGTGATCAACGCTGCGCCCGGGCGGAGTCGGCCGTGAGGAGCCCCACCGCCAGGGCGGCGACGGCGAACGGCACCGCGGCGAGCAGCAGCAGCGCCGGGCTGCCCTCGGCGCTGCGGAGCAGGCGCTCACCGGCCAGCGGCGCGACGAGGCCCGCCGTTCCCCAGCCGGTGAAGACCCGCCCGTAGGCCGACGGGAACGCCGCCGCGCCCACCCGGTCGGCGGTGGCCGCCGGGACGAGGGCGGACACCGCCCCGTAGGCCAGGCCGCTGCCCAGGAATCCGGCGAGGACGACGACGGCCGCCGTGGGTCCGGCCAGGCAGGCGACCGCGGCCGCGCCGGTGGCGAGGGCGGTGGCCAGCGCGACCCGGCGGCCGACCCGGTCGGACCACCACCCGGCCACCAGCCGACCGGTCAGGTTGCCGACGGCCAGGGCGGCCAGGGCGATCCCGGCCGCCGCCGGGCCCAGCCGCCGGTCCGCCGCGAGCGGGACCGCCTGCGCGAACAGCGCGAGCCCGGGCGCCGTCCCGGCCGCGAAGACCACCCACAACAGGACGACGGTGCGCCGCGGGACCGGGGCCGGCTCCTCCCGCCCGGGCGGGGGCCCCGAATCCGGCGGGAGCAGCCGGGCCGCCGCGGCGAGCAGCGCCGTGACCGGCAGCGCCAGCACGGCCAGGCAGGTCCGCCAGCCGGCCGCCGCCAGGGCGGGCGGCGCCACGAACCCGAGCAGCACCGGTGTCACCGCGTAGGCGGCGACGACGAGCCCGGTCGCGGCGCCGCGCCGCCGGGCCGGCACCCGGGCGGGCAGCCCGACGGCGACGCCGTAGCCGAGCCCGTTGGCGGTGCCGAAGAGGACGGCTACCCCGCCCCACAGCAGCAGCGGCGACCGGGCCGAGGCGGCGACGAGCAGACCCGCCGCGGCCAGCACGGCGGCCGCGGCCAGCAGGCGCCGCGGCCCGGCCCGGCGCTGCAGCGGCCCCAGCGCGAGCAGCACCGCGCTGAACACGGCCACGGCCGTCGCGAACACGGCCGCGGCGCCGCGGTCGGACATGCCGACGTCGTCGGCCGCCTCCTGCGCCAGCAGGCTCCAGCCGAACAGCGTGCCGACGGCCAGGTTCGCCGCGACCCCGGCCAGGACCAGCCGGGCCGGGGTCCCGACCGCGCTCACGCGAGGTGGTGCACCTCCTGCAGGCCGTGAACGGGGGTGGGGATGCCCACGTGGCGGGCCTTGAGCTGCAGGGCCAGGTAGAGGGAGTAGTGCCGCGACTGGTGCAGGTTGCCGCCGTGGAACCAGAGCGCCTCCTGCTGGGTCGGCTTCCACATGTTGCGCTGCTCGCCCTCCCACGGACCGGGGTCCTTGGTGGTGTCCGAGCCGAGCCCCCACACCTTGCCGACCTTGTCGGCGACGTCCTGGCCGATGAGGTCGGCGGCCCAGCCGTTCATCGAGCCGTACCCGGTCGCGTACACCACGAGGTCGGCGGGCAGCTCGGTGCCGTCCTCGAGGACGACGGCGTCCTCGGTGAGCCGGACGACCTGGCCGTGCGCCAGCTTCACGTCGCCGCTGCACACCAGGTCGGCGGCGCCGACGTCGATGTAGTAGCCCGAGCCGCGGCGCAGGTACTTCATGAACAGCCCGGAGCCGTCGTCCCCCCAGTCGTGCCGGAAGCCGGCCGCCTCCAGGCGCTCGTAGAAGTCGGCGTCGCGCTCGGCCATCTGCTGGTACGCCGGGATCTGGAACTCGTGCATGATCCGGTACGGGATCGAGGCGAAGATCATGTCCGCCTTCTCCGTCGTCACGCCGGCGGCCACGGCCTCCTCGCTGTAGAGCGCGCCCAGGCCGATCTCCATGAGGGTGGCGCTCTTGACGATGTGCGTCGACGAGCGCTGCACCATGGTGACGTCGGCGTCGTTCTCCCAGAGCGCGCCGCAGATGTCGAAGGCGGAGTTGTTGCTGCCGATGACGACGCACCGCTTGCCGGCGTAGGCGTCGGGCCCCGGGTGGGCCGACGAGTGGTGCTGGTCGCCGCGGAAGACGTCCTGCCCGGGGATGTCGGGAACGTTCGGCTTGCCAGACATCCCGGTGGCGAGCACCAGGTGCGCCGGCCGCAGGGTCAGCGGGTCGCCCTCGCGCTCGAGCTGGACGGTCCACTCGCCCTTCTCGGGCGAGTACGTCGCCCGTGTCACGGTGGTGCTCGTCCAGTACGGGACCTCCATGGCCTCGACGTAGGACTCGAGCCAGTCGCCGATCTTGTCCTTGGGCGAGAACACCGGCCAGGTGTCGGGGAACTTCAGGTACGGCAGGTGGTCGTACCAGACCGGGTCGTGCAGGCACAGCGACTTGTACCGGCCGCGCCACTGGTCGCCGGGCCGGGGGTGCTTGTCGACGACGAGGCTCGGCACACCGAGCGCCCGCAGCCGCGCGCCCAGCGCGATGCCGCCCTGCCCGCCGCCGACGACCAGCACATACGGCTGCACGGAGGTGCCGAGCTCGGCCCGCTCCTTCTCCCGCCGCTCGAGCCAGGTGAGCCGCTCCTTGTTCGCGCCGTGCTCCGCGCCCATCGGGCGGCGGGGTCCCTTCGGCTCCTCGTGACCCTTCAGCTCGTACAGCGAGGTGAGGAACGTCCAGGCCTTGGGGGCGCCGTCCTCCTCGACCAGGCGCACCAGCCCCCGGCCGCGGCCGACGGCGGTCTCGAAGGTGAACCAGGCGGTCGTGACCCCGTCGGCCTCCTCGGGCGGCTCCTCGACCGCGAAGCCCGTCGGGTCGGTGCGCTCGAGGGTCGCGGTGAGCAGCTCGGTGACGCCGTCCCGGTTCTCCACCGTGACGAGGTTCCAGGAGAACGCGATCAGGTCCCGCCAGAAGCTCGTCGTGGCGAACAGGCCGGCCGCCCGCGCCACGTCGCGGGCGCGCAGCGCGTCCTCCAGGTCGGAGAGCCAGGTCTCCGCCTTCCGCTGCGGGGTGAGCGGGGGCGTGTCGAGCGTCTGGGTCATCGGACCCTCCCTGGGGGATCGGGAAGCGGGGTGTGATGGGCAGCACACCACCACGGCCGCTCGACCGGAAGACCGGCAGACTGACGGGGTGGCTCCCCGACGCTGTCCGTGCGGCAGCGGGCTGCCGTACGCCGAGTGCTGCGGCCGGCTGCACGACGGCGCCGCCACCGCGGCCACGGCCGAGCAGCTGATGCGCTCGCGGTACAGCGCCTTCGCCGTCGGGGACGCGGGCTACCTGCTGGAGACCTGGCACCCGCGCACCCGGCCGCGCACCCTCGACCTCGACCCCGACGTGCGCTGGACCGGCCTGGAGGTGCTGGCCACCTCGGGCGGGTCGCTGCTCGAGGCCGAGGGCGTCGTCGAGTTCCGTGCCTCGTACGTCGTCGACCGGGCGCCCGGCGCGCAGCACGAGCGCAGCCGCTTCCTCCGCGAGGACGGTCGCTGGCGCTACCTCGACGGCGTCGCCCTCGGCTGACCCACGCCGTGTGGTCGCCACCCGCGCGGCCCACCGCGAGGACGGCGACCGCGAGGCGGGGGTGAGCGCCGGCCACGGCCGGGGACGGCGGGCTGTCGGCGTCACCTGCGACGATGCGTCCGTGCTGCTCGCCGACGTCCTCGCCGCCTCCGCCGCGGTGGCCGCCACGCGGTCCCGCACGGCCAAGGCGGCGACCATCGCCGACCTGCTCCGGCGGGCGGCCCCCGAGGAGGTGCGCCCGGTCACCGCCTGGCTCTCCGGCGAGACGCTGCAGGCGCGGCTCGGCGTCGGCTGGCGCACCCTCTCCCGCCTCGCGCACGACCCCGCGCCCGGGCCGGCGCTCGCCGTGGCCGCGGTCGACGCCGTCCTCGACGAGCTGGCGGCCACCACCGGGCCCGGCTCCACCGCCCGGCGCGAGGAGCAGCTGGCCGGCCTGTTCGGGGCCGCCACCGCCGACGAGCAGGGCTTCCTGGTCCGCCTGCTCACCGGCGAGCTGCGGCAGGGCGCGCTCGAGGGGGTCGTGCTCGACGCCGTCGCCGCCGCCGCCGGGGTGCCGGCCGAGACGGTGCGGCGGGCCTTCATGCTCTCGGGCAGCCTGCCCGGCACCGCGGCCACGGCGCTCGGCGGCGGCGCCGCGGCGCTGGAGCAGGTGCACCTGCGGGTCGGCGTCCCGCTGCGGCCGATGCTGGCCAGCCCCGGCTCCTCGCTCGACGACGCCCTCGCCGACCTGGGCGCCGACGTCACCGTCGAGCACAAGCTCGACGGCGCCCGCATCCAGGTGCACCGCGACGGCGACGAGGTCCGGGTCTGGACCCGCACCCTGCGGGAGGTCACCGAGGCGGTGCCCGAGCTCGTGGCCCGGGTCCGCGCGCTGCCCTGCACGACCGCCGTCCTCGACGGCGAGACCCTCGCCCTGGACGACGACGGCCGGCCGCGGGCCTTCCAGGACACGATGAGCCGCTTCGGCAGCGCGGCGACCGAGGCGGTCCTGCTCAGCCCGTTCTTCTTCGACCTGCTGCACCTCGACGGCCGCGACCTGCTCGACGAGCCGCTGCGCGTCCGCCTCGACGCCCTCGCCGGGCTGCTGGCCGCCGAGGAGCACGCCCCGCTGCGCATGCCCGGCGTCCGCTCCCCCGCCCCCGGGCAGGCGCAGACCGTGCTGGCCGACGCGCTCGCCGCCGGGCACGAGGGCGTCGTCGTCAAGGCGCTCGCCGCGCCCTACGCCGCCGGCCGGCGCGGCAAGGCCTGGCAGAAGGTCAAGCCCGTCCACACCCTCGACCTGGTCGTGCTCGGCGCCGAGTGGGGCTACGGACGGCGCTCCGGGAAGCTGTCGAACATCCACCTGGGCGCCCGCGACCCCGACGGCGGTGAGCCCGTCATGGTCGGCAAGACCTTCAAGGGCATGACCGACGAGCTGCTCGAGTGGCAGACGCGGACCTTCCCCGACCTCGCCCGCGAGCGACCGCAGTGGGGCGTGCTGCTGCGGCCCGAGCTCGTGGTCGAGATCGCCCTGGACGGCGCTCAGCGCAGCCCGCGCTACCCCGGCGGCGTCGCGCTGCGCTTCGCCCGCGTGGTGCGCTACCGGCCGGACAAGACGCCGGCCGAGGCCGACACGCTCGACGCCGTCCGCGCCCTGCTGGCCGGGGAGGCTCAGCCGACGGCGTAGCGGGAGTACACGACGCCGTTGCGGAAGGGCCGCGACTCGACCAGCCGCAGCGCCGGCACCGGGGCCCCCTCGGGGAACAGCCGCCGGCCGCGGCCCTGCACCGCCGGGTAGGTGAACAACCGGTACTCGTCGACCAGCCCGGCGCCGACGAGCGCGTGGCAGAGCGTGATGCTGCCGGTCACGACGATGTCCTGCCCGGGTTGCTCCTTGAGCGCCGCCACCTCTTGGACCGGGTCGCCGGACAGCACGGTGGTCGGCTCCCAGCCGGGATCGGTCAGCGTCGAGGAGACGACGTACTTCTGCACCCGGTTCAGGTAGTCGGTGATCCCGGTTGGGTCGTCGGTCCGCGCCGGCCAGTAGCCGCGCAGGTCCTCGAACGTCCGCCGGCCCACCAGGAAGGCGTCCGCCCGGTCGTCCTGGCGGCGCACCTCCTCCAGCAGGTCGGCGGTGTCCGACTGGTCCGACGGGTCGAACCAGTCCCCGAGCATCTCGATCGAGCCGTCGACGGTCGCGTTCTGGGTGATCGCGAGAGTGCGCATGCAGGGTGGACCGGCCGGGCCGGCCCGGGTCATCGGTTCAGTCGTCCACCGGCCCGGGGTGGGCCAGGTCGTACGGCAGCGGGACGCCGGGGTCGTAGACCTCGGGCGCCTGCCCGTCGGCGACCGCGGCCCGGGCGTCGGCCAGCCCGAACCGGTCGCGCACGCGGTCGAGGAAGTGCGGCTGGTCGAGGCGGACCAGCTTCGCGCGCTGCCGGGACCCGTAGACGTTGAGCCAGTCCCCCGGGTCCAGCACGCCGGTCAGCTGGCCGTCGATGCTCACCGCGACCTGCCCCGAGCGGGCCAGCACCCGCATGCCGATCCGGTGGCTGGCGGCCAGCACGAGGCTGCGGTTGAACACCATGTGCGGGGCGACCGGGGTGAACACCAGCGCGTCCAGGTCCGGGGAGAGCACCGGTCCCCCGGCGGCGAAGCTGTACGCCGTCGACCCGGTGGCGGTGGAGACGATCAGCGCGTCGGCCGAGTACGAGGCGAACAGCCGGCTGTCGACGTAGACGGCGATGCTGGCCTGCCGGTCGCGGGCCAGCTTCTCGAAGACGATGTCGTTGAGCGCCCAGACGTCCAGCGGCACCCCCCAGCCGAACGTCTCCGGGTCGGGCCGCACCGCCGGCGGGGGCAGCGCCGGCCCGCGGCCGTAGCGCAGCAGCTCGTCGATCCCGTGCGGGATCTCCAGCGGCCGGGAGGCGCGCATGGTCAGCGTCATCCGCTGGTCGAGGACGACGTCGCCGGCGAGCACGGCCTCGAGCGCCTCCTCCAGCCGGCCCACCTCGACCTCGGTGAGGAAGCCGACCCGGCCGACATCGACGCCCAGCACCCGCGCCCCCGCGGCAGCGGCGACCCGGGCGCCGCGCAGGAACGTGCCGTCGCCGCCGACGGTCACCACGAGGTCCGGCTCGCCGGCGATCTCGGCCTCCTCGCCGGCGGTGTGCCGGGAACCCTCCCCCCAGACGTCGACGTCGGTGCACGGCAGGCCGCGGGCGCGGGCCCAGGCGCGCACACGCGCCGCGGCGTCGCGCGCGGCCTCCTTGCCGGTGTGCACGACCAGGCCGATGCGGTGGATGGTCACCGGGGCAGTCTGCCGGTCAGCGGATCGCTGCGGAGCGTCAGCGTCCGCGGGAGAAGAGCAGCCGGATGGCCGTTCCGGCCGGGCCGGTGGTGACCGCGGCGTCGTCGCTCAGGGTCCAGGCCAGCCACATCCCGCGCCCGGCGGCCGGGTCGGGCGGTGGCGGGACGTAGGAGCACAGCTCGTCGGGCAGGCCGGGACCGTCGTCGGCGACCTCGACGACGAGGGTGTCGTGGTCGGTCCAGTAGGCGATCCGGGCGAACGGCGCCACCCGCAGCGCGTTGACCACCAGCTCGTGGACGGCGAGGAGGACGTCGTCGGCGCGCTCGGCCCAGGGGCCGCCGTCGATGGCGGCCGCCAGCTCCCCGCGGACCTCGCGGGGCGTCGTCACGGCGCCCAGCACCGCGTGCCCCGGGCGTTCCACCCACTCCGGCTGCGCCGCGCGGAGGAAGCGCACGGGGTCCTCGTACGCCGGCGAGGGCGCCGGCTCGCTGCCGCCCCACACCAGCGGGTGGGTGCGGACGACGGCGTCGAGCACCTCTCCCGGCAGCCGCTCGCGGTCGTGCAGGCAGAGGCTGTAGTACGGCATGTCGGCGTAGCACTCGTTCGCCACGGCCTCGAAGCGGCTCCACTCCCGGCCCTCGTCGGACGCGAGCCACACCGGTTCGGCGGCCAGCCGCCAGGACGGCGTGCTGGCGCGCAGGGCCTGCAGGTCGCGGTCGTAGGCCTGCAGCGTGCCGTGGCCGCCGCGCCACCAGCTCTCGGCGGGCGCGAAGGTGGCCAGCCGCGCGGCGTCGGCGCCGAGCCGCTCGGCGAGCACGGTGCGCACCCGCTCCCCGGCCACGACGAGCACCGGCTCGTCGCGCGAGAAGCCCTCCGCCACGAACGGCAGCACGCGCTCGGCGACCTCGTCGTCGGTGCCGAAGACGAAGGCCTCGTGCGCGAAGGCCTTGCCGTCCCAGTCCCCGGTCGGGCGGGTCGGCGTCATGCCCGCGCCGCCGCGACGACGGCGTCCACGTTGTTCGAGACGGCCACGTCCGGAACGCTACGCCCGTTCCGGGGACCTCGTGGCGGGAATTCGACGAATGCCGTCCGCCCCGCTGCTCGCCGCCGGGACCGGGGACGGCGAAGCTGAGCCCATGAGCTCACCGGGCGGGACCGGTTCCCGGGGCGTCTGCGTGGTCACCGGCGGCGGCCGCGGCATCGGTGCCGCGACCGCCCTGCGGCTGGCCCGCGAGGGCTGGGACGTCTGCCTGTCGTGGGTGTCGCAGCGCGAGCCCGCCGAGCTGGTCGCCGCCGCCTGCCGCGGCGCCGGGGGCCGGGCGGTCGCCGTCCGAGCCGACGTCGCGCGGGAGGACGACGTCCTGGCGCTCTTCTCCGCGGCCGCG
Source organism: Geodermatophilus sp. SYSU D00691 (assembly GCF_054050275.1). Classification (NCBI taxonomy): domain Bacteria; kingdom Bacillati; phylum Actinomycetota; class Actinomycetes; order Geodermatophilales; family Geodermatophilaceae; genus Geodermatophilus; species Geodermatophilus sp. SYSU D00691. The sequence continues at coordinate 15,269 of NZ_JBJGYZ010000055.1, forward strand.
GAGCTGGGGCCGCTGCGCGGGCTGGTCGCCAACGCCGGCTCGCTGGGACGCCAGACCCGGGTCGAGGACCTCGACACCCGGCGCGTCGAGCGCACCTTCGCCGTCAACGCCGTCGGCGCCCTGCTCTGCGCGCGCGAGGCCGTGCGCGCCATGTCGACCCGGTTCGGCGGCGAGGGCGGCGCGATCGTCACCGTCTCGTCGCGGGCGGCGGTGCTGGGCGGCGCCGACGAGTACGTCGACTACGCCGCCGCCAAGGCCGCCGTCGAGGCGCTCACCGTCGGCCTGGCCCGGGAGGTCGGCGCCGACGGGATCCGGGTGAACGGCGTGCGGCCGGGGCTGATCCGCACCGACATCCACTCCTCCGGCGGCGAGCCCGGACGGGTCGACCGGCTCGCCCCCGCGGTGCCGATGCGGCGGGGCGGCGAGCCCGAGGAGGTCGCGGCGGTGATCGCCTGGTTGCTCTCCGCGGAGTCGTCCTACGTCACGGGGACCCTGGTGGACGTCGCCGGGGGCCGCTGACGCGCGGCGTACGCGGCCGCCTCGGCGCGGTTGCGCACGCCGAGCTTGGTGAGGATCCGGCTGACGTGGTGGCCGGCGGTCTTCTCGCTGATCAGCAGCGCGCGGGCGATGCCGGCGTTCGACATCCCCCGGGCGACCAGGCCGAGCACCTCCTCCTCGCGCGCGGTGAGCTCGCCGACCGTGCGCGGCCGGCCGGCCTGCCCGGTGCCCAGCTCGCGCAGCACCTCGGCCGCGGCGTCCGCGGCCCGGGAGGCCCCCAGCTCGCGGAAGGCGCCCAGGGCGGTCCGCGCCTCCTCGCGCGCGGTGTCGGGGTCGTCGCCGGCGACCGCCCGGGCGAGCGCGAGCCGGGCCAGCCCGGCGTCGAGGGGCATGAGCAGGCCGCCGAAGCCGGCCAGGGCCCGCCGGGCCGCCTCCATCGCCTCGTCGTGCTCCCCCGCCGCCAGCGCCACCTGCGCCGCGGCGAGCTCGGCCCGTGCGCGCAGCAGCCGGATGCCCGACGCCGCCGCCAGCCCGGCGAGGTCGTCGGCGGCCGCGCGGGCCCCGGCCGGGTCGCCGAGGGCGAGGCGGGCCTCCACCAGCGGCACGAGCAGGGCGGCGGTCGTGACGGCGTCGTCGGCCGCGCCGCGGAGCCCGCGCTCGAGCAGGGTCACGGCCTGCCGGTGCCGCCCGTCGGCGATGCGCAGCGCGGCGAGGGCCCGCAGCGACGCGGGGTGCTCCTCGCGGCCGGCCAGCAGCTCCTCCGCCTCGGGCAGGCGGCCCTGCTGCACGCGCAGCTCGGCGAGCGAGGCGATGGTGGGCGCGCTCATCTCGGGGATGTGCCGGGCGTTGGCCGCCAGCGCCTCCTCGAGCGCGCTCTCGGCCCGGGCCCAGTGCCCGTTGGCGAGCAGGACCTCGGCGTGCACGGTCCGGCACGCCCCGATCAGCGGGGGAACCCGGCGGGTGCGGGCGAACTCCTCCACCAGCTCGCACCACTCGGAGGCCAGCTCCCACTCCCCCGCGCTGGTGCAGGCGGAGACGAGGTTGCAGTACGCCGAGCCGAGCGTGTGCACGTCGCGGACGCGCCCGGCGGAGGCCGCGGCCATCGCCTCCTCCAGCAGGAGCAGGCCCTCCTCCCGCCGGCCGGCGCTGACCTGGGCGCGCCCGAGCAGGCTGACGGCGAACACCTCCAGGTCGGCGGCCCCGTGCGCGCGGGCCAGCTCGACGGCGCGTTCGGCCTGCGCGACCTGCTCCTCGACGCTGCGCGCCTGCCGGGCCCGCTCGAAGGCCAGCCAGCCGAGGCCGGCGCAGGGTTCCACCCCCGCCAGCGCCCGCTCGCAGCGCGCGAGCCACCCGCGCGCCGCCGACGCGCGACCGGCGGTCGTGTGCTGGTGCGCCACCCACACCGCCACCCGGGCGGCGTCGTCGCACCGGCCGGCCGCCACGTAGCCCTCGAAGGCCCGGGCCCGCAGGGCGAGCCCCTCGGCGACCTCGCCGAGGAACCACAGGGCCTGGGCCAGCCCGTCGCGGGCCTCGACGGAGCCGGGCCCGGACGGGTCGCACAGGACGGCGGTGAACGCCGAGCGGGCGGACTCCCAGTCCGCCCGCTCGAGCGCGCGCCATCCCTCGCGGAGCTGCGCCGGCCCCTCCATGGCCGGTCAGCGTGCCACGAGAGGGGCGGGCGCCGGGAGGTCTCAGACCCGCGTGCCCACGGCGACGAGGTACTCCATCTCGAAGCGCGCCTGCTCCGCCGTGCCCCGGTTCCACTCGTCGCAGAAGTCGAGCAGCACCTGGTCGAACTCCGCTTCCCGGCCCTCCCGGGCCGCGTTCGCCCGGGCCGCGATCGTCGGCCCGTAGTAGGCGGTGAAGTGGCGCGCGAGGTCGTGCGGGTCGGCGAACGCCGTGACCTCGAGGACGTCGCGCTCGACCCCGGAGAACTCGACCCGGCCGCCGAAGAGCGCCCGCTGGTGCTCCTCGCTGCCCCACAGCGGCGGCGGCTGGGCACCGGGCGGGGGCGGCGGGGCGAACGGCTTCATCGCCCGGAACAGCGCACCGATCTGGCCCTCGGGGGTCCAGCAGAGCAGCCCGATCCGGCCGCCGGGCCGGCAGACCCGCACCAGCTCGTCGGCGGCGGCCTGGTGGTGGGGGGCGAACATGACGCCGATGGCGGAGATGACGGCGTCGTACGAGGCGTCGCCGAACGGCAGGTGCTCGGCGTCGGCCGGCGTCCACTCGAGCTCCAGACCGGCGGCCTCGGCCCGGCGCCGGCCGACCTCGAGCAGCTCGGGGGTGAGGTCGCTGGCGGTCACCGCCGCGCCGCGCTCGGCGGCGGGCAGCGAGGCGTTGCCGGTGCCGGCGGCGACGTCGAGCACCGTCGTCCCCGCCGTGATGCCGGCGGCCTCGACCAGCCGCGGCCCGAGGGGCAGCAGCCAGGTCTCCACCATCCGGGGGTAGTCGCCGGAGGCCCACATCGTGCGGTGGCGGGCCTTGAGCTCCTGGTCGTCGATCGTGACGGTCATCGGGGGTTCTCCTCGCGGTCTGGACTGGTGACCACGAGGATCGGGATCCCGGGCGGGCGGGACATCGGGCGGAATGCCTACGCGATGCCCATGGGCGGGGGCCGGGAGGGCGCATGGGCTGGGTGGTGACCGCGATCGGCGGCGCCGTGGTGCTGGCCGGGCTGCGGGACATCTTCCACACGCTGTGGCACCCCGGCGGGCGCGGCGGCTTCAGCGAGCGGGTCATGGTGGGGATCTGGCGGGCCGGGCGCCGCCGCCGGCACGGGCGGTTCGGCGGGCTGGCGGGCCCGATCGCCATGGGCGTGGTGGTGGTCGCGTGGGTGCTGGTGATCGTGCTGGGGTGGGCGCTCGTCTACTGGCCGCACCTGCCGAGCGGGTTCGTGTACGGCAGCGGCCTGGACCCCGACACGCGCGCCGGCTTCCTCGACGCCGTCTACCTGTCCACGGTGAGCGTGGCGACCCTCGGCTTCGGCGACATCGTGCCCCACGACCCGTGGCTGCGGATGGTGGTGCCGCTGCAGGGCCTCGTCGGGTTCGCCCTGCTCACCGCCGCCGTGTCCTGGGTGCTGCAGGTCTTCCCCGCGCTGACCCGGCGGCGGGCGCTGGCGATCCGGCTGGTGCTGCTGGCGCGCACGGACGCCTGCCGGCTGGTGGAGCGCGAGGACTCGCCGCTCGCCGTCACGACCCTGGAGGCGCTCGCCGCCGACGTCGTCGAGGCCCGGGTCGACCTGGCCCAGTACCCCGAGACCTACTACTTCCGGGACGGCGACGAGGAGAGCTCGCTGCCGGCGACGCTGGGCATCGCCGCCGACCTGGCCGCCGCGGGGGCGGCCTCACCGGCCGCGGACGCGCGGTTCGCCGGGGACCTGCTCGGGCACGCGCTGGACGACTTCGCCCGCGTGGTCGACGAGCAGTTCCTGCGCAGCGGCGCGCCCACCGCGGAGGTCCTGCGGGCCTACGCGGCCGAGCACGGCCACCGCGTGCTGCGGGCCCGGTGACGCTCAGCCGAGCCAGCGCCGCAGCCAGCCGATCGTGAGCTCGACGACCTGGTCCCGCCCCCCCGGCTCGGGGAAGAGGTGGGTGGCCCCGGGGACGACGGCGAGCTCGACCTCACCGCCCAGCCGGGCCGCGGCCTCCCGGTTGAGGGCGAGCACCTGCTCGTCGGCGCCACCGACGACGAGGAGCGTCGGCGCCCGGACCCGCGCCAGCGCCTCGCCGGCGAGGTCGGGCCGGCCGCCGCGCGACACGACCGCCCGCACCTCGCCGGGCCGCTCGGCGGCGGTGATCAGCGCGGCGGCCGCCCCGGTGCTCGCGCCGAAGGTGGCGAGCGGCAGACCGTGGTCCCGGACGAGCCGGTCGGCGGCCGCGGTCAGCCGGCCGGCCAGCAGCCCGGTGTCGAACCGCAGCTCCCGGGTGCGGGCGTCGACCCGCTCCTCGGCCTCGGTCAGGAGGTCGAGCAGGAGGGTGCCGAACCCGGCCGCCTGGAGGGCGGCGGCCACCTGCCGGTTGCGCGGGCTGTGCCGGCTGCTGCCGCTGCCGTGGGCGAACAGGACGACGCCGCGTGCCGGAGCCGGCACGACCAGATCGCCCGTGAGGACGGCGCCGGTCACGGCCACCCGGACCTCGCCGCCGGGATCGGACGTCGCCATGCCGCGCCTCCACGGGGTGACGGGACCCGGATCCCCGACCGTGTGCGCAGACTGTCACCCCACGGCGCGGAAACCGACAGTCCGCGCACACGGTCGGCGAGGTGAGCCCATGCGGATCGATCGGGAGCACGTCCTGCAGGTGGTGCGCAGCCTGGGCACCCGCGAGCAGGTGGAGCGGGCGGAGCGGGAGCTGGGCCCCGAGGTGGACACCGAGGGCGACGCCGACCTGCTGCGGGAGCTCGGCGTCGACCCGGGGAGCATGGGCCAGGGCGGCACCCTCTCCCCGCTGCCCCGGCGGGACGACGAGATCCACCGGGGCTGAGGCGGCTCAGCGCAGGCGCACCGGGCCCGGGTCGATCGGCGTCCGGAGCGGCACGTCGTCGACTCCGACGGCCCGTCCGTCCACGAGCTGCTCGTCCGCCGGGGCCCGACGTCCCGGCCGGCTCACCCGGCCGGCGTGGTCGGTGCCGGCTGCGTCGTGCCGGTGGTCCCCGTGTCCGAGGGGTCGGCGGTCGACGGCTCAGCGGTGGTCGGCTCGGCGGTCGAGGGGTCGGCGGTGGATGGCTGCGCGGTTGACGGGTCGGCGGTCGAGGGGTCGGCGGTCGAGGGGTCGGCGGTCGGCGGCTCGGCGGTGGTCGCCTCGGGCGCCGTCGGCTCGGCGGTGCTCGGTTCTGCGGTCGTCGCCTCGGGCGCCGTCGGCTCGGCGGTGGACGGCTGCGCGGTCGAGGGGTCGGCGGTCGACGGCTCCGGCGTCGCCGCCCCGGCCGAGGTCTGGCCCGCGGTCGTCGGCGTGTCCGCCGGTGCCCGGACGGACGCCGGGGGAGCCGCGGGCGCGGGGACCGCGGACGGCGGCGCGACCGCCACCGCCAGCCGCACCACGTCGCCCGCCGAGAGCCGCACGGCGGCGGGGTCGAGGTCGGCGACCCGCCCCGGGGCGACCGCCGTGGTGGTCACCTCGCGCCGCTCGACGACCAGTCCGACCGCGGTCAGCTCCGCGGCCACCTGCTCCACCGGGCGGCCCACGTAGTCCTCCGCGGCCAGCAGGATCCCGCCGGTCCGCGACACCGAGGGACCGGCGGCCGGCGGCGCGCCGGGCTCGCCGCCGGAGGCGAGGACCACCGCCGCCACGCCGGCCAGGGACAGCAGGGCGAGCACGAGGACGGCGATCGGCCACCTGCGCCGCGGCGCGTCCTGCCGGACCGGCGCGGGGCGCGGGTCCGCGGCGGGCCGGCGCGGCGGCGGAGCGGGCGCCAGGTCGATCACGCGGGTGGTGCGGGGCGCCTCGACACGGACGTCCTCCAGCGCGGCCACCAGCGCGTCGCCGTCCGGGATGCGGTCCGCCGGGTCCTTGGCGATCGCGGCGTCGATGACGTCGCGCAGGGCGGCCGGCACCTCCTCCGGGAGGGCCGCGGGCTGCTGCCGGACCTGCTGGAGCGCCACGCTCACCGGGTTGTCCCCGGCGAACGCCGGCCGGCCGGTCAGGCACTCGTAACCGACCAGCCCCAGGGCGTAGACGTCGCTCGCCGGGCCGACGGACTCGCCCATCGCCTGCTCCGGCGCCATGTACTGCGGTGTGCCGAGCACCTGGCCGGTCCCGGTCAGCGGGACGCTGCCGGCCGACCGGGCGATGCCGAAGTCGGTCAGCTTCACCGTCCGGTCGTCGCGGACCAGGATGTTGGCCGGCTTCACGTCCCGGTGGACGACGCCGTGCCGGTGCGCCTCGCCCAGCGCGGCGGCCGCCTGCCGCAGCACGAGCCGCGCGGAGCGCGGGCCGATCGCGCCGTCGGCGGCCAGCCGGGCGGCCAGCGGGTCGCCGTCGACGAGTTCCATGACCAGGTACGCGGCCGGCTCGCCGGTGACCTCGAGCGCATCCTCGCCGTAGTCGTGCACCGCGGCGATGTTGGGGTGGCGGAGCGCGGCGGCGTGCGTGGCCTCGGCCCGGAACCGGGCGGTGAAGGTGGGGTCGGCCGCGTACTCGCTGCGCAGCAGCTTCACCGCGACCGGCCGGTCGAAGAGGGTGTCCCGGCCGCGCCAGACCTCGCCCATCCCGCCCGCGGCGATCATCCGCTGCAGCTCGTAGCGGTCTCCCAGGACCTCGCGGTCGAGGTCGGCGATGGACACGCTGGCTCGGTCCTCCTGTCGTCCGGTGCGGCTCTCGCCCGTCGGGAGGGGGTGCCCGCGCGGCCGTCCCCGTACACCCCGGCACCGATCGGCGGCCGGAGGCGGCAGCCGGTAGACACGGGCCATGACGCCCGATGCGCCCGACCCGCGTCGGCCCCGCCCGGCCGACACCGCCCACCTCGAGCAGCTGCGGGCGGCCACCGACCGCGCCGCCGCCGTCGCCGAGCCGCTGTCGTCGGCCCACGCCGGCGCCCCCGAGGAGCTGCTCGCCCGGGCGGAGCAGGCGGTCGAGGCGGCCCGGGCCGACCTGCTCGGGCTCAGCCACGACCTGCACGCCCATCCCGAGGAGGGGTACGCCGAGCACCGGTCGGTGCGCGCCGTCGCCGAGCTCCTCGCGCGGCACGGCGTCGAGGCGCAGATCGGCGTGCACGGCCTGGAGACGGCGCTGCGGGCGGCCACCGGGAACGGCGCCGGCCCGACCGTCGCGGTGCTCGCCGAGTACGACGCGCTGCCGGGCATCGGGCACGGGTGCGGGCACAACGTCATCTGCTCCGCGGCGGTGGGGGCATTCCTCGGCCTGCACGCCGTGCTGTCCGCCGGCGGGATCGGCGGGACGGCGCTGCTGCTGGGCACCCCGGCCGAGGAGGGCGGCGGCGGCAAGGAGCTGATGGCCCGCGACGGCGCCTTCGACGGGGTGGACGCGGTGGTGATGCTGCACCCGTTCAGCTACGACGCCGCCGTCCAGCCGTTCCTGGGCCGGCGTCAGCTGGAGGTGACCTACACCGGCATCGCCGCGCACGCCTCGGCCCAGCCCTTCATGGGGCGCAACGCGCTCGACGCCGTCGTCGCCGGGTACCAGGGGGTGGCGATGCTGCGCCAGCACCTCCCGGACAGCGACCGGGTCCACGGCATCATCACCGACGGCGGCCAGCGCCCCAACGTCGTCCCGGAGACCGCGAGCGCCCTCTACTACGTGCGCTCGGCGACCCCGGAGACGCTCGCCGACCTCGCCCGCCGCGTGGAGGCGATCGCCGTGGCGGCCGCGGCGATGACCGGCTGCGGGTACGAGCTGACCTGGGACGAGCTGCCCGCCTACCTGCCGATCCGCGCCAACCTCGAGCTCGCGGCGCGCTGGACCCGGCACCAGGCCCGTCGGGGCCGGACCGCGCTGCCGCCCGGCGTGACCCCGGCCTCGCTCGCCGGCTCGACCGACCTGGGCAACGTCAGCGTGCGCGTGCCGTCGATCCACCCCATGATCGCCATCGCCGGCCCCGACACGTCCATGCACACCATCGGCTTCGCCGCGGCGGCCGCCTCCGCCGCCGGCGACCGCGCCGTCCTCGACGGCGCCGTCGGGCTGGCGCTCACCGCGCTCGACGTGCTCGCCGACCCGGACCTGCTCGCCGCGGTGACCGCCGAGTTCGAGGCGGCGGGCGGCGTCCTCGACGTGGCCGAGGCCCTCGGCTGACCGGGCGGGTCAGGGCCGCGCGGCCAGCAGCCGACCGGGCTGGCCGTCTCGGGCATCACGTCGGGACGAGCACTGACCACGCGTGGTGGTGCAGGCGCCACGAGTGGTCGGCGACGGCGTCGTCGAGTTCCCCGTCGCCATCGGGTTCGAGTGGGGGCCCGGAGACGGCGACGGTGCGGGCACGGGCCACCAGGACGTCGTCGCGCTCGCCGTGCCGACCGTCGACGAGCGCGGCGGCGAAGGCCACCCGCGCCACCGGGCCGGTGGCGGCGCTGATGACGACGTCGGCCAGACCGTCGTCGGGAACCGCGTCGGGGGCGAGCGGTGTCCCGCCGCCGACCGTGGGTCCGTTGCAGACCGCGACCATGAGCAGGCCGGTCGTCCCGTCGGCCGCCCATCCGGCGGTCTCGTGGGTGGCGACCCGGCCGTCGAGCTCCACCCGGAGGTCCCAGGAGGCGGTGGTGACCCCGGCGGTCGCGGCGCCCAGGGGGAACGACGCCCGGCCGAGCGGCTGCTTGAAGCGGATGGACTCGGCGTAGGCCCGGGCACCCACTCCGACGTGGACGGCGTTGACGATCGGCCCGCCACGACCGTCGCGGAGGAGGTCGAGGGGGCGCGGTGTGCCGGCCAGCACCGCGGCCGCCGCGTCGACGGGGTCCAGGGGGATGCCCAGCGCACGCGCCAGGTCGTTGCCGGTGCCGCCCGGGACGAGCCCGATCGGCTCGCCCGGGTCCAGCCCGCCGGCGTCGTCCAGCGCCCGGACCGTGGTGTGCACGGTGCCGTCCCCGCCCAGGACGACCAGCCGGCGGTCGCCCCGGCCGGCCACCGCCGCCGCCAACTCCTGTGCATCGGACGTCGCGGCGAGGCGCACGTCCGCTCCCCTGCGCAGCTCGGCCAGGGCCGCCTGCACCGCCGCGTCGTCAGCGGTTCCCGCTGCACCGTTGACCACCACGAGCAGTTCTCGCACGCCGGAGTCGTAGCACGGTGCGGCCGTCGCCGCGCTCCAGCCCGGCAGCCCTGCGTCGCACACGCCTGATCGACGCGCTGGGCTCCCCGGCTCCCCCGCCCGGACGTGCGAGCATGCCGTCTCGTGCGGGCGCGGGGTCGGGGGGAACTGCCCCGCGAGGTGTGGGTCCTCGCCGTCATCGCGTTCGTCGTCGCCCTGGGCTTCGGGGTGGTGGCGCCGGCGATCCCGATCTTCGCCAGCTCGTTCGGCGTCGGGACGACGGCCGTGGGGCTGGCGGTCAGCGCGTTCGCGTTCTTCCGCTTCGTCTCCGCGTTCGGCGGCGGCTCGCTGGTCGAGCGGTTCGGCGAGCGGCTGGTCCTCGCCACCGGGCTAGTCGTCGTCGCGGTCACCACGGGGCTGGCCGGGCTGGCCACGAACTTCCCGGTCTTCTTGGCGCTGCGCGCCGCCGGCGGCACCGGCAGCGCCATGTTCACCGTCGCCGCGCTCTCCCTGCTCCTGCGGGTGGCCCCGACGACCCACCGCGGGCGCGCGGCGGCCACCTGGCAGGGCGGGTTCATCCTCGGCGGCATCGCCGGCCCGGCCGCCGGGGGGCTGCTCGCCGAGCTGTCCCCGCGGCTGCCGTTCTTCCTCTACGCCGGGACGCTGCTGGTCGCCGGCGCCGTCTCCCTGGCCCTGCTCCGCACCCCGGCCGTGGCCCGCGCCGAGGGCACGCCGCCGGACGGCGCACCGGAGCCCGAGCCGCTGGGCCTGCGGGCGGCCCTGCGGACCCGCGCCTACGTCGCCGCGCTGGTCGCCAACCTCGGTCTGGGCTGGGTGATCTTCGGCGTCCGCAACTCCCTCGTGCCGCTCTACGTCACCGAGGAGCTCGGGCGCACCGTCGCGTGGGCCGGGGCCGGCCTGCTGGCCGGGACGGCGGCGCAGGCCCTGGGCCTGCTCCGCTCGGGCCGGCTGGTCGACACGTGGGGACGGCGTCCGTCGCTGGTGCTCGGGACGGCGACGGGCACGGTCGCGCTGGCGGTGCTGGTGCTGCCGCCCTCGCTGGCCGCGTTCCTCGTGTCGATGGCCGTCTTCGGGCTGGCGGCCGCCCTGCTCGGCAGCGCGCCGGCCGCCCTCGTCGGCGACGTGACCCCGGCGCGGGGCGGCCGGGTCGTCGCGGTCTTCCAGATGGCGGCCGACCTCGGCGCGATCGCCGGGCCCCTCGTCGCGGGCTGGCTGGCCGACGTCGCGTCCTACCAGGCGGCGTTCGCGGTCACCACCTGCGTGCTTGCCGCCGGGCTGGCCACGGCCCTCGCCCTGCCCCGCGCCCGCACCGGGGCCCCGGCCCCTCCGGTCTAGGGCCGCCACTCCGGCCGGTAGTCGTGGTGGTCGGCGTAGGGCAGGGCCAGCAGCGCGAGGGTGAGCGCGGCCAGCTGGTGCTGGTCGGCCGGGGTCAGCGGGAAGTCGGCCATGCCGTCCGGCCGCGCACCCAGGAACCGGAAGTCGGGCTGCGAGTCGCGGCAGACCATGACCAGCCGCCGCTTGGCGGCGCACTCGGCGAGGGTGCGCGCCGGGTCGTGGTGCAGCAGGTGCTCGGTCGCGTCGCGCTGCAGGGTCCCGGCGTCCCCGGTGCCCCAGTGCGCGTGGCCGGTGGCCGCGGCCGCGTCGGCGGCCACGCGCTTGTCCTCCGCGATGCGGGCCAGCAGGAACTCGTCGAGGTTGGGTTCGCGGTCGGGCTCCAGCCCGGACTCGGCGGCCATGCCGTCATCCTGCTGCCGGCACGTCCTCCGCGGCAGCCCCTGCCGGCGCCCGGCGCGGGTCGAGGTGGGCGAGCGCCTCGCGCAGCTGGACGCGGCCGCGGTGGATGCGGCTGCGCACCGTCCCCAGCTTGATGCCCAGGGTCGCCGCGATCTCCTCGTAGGTCAGCCCCTCGATGTCGCACAGCAC
>NZ_JBJGYZ010000056.1:0-23044 GCF_054050275.1 Geodermatophilus sp. SYSU D00691
CCCCGCGCCCCGCCCCCCCCCCCGCCCCCCCCCCCCCCCCCCCCCCCCCCCCCCCCCCCCCCCCCCCCCCCCCCCCCCCCCCCCCCCCCCCCGGCGCTCATGCACCAGCAGTTCGCCGCGACGCTGGACGCCTGCCTCGACGAGATCGCCGCGATCCGGCGCCGGGCCCGGGAGGACGGCGATCCCACCCGGCCGCGCTGGCCGATGATCGTGCTGCGCTCGCCCAAGGGCTGGACCGGCCCGAAGGAGGTCGACGGTCTGCGGGTCGAGGGCACCTGGCGCTCGCACCAGGTGCCCTTCGCCAACGCCCGTGGCGACGACGGCCACCGCAAGGTGCTCGAGGAGTGGCTGCGCAGCTACCGGCCGGAGGAGCTCTTCGACGCCGACGGCGCCCCGGTGGCCGCCGTCCGCGACCTGCACCCCCGCGGGCAGCGGCGGATGAGCGCCAACCCGCACGCCAACGGCGGGACCCTGCTGCAGCCGCTGCGGATGCCCGACTTCCGCGACTACGCCGTCCCCGTGACCGAGCCCGGCACCGGCGCCGTCGAGGCGACCCGGGTGCTGGGCACGTTCCTGCGCGACGTCATGCGGCAGAACATGTCGACCTTCCGGGTCTTCGCGCCCGACGAGAACAACTCCAACCGGCTCGGCGCGGTGCTCGAGGTGACCGACCGCACCTGGCTGGCCCGCCGGGAGCCCGACGACGACCACCTCGCCCCCGACGGCCGGGTCATGGAGGTGCTCTCCGAGCACCTGTGCCAGGGCTGGCTGGAGGGCTACCTGCTCACCGGCCGGCACGGGTTCTTCTCCTGCTACGAGGCGTTCATCCACATCGTCGACTCGATGTTCAACCAGCACGCCAAGTGGCTGAAGACGACGAACGGCATCCCGTGGCGGCAGCCGATCGCCTCGCTGAACTACCTGCTGACCTCGCACGTGTGGCGCCAGGACCACAACGGCTTCAGCCACCAGGACCCCGGGTTCATCGACCACGTGGTCAACAAGAAGGCCGACGTCATCCGGGTCTACCTGCCGCCGGACGCCAACACCCTGCTCTCGGTCGCCGACCACTGCCTCGGCACCCGGCAGTACGTCAACGTCATCGTCGCCGGCAAGCAGCCGGCCCTCCAGTACCTCGACATGGACTCCGCGATCGAGCACTGCACCAAGGGCATCGGCATCTGGGAGTGGGCCAGCACCGACGCCGGCGCCGAGCCCGACGTCGTCCTGGGCTGTGCCGGCGACGTCCCGACGATGGAGGTCCTGGCGGCCGCCGAGATCCTCCGCGAGGCCTTCCCGGACCTGAAGGTCCGGGTGGTCAACGTGGTCGACCTCATGCGGCTGCAGGACGACCGGGAGCACCCGCACGGTCTCTCCGACGCCGAGTTCGACTCCTACTTCACCCGCGACCGGCCGGTGATCTTCGCCTACCACGGCTACCCGTGGCTCATCCACCGGCTGACCTACCGGCGCACCAACCACGAGAACTTCCACGTCCGCGGCTACGTCGAGGAGGGGACGACGACCACGCCGTTCGACATGTGCGTGGTGAACCGGCTGGACCGCTTCGACCTCGCCATCGACGTGATCGACCGGGTGCCCGGGCTGGGCGCGCGCGGCGCCCACCTGCGCGACCGGCTGCGCAACCAGCTCATCGAGCACCGGCGGTACGTCCGCACGCACGGCGAGGACCTGCCGGAGGTCCGGCACTGGCAGTGGGGCGCCGGCGCCGGGCCGGTGACCCACCCGCCCGGTCCGCTGGTGGAGCCGGAGTCGGCGTGAGGCTGCTGGTCGTCAACGCCGGGTCCAGCAGCCTGAAGCTCTCGGTCCTCGACGACGACGGCGCGGTGACCGCGGCGGACACCGTGCAGCCGTGGACGGGCGAGGGCGGTCTGGCCCCGCTGCGGGCGTTCCTGGCCGGCTGCGGGGAGGTCGACGCCGTCGGGCACCGGGTCGTGCACGGCGGGCCGGAGCACGGCGGCCCGGCGGTGGTGGACGACGCGCTCACCGGCTACCTGCGCTCGATCGCCCACCTCGCCCCGCTGCACAACCCGCGGGCGCTGGCCGGGATCCGGGCGACGCGGGAGCTGCTGCCCGGCGTCGCCCAGGTGGCCTGCTTCGACACGACGTTCCACGCGTCGCTGCCGCCGGCCGCCCGCACCTACGCGCTGCCCCGCGACTGGAACGCGCGGTGGGGGCTGCGCCGCTACGGGTTCCACGGGCTCTCGCACGCGTGGGCGGTCCGCCGCGGCGCGGAGCTCGCCGGCCGGCCGGCCGGGGAGCTGCGCATCGTCTCCTGCCACCTCGGGGCCGGTGCCTCCCTCGCCGCGGTGCGGGACGGCCGGTCGGTCGACACGACGATGGGCTTCACCCCGCTCGCCGGGCTGGTCATGAACACCCGCCCGGGCACCCTCGACCCCGGGCTGCTGCTCTGGCTGCTCGAGCACGGCGGCGTGCCGGAGCCCGAGCTGGCCGACGTGCTGGAGCACTCGGCCGGGCTCAAGGGGCTGTCCGGCACGTCGGGCGACCTGCGGGAGGTGTTGGCCGGCCGGGCGGACGGCGATCCGGACTGCGTCCTGGCCTTCGACGTCTACGTGCACCGCCTGTGCCGCGAGATCGCCGCGATGACCGCGGCCACCGGCGGGCTGGACCTGCTGGTGCTGACCGGGGGGGTGGGGGAGCACGCCGCCCCCGTCCGCGCCGCCGCGGCCGCCGCGCTGGGGCACCTCGGCGTCGCCGTCGACCCGGGCCGCAACGCGGCGACGAGCGGGGACGGCGACATCACCGCGGCCGGGGCCGCGGTGCGGACCGTCGTCGTCACGGCGCGCGAGGACCTGGAGATCCGCCGTCAGGTGGGGGAGGTCCTGGGCGCCCACCGGTGAGCGGGCACCCACCGCGGCTGCTCGGCGGTGCGCGGGCGGGGGACCGCCGGGCGGCGGGGCCGCTCGGAGCCGATCAGCAGCGCGTGCGGGCGGGTCTCGTCGTCGTCGGCCGGCAGGGTGCGGGCCGGTGCGGCGGACTCGTGCCGGGAGAGCGGCGCCCACAGGACCACCGGCGGCTCCGACAGCGGCAGCCGGAGGTCGGTCAGCGGCTTCCACGCCTTGTGGCGCAGCCCGTCGACCACGCAGCGGACCCGCGCGACGGCGAGCCCCGACTCGGCGAACCGCCAGCCCAGCAGCTCGCCGGAGTACCACGTGCCGTGGTGGAAGACCTCCACCGGCTGGGGGTCCCCGGCGAACCAGTGCGCCGCCGCGTCCCCCGTCACGGCGGGGACTCTAGGTCGCCCCGGGACGCCGTCCCGGCAGGCGCGCGCCGCCGCGGACCGCCGCGCCACGGCAGTCACACGGGTGCCCGCCCGCCGCCTCCCCGACAGGTGCGTGTACTGTGGTGTTCACCGACGCGGGGTGGAGCAGCTCGGTAGCTCGCTGGGCTCATAACCCAGAGGTCGCAGGTTCGAATCCTGCCCCCGCTACGAGGTACAGGGGCCCCCACAGTGACTGTGAGGGCCCCTGTCGTTTGTGCAAGGGTCTGCCTCTGGTCCCGCCGAGACTTCCGTCACGTGCGCCCGGCACAGATGCCGGGCGGTCGAGACTGACGGCAAGGCGAGACTGGCGGCAAGGCAAGCTGCGCCAGCGCAGCCGGTGACGACCGGCGCCAGCGCCCGGCGCCACACCGGACCCATGCCGGACCCATGCCGGGCGTGGAGACGTACGGCCCCCGGTCCTGGAGCTCGCCAGGAGGCGGTGGCTGCGGCGCATGCGGTCAGAGGGGTCTCAGCGTCCAGCCTGGGCCAGCCGTTTGGGCCGGGCAGTCACGATCGGGGCAGTCAGCCCGATCATGCCCCGCACCGCGCGCGAGAAGCGCGGGATGTGCGCGTAGTCGATGCCGCCCCAGGGCGGCTGCGGGTCGTAGTCGATGGCCCGCTGCACCCGGCGGGCGGTGGCCTCGTCGGTCAGGCGGGCCGCGAGGTGCAGCGCCATGTCGATGCCGGCGGAGACGCCGGCGGACATGATCAGGTTGCCGTCCTCGACCCATCTGCGCTGGAGGTACGTGGCACCCAGGCGCTCGAGGATGCCGGAGTAGAACCAGTTGGTCGTGGCCTGGCGCCCCTCCAGCAGGCCGACCGCGCCGAGGATCAGCGACCCGGTGCACACCGAGGTGACCAGCTCGGCCGTGGCGGCGGCGGACCGCACGTAGTCGCGGACCAGCGGGTTGCTCATCGCGCGGATGGTGGGGATCGCGCCGCCTGGCACAAGAACGATCGCCGGGTGCGGGACCTCCTCGAACGTCCGGTCGGCGATCATCGGCACGCCCACGTCGGTGGGCACGGGCTCGCGGCGGGCCCACACGGGCACCGTGCGGTAGCCCGGCGCGAACCTCTCGAGCATGGTGAGGACCTGCAGCGGGCCGACGGCGTCCAGCACGGTCAGCCCCGGGTAGAGCACGAAGGCGACGAGCCGCTCGTCGCCTCCCCCGGGATCGGCGGTGGGCGCGCTGTCGGGGTCGCGCAGTGTCCGGGCGAGATCGTCGTCGGCGGGGTCCGGGCCCACCCGGCCGAACGGCGGCTGCGGGTCGTACTCCGCGGACAGCTGAGTCATCCGGGCGATGGTCGTGCCGCGCAGCCGGGCCAGCAGGAACAGGGCCATGTCCATGCCGGCCGTGCCGCCGGCGGCGGTGTGCAGCCGGCCGTCGGCCAGCCACCGTTCGCTGGCGGGGATCGCGCCCAGCTTCTCCAGCGGCTCGCGGAAGGCCCAGTGGGCGGCCGCCCGCCGGCCGTTCAGCAGATCGGCCGCGGCCAGCACGAGAGCCCCATTGCCGGTGGAGCCGACGACCTCCGCCCCGGTGGCGGCCGAGCGGACGTAGGACAGCAGCCGCTCGTCCTCGGCCGCCGCGATGGTGGCCGCGCCGCCGCCGGGCACGATCACCGCCCACGGGTTCGGCACCTCGGCGAAGGTGGCGGCCGGCTGCAACTGCAGCGGCGTGTCGGTGGCCAGCGGCTCGGCGCGCTCGCCGACTACGACGGTGCGGTACCGCATGCCGCCGATGCCGGGGCCCATCAGCACAGTGAGCGGGCCGATCAGCTCCAGCGGCGACACGCCCGGGTAGACCGGAAACGCGAGGACCTTCTCCTTGCCAGGCATGGCTATCTCCTTCCGGTGCTCGACGGGTCAGTTCCGGACGTGGGGCGGAGCCGCCTGCGCGTCGGGCGTACTCCGCGGCCTGGGCCCGTGGCTGCTGTCCATCGCGGCGGCCGCGCGGGTCAGCGCGAGGCGGACCCGACGCGCCTGCTGCTGCGCGGCGAGGGCGGTGAGGTACTGGTGGACGGAACCGACGGCGACGGATCCTTCCCCGACGGCGCTGGCCACGCGCTTGACCGAGCCGAACCGGACGTCGCCGGCGGCGAACACGCCGGGCCTGCTGGTCTCAAACGGGAACGGCGCGCGGGTCAGCGGCCAGGCCGTGGCGGGAATGTCGCGGCCGGTGAGGATGAACCCGCGGTCGTCGACGCTCAGCACGTTGGTGAGCCAGCCGGTGCAGGGTGCGGCCCCGATGAGGACGAAGAGGGCTGTGGCCGGCAGGTCCTCGCGCCGGCCCTGCCGGGCGTCCTCCAGGGTGAGGCCGGTCAGGCGGGTGGCGCCGCGGCCGGCGACCACCCGGGTGCTCAGCCGGACGGTGATGTTCGCGGTGGCGTCGATCTGCCGGATCAGGTAGTCCGACATGCTGGCGGCCAGCGAGGAGCCCCGGACCAGCAAGGTGACCCGGGCGGCGTACCGGGCCAGGTGCAGCGCGGCCTGACCGGCGGAGTTGGCGCCGCCGACGACGTAGACCTCCTGGCCGGTCATCGCCGGTGCCTCGGCGCCGGCAGCGCCGTAGTAGACGCCGGAGCCGACGAGCCGGTCGAGGTCGGGGATGCCGAGGCGGCGATAGGCCACGCCGCTGGCGATGATCACCGCGCGGCCGAGGGCCTGGCCGCCGCCGGACAGCGTGAGCCTGTGCCGGTCACCGTCGTCGGTCAGCGCGGCGGCCTGCTGGGTGAAGACACACTCGGCGCCGAAGAAGGTGGCCTGCTGCCAGGCGCGGTGCGCCAGGTCCGCGCCGCCGATCCCGCGCGGGAACCCCAGGTAGTTGCGGATCATCGAGCTGGTGCCGGCCTGCCCGCCGATCGCCCGCGGTTCGAGGACCAGGATTCGGAGCCCTTCTGAGGCGCCGTACACCGCGGCGGCCAGGCCGGCCGGGCCGGCGCCGACGACGACCAAGTCGTAGACATCGGCGCCCGGGTCGACCTGGATGCCGTGGGAGGCGCCGATCTCCGTGTCGCTTGGATCGTGCAGCACCGAGCCGTCGTGGCGGATCACCGCCGGCAGCCGCCCGGTGTCCACCCGGTGCTCGCGGATCAGCTGCAAGTCGGGGTCGCTGGCCGCGTCGTAGAAGAGGAACGGCACGCCGTTGCGGGTCAGGAAGTCCCGCAGCTCGTGGCAGCGAGGCGTCCACTGCTCGCCGACGATGCGGTAGACGACGTGTCCCGGCCGGTGTGTCGTCGACCAGGCGGTCAGCGCCTCCTGGATCTGCGGGTAGAGCCACTCCTCGGGGTTGATCCAGCCCTTGACCAGGAAGAGGTCGATCTGTCCGAGCGCGATGGCGCGTTGCAGGGTGGGCAACTCGGTGAACGGGATGCGGGTGTGGTTTTCGTCCATCGCGGTCAGCAGCACCCGGGCGACGCCACGGTGCGCCGCAGCCGCCCGCTCGAGGAAGGCGACCCCGTCCAGGCCGGGCAGGTGCAGATCGGCGGCGATGAGCGCCACGGGCACGCCGTGGCTCGTCAGCCGCTGCAGGGTCTCCAGCCCGGCGGCGGCCGAGTCAGCGGTCACGATCTGGTAGTCGGCCGCGAACCGGCGGGTGAGCGCGGCGGCGGTGGTCGCGAGTGCTCCCGGATCCGCGTCGACGATCAGCAGCACCGGCAGGCTCTCCCCGCCCCGGTGGTGTTCCTCCGGCTGGTGTTTCGGCTCGGCGCCGCCGGCTGGGTCCCTGCCGACCGGCAGAGGCGTAGCGGATGCGGTCATCGGTTGTCCGTTCCTTCCGGGGCTTCCCGCGGCTTCGTTGGCTCCGAGACCCACATGGGCGAAGTTCTGGGCGGGCCACATGGGGTGGCGACCTGGCTCGATGGGTGGCGCCGGATTGGCTTTGAGCGGTCGGGATTCACTGCTGGGCGAGCCACTGGCGGATGTCCGGCAGGCCGGAGGTCAGGTCTTGTCCGAGTCGTAGACGCCGATGACGATCTTGCCGCGGGTGTGGCCGTCTAGCAGGTACCGGATGGCCGCCGGGACCTCCGCGAGCGGGTAGGTCCGATCCACGGCGGCGGTGAGCGTGCCGGCGTCGATCGACTCCCGCAGCGTGATGAGGTCGGGCGCGTTCTCCTTGTTGATGAACGTGCCCAGCTGCTGGCGGACTGCGAGCGACAGCAGTCGGGCCCGGATCTGCCGGTCGGTGCCGCCCAGCCACCGCCCACCGGTCTCGCCGCCGACGATGACCAGCCGTCCCCGCGGACTGAGGGCCCGGCGCAGCCGGGACAGTCGCCGGTTGCCGCCGATGTCGAGGATGACGTCGTAGCGGCGGCGCCCGTCGGTGACGTCCTCGCGGGTGTAGTCGAGGACGTGGTCGGCGCCCAGGGCGCGTACCTCGTCGACCTTGCCGGTGCTGGACACGCCGGTGACCTCCGCGCCGGCGGACTTGGCGAGCTGCACGGCGAAGCTGCCCACGCCGCCCGAGGCGCCGATGATGAGCACCTGCTCGCCGGGTCGGATCCGGCCGTGGTCGCGGACGGCCTGCAGGGCGGTCAGCCCGGAGATGGGCACGGCGGCCGCCTGGGCGAAGGTGAGCGTCGTCGGCTTGGCGGCCAGCTTGCCGACCGGGGCGCGGGCGCACTCGGCGAAGGTGGCGTAGCCGATGCCGTAGACGAGGTCGCCCGGGGCGAGGTCACGCACGTCGGCGCCGACGGCCTCGACGGTTCCGGCCAGCGCCCGGCCGGGGTTGGCGTACCTGGGCCGGCGGACGCCGAAGCCGGCGAGGCGGATCGGATAGGGCAGGCCGGCCATCACGTGCCAGGTGCCGCGGTCGACGCTGGCGGCGTGCACCCGGACGAGGACCTCGCCGTCGGCGACCGGGGGTATCGGGAGACGTGCCACCCGCAGGACGTCCTCGGGCGCCGGGCCATACCGGTTCTGGACAATGCCGGTCATCGTGGCGCCGGCCAGGCCGGCGGAGGGCCGCCGGGCGGGGCTGAGCTGCTGGTCGGTCATGGCGACACTCCGTCCTCGTCTCCGGATCAATCTGTCGGCAGCGTGCCGGTCCGGACGGCCTGCACGACGTCGTTGATGGCGATCGCGGAGGTGGCGGCGCCGCGTTCGTCTTCCATCAGGCCGGCGTGCGAGGCGTCCGCCTGGCGGTGGCTGCTGTTCGTCGACAGCTCGGCCATCCGGTTGTGCGCGGCCGCCCAGTCGGCAACGGCGACGTGTTCGGCGGCGGTGACCACCACCACCGGTGCGTTGCCGACGGTGGACAGCGCTTGGGCCTGGGTGAGCAGCTCGGGCATCGTGCCGGACTCGGCGGCGGTGTTGCGTGCGCCGCGGGGACTGGTGGAAAACGCGACTACCTGACCGGCGGCCGGCTCCGGCAGGGATGACCAGAACGAGGCCGGGAGCAACCGCCCGATCCCCAGGCGCGCGAGGCTGGGCAGCAGGGCCACCGGGCCGGGCGTGCTCGTGCCGGCGGTCGCGCGGACCCCGTACGGGGGAGTGGTGTCCAGCAGCACCATCCCGGCGACCTGTTCGGGGTAGCGGGCGGCGTAGGTCAGCGCGTAGTCCCCGCCGATGGAGTGCCCGACCAGCACGTACGGGCCGTTCTCGCCGGCCCGGGCCAGCAGGGTGTGCAGATCGGCGGCCGCGGCGAGCCCGTCCTGCGGACTGGCTGCGTCGTCGCTCCAGCCCTGTCCGGCGCGGTCGTAGGCGCACACCCGGCTGGTGCCGGCGACGGCCGGCGCGATGCGTCCCCAGGTCGCGGCGTACTCACCCAGCCCGTTGAACAGCACGACGGTCGGGCTGCCGGAGCCGGTGCAGTCCAGGTGCAGCCGGTGACCACCGACGTCGTAGAGCCGGCCGGGCATAGCGAGACTGCCTTGATCGGACGCCAGACCGACGGTCTCGACGGCGCCGCCGACGGCCGCGGCGGCCATGATCGCCACGACCGGGTAGAGCAGCCAGCGTCCGCTGCCGGCCGCCAGGTCGCGGTGCACCCGCCACCCCATCCACACGGCGAGCGCTAGCAACAACGGCGGCCACACCCAACCGGCGGCGGTCAGCGCGCGATCCCCTGGAGCGAGGATCAGCAGTCCGATGCCGGTGACGGCCATCCCGGCGGCCGGGATGAACGCCCAGCGCTGCGGCTGGTCGGTCATCCGGGTCGACAGCACGGCCAGCATCGCCCAGCCGAGGGAGAAGGCCAGCAGCCCGGCTCCGGTGATGATCGGCTCGCCTGCTCCGGAGAAGGCGACCAGGGTCAGGACAGCGGCGCCGACCAGTCCGGTCGCCAGGGATCCGACGATGATCCGGCGGATGGGCCCGGTGTGCGGCCCGCGGTCGGTGGGGGCAGGGCCGTCAGGGGACGGGGGGCGCCGAGCGGGGCGCGTGGTGGTCGTCATGACGGTCCTGCTTCGGTCAGAGGTGCGGTCCTGCGGGTGGGCGGCGAGGCCGGGTGGTGCGGGTCACCAGCCGATCCGGATGTCGGCGATGAGGGCGGCGGCGATGACCGTGGCCGCGACGAAGTCGACGGTGGCGCAGAACGGTGGCCACCAGCGGGTGTTGGCCACGAACCCGGTGCGGTGCTGCCAGATGTCCTTGAGTCCGTGGGCGGCCAGGCCGGCGACGATCAGCCAGCCCGGTCCGGTGACCGCGGCCGCGGCGACGACCACGAAGGCGGCCGCGACGGTCGTCTCGACGGCCAGGACGTGCCGACGGCCGTCGGCGACGGCGAAGCCGATGTAGACGGCGGCGATCAACACGATGCCCAGCGCGTAGACGGTCGCCGCGTCGAGCCAGGGCAGGCCGAGTGGGGATGCGGCCTGCAGGCCGCCCCAGACGACGCCCCAGGCCACCGGTGCGCGCAGCGCCCGGCTGCCGACGGCGGTGCCGGCACCCGGCCGCTGGCCGTCCGGGGCGGGGGCGGGCGCGGTCATGGCCGCCGGCCGCCGATCCGCCGCCTCGGTCATCGCCTCGCGTCAGCCCAGCGCGGCGATGAGGTCGCGACAGGCCTGCTCACAGCGGCGGCACGCGTCGGAGCAGATGCGGCAGTGCTCGTGCATGGACGCGTGCTGCGCGCACTCGTCGCCGCAGGCCCGGCAGGCGGCCGCGCAGGCCTCGAGCACGGCGCGGGTCAGGTTGGCGTCGTAGCCGGTGTGGCGGGACAGCACCCGGCCGGTGGTGCCGCAGACGTCGGCGCAGTCGGTGCAGGTGCGGATGCACTTGGTCAGCTCCGCCACCATGTCTTCGCTGAGACAGGCGTCGGCGCAGGCGGTACACGCCTCGGCGCACTCGACGCACGCGTCGATGCAAACGCGCATCCGCTCCCGGTCGACCCCGCCGAGGTCCTTCGGGTACGTGTCGAGCATCTGGGCGGTGATGGTCATGGTCATGGCGTGGCTCCTTCTCAGGGGTAGGGCTGACGGCTCCGGAAGCGGTCGTCTCCTTGCGCCGGCTGCCGCCGAAGTTCCCGATGTGCTCGGCGAGGTAGGCGGCGTCGTCGTGTACGAAGCCGAGGAGGGCGGAGCCGCGGGTGTGCTGCCAGGGCAGGCCGAGGAAGTACAGGCCAGAGACGTCGGTGACGCCCCTGGTGTGGGCGATGCGTCCGTCGCGGATCACGTCCGGGATGTCGATCCACGAGTAGTCCGGCCGGTAGCCGGTGGCCCAGATGACGACGTCGACGTCGCGGCTGCTGCCGTCGGCGAACCGCGAGGTGCGCGCGGTCACGTCGACCAGCCGCGGCCGGAACCGGACGCCGGCCCGTTTGAGGCTCCGGCGGCTGGTGCCCACGAGGGTCTCCTGGGTCTGCGCGCGGCGGCCGAGCCGGGAGTCAGCGGTGACCCGCATGAAACGCAGCTGGGTCAGCCACCAGAACAGATCGCGGCCGAGCAGCCGTTGCGGCAGCGTCGGCTGCACCGAGCCGACCGACACCTCCACCGGCCGGGTCCGGACCAGTTCCTCGGCGATCTGGAAGCCGGAGTTGCCGCCCCCGACGACCAGCACGTCCCCGCTGGGCAGCTGTTGGGGATTGCGGTAGTCGGCGCTGTGCAGCTGCGTCACCGACGGGTCCAGGCCGGCCGCTGCCGGCGGGACGAACGTTATCTGGAACGGTCCGGTGGCGACCACTACCTGCCGGGCTCGCCAGACGTCCCCCTCGGTCTGCAGGTAGTCGGCGACCGCTTCCTTGCCCGGGGAGGTGTCGGCCGGCGCGGGGAAGGCCATGCCGGGCAGGGCGTCGAACTGTGCCGGGGTGAACAGGCGCAGCGAGTCCCAACGGTCGCGCCAGGAGCCACCCATCCTCGCGGCAGCCTCGAGGACGACGTAGCGCAGTCCCTGCCGGGGTAGGTGCCAGGCCATCGCCAGGCCTGCCTGGCCTGCACCGACGACGACTACGTCCATCAGCTGGTCGGGGGAGGGATCGTCCCGAGGACCGCGGCTCTGCTCGGTCATGCCGGCCCTTCGCAGGGGGGTACGTGGGAGCGGTCCCCGTGTTGTCGGGTCCGCTGCCGCGTCCAGCCAGTCTCAAGGTCAGCCGGGGGCCGGGGCATCGGCGGGATGACCGGACCGGAGGGGGCTCTTTGACGTAGTCCCCCTGACGGCCCCGTCCCTGACGTCACGCCGGGGGAACGGGCGGCAGCTAGCCAGCAACGGCGCGGACCGCCTGGGTGAGTCGGTCGGTGAAGTTGGCGTCCTTGTCCAGACACGCCTGTGCACCCGCAGCGAGGACGGCGGCGCACCGGGTCGAGACGCTGACTACGGCGATCACCGCCCGTCTGCGGCGGACGAGTTCTTCGACGACCCGGAGGTCCCCTGGGTCCCCCCGCCCGTCCAGCTCCAAGACCACCACGTCCGGACCGACCTGGTCATCGAGCTCGGGCAGCAGACGCAGCGCCTCGGTGGCACCGACGATCCGACCCCCGTCCAACTCGAGCGCCCTGGACAGGGCCCGACGGACGCGGATGTCCCGAGCGGCGATCAGCACCCGCACGCTGCCCCCTGGACCGGAGTGCCTCCCGACAAGCCCAGCACTTGCCAGGGCGGGACACCATCGGCGGAATGTCCTGCCGCGTCCCGGAGGAATGTCCGAGGCGGAGCTATGGGGACGGGGATGCGGGCGCCAAGCCCTGCTGGATCGCGTACAGCGCCGCCTGAGTGCGGGACCGCAACCCCAGCTTGTCGAGGATGCTGCTGACGTGGGTGCGGGCGGTGCGCTCGCTGATCGACAGACTGTGGGCGATCTCCCGGTTCGACAGCCCGGCCGCAAGCAGGACGAGGACTTCGTGTTCGCGCGCGGTGAGGTGGTCGCCTGCCGCTCGACCGGGCGCGCTGAAGGCACGGGCGAGCTGGCGGGCGACCGCCGGTCCCAGCGGCATCTCCCCGCGCTGGGTTTGGCGGATGGCATCGACGACCTCGTCGGCCTCGGCATCCTTGAGCAGGTAGCCCGAGGCGCCGGCCTCCAGGGCGCTGCGGATTCGGTCGACCTCGCTGTAGCTGGTCATGGCCACGACGGCGACACCGTCGTATCGCTGGGTCAGGGCCCGCGTGGCGGTGACCCCGTCCATGCCAGGCATCAGCAGGTCCATCAGGACCACTTGGGGGGCTCGGCCGTCGGCCATCAACGCGGCCACCATGTCGAGGGCAGCGTGTCCGTCGGCGGCCTCACCGACGACTTCCATGTCCTCGACGAGCTCGAGGTAGCCGCGCAGTCCCCGCCGCACCACCGCGTGATCATCCACCAGGCAGACCCGGATGTGATCCCCGCCAGCGTCTGCTCCGGTCATCGCCGCCCCTCCGCCGGCGGCGTCCCGGCTGCTCCGACCATCCGGGTTCCGACGCGGGACAGGGGGATCACGGCGGTGATCCGGGTGCCGCGTCCGGGACGGGAATCCACCACGAGCGAGCCCCCGAGCTGCTCCATCCGCTGCGCCATCGTGTGCAGGCCGAGATGGCCGGGCTGGGAGGAGGACGCGTCGAAGCCCACGCCGTCGTCGGTCGCCTCGACCAGCAGCTCGTGCCCGCTCCGCCGGCGGCGCAGCTGCACGACAGCATGTCGCGCCGCGGAGTGCCTGGCGATGTTGGCGAGGGCCTCCTGCACCAGCCGGTAGACCTGTTCCTCGACGTCGCCCGGCAGAGCGATGGGTCTCTTGGGCAGACGCACCTCGACAGCGATCTCGGTGCGCGCGCTCACCCCTTCCGCCTGCTTGCGGATCGCGGCGGCGAGACCTTCTTCCCGCAGCGCCTCGGGGCGCAGCTCGAAGATCAGCGCCCGCATCTCCGCCAGCGCACCCTGCGTCAGCTGTCGCAGGTTGGCCAGCCGCTCGCCGAGCGGGCCGTCGGCGGGCAGCCCGGCGCGCTCGAGCAGCACCTGTGCGCCCCGGGTCTCCAGCGTCATCGAGAACAGAGCCTGGGACACCGAGTCGTGTAGCTCCCGGGCGAGGCGGTGCCGTGCCTCGAGCGCCAGCCGTCGCTGCGCCTCGTCGAACAGACGGGCGTTCTCGATCGCGACACCGGCCTGCGCGGCGAGGGTGACCACGGCGCGCTCGTCGTCGTCGGTGAACTCGGATTCCGCGCGCTTCTCGGTGAGGTAGAGGTTGCCGTAGATCCGGCCGCGCACGGTGATCGGCACGCCCAGGAACGAGGTCATCGGCGGATGGTGGGGCGGGAAGCCGACCGAGCGCGGGTCGTGCTGGATGCGGGTCAACCGCATCGGGTGGGCGTCGGAGATCAGGGCGCCGAGGATGCCGCGGCCGATGGGCAGGCGTCCGATCGCCGCGCGCTGCTCGTCAGGGATGCCGTGCGTGATGAAGTCCTCCAGGCGGCCGTCCTGGCCGAGCACGCCCACGGCGCCGTACCGGGCGTCGGCCACGTCGCAAGCCAGCTCGACGATCTTCGTCAGCACCGCGGGCAGGGAAAGCTCGGAGGCCAGCGCCAGCCCGGCGGCAATGAGGCCCTCGTCCCGGCGGGACGACGCGGCGGCGTCGGCGACCAGCCGGGCGTTGTCGACGGCGGTGGCGGCCTGATCGGCGACGGCGGCGAGGAAGCGGAGCCCGTCGCCGTCTGGCGGAGGGCCCGGCCAGAACGTCTTGATGGCACCGACCGGGTGGCCGCGGGCGATCATCGGGAAGGAGGCGATGCTGTGCCACGGCAGGTCGCCGTCGAGGTCCTCGAGTGTCCGGAGGACGCGCTCGTCGCGGATCCGGTCCACCACGACCGTGCGCCGGCCACGCCAGGCCGACACCACCGGCAGAACCTCGCTGCCGCCTGCCAGCGCCCGCTGGAACCGTTCGGCGTAGTCCGTCGGCAGGCCGGCGGTTCCGGCGACCCGCAGGCGGGTGGGCTCACCGTCGAAGACGATGGCGGCGCAGCCGCTCATCCCGGCGGACTCCATCAGGCAGGTGGCGATCGTCTCGAGCGTGGCCTCCAGCGACTCGGCCATCGCCACCCGCGCGGCGACGTGGCCGAGGGTGGTCTGCTCGCGTGCTGCGCGCCGCTCCTCGGTGACGTCCCGGAACACCCGCATGATCAGGCGCCGCCCCTGGACGTCGACCGGCGTGTCGGAGGAGTCGACCTCGCGTCGTCCGTCACCGTCGGGTGCCGCCGCACCGCCGGGGTGGGGGAGCTGTGCGGGCGGCAGCGCCGTCGTGACTCCTGGCGGGTCGTGCCCGTTGCCGGCGAGGGCGCGGCCCGCCGGATTGACGTGCAGCGTGCGCAGATCCTCGGTGAGCAGTGCGACCCCGAAGGGGAGGAGGTCGACCGTCCCGACCAGGGCGTCGAGTCCGGGCATCCCCGGCCGTTCACCATTGCGAGCAGCGGCACGGGCGTCGGCAGAACCTCCCACGGCCACCACCACCCAACGGTCGGCTGTGCACAACGTACTCGGGGGACAATGCCCGAAGGCGGTCTCCTGGAGCGACCGGCTCGGGGATGGGCGGAGACCAGGTCGGTGCGTAGTCACCAAGCAACCCGGACGTCCGCGACGATCGCGACGGGATGAGGCGGCGACGAAGACGTTGACCGTGGCGCAGCACGGCGGCCGCCAATCGGTCCACCACCAGCTCCGAGGACGTGGCCTGTGGGCGGCACCAGTCGGGGCCCGCCCTGGGTCCTAGCCGGTTGGGCGGTCGGCGCGTCGAAGCTCGAGGACCTTCGTCAAGATCGAACCTGTCTGCGGCCCGTGCCAAGATCGCTCCGGTATCCCGACCCACGTAGAAGCTGAGGCCGGGAAACGGACCGGAGCGGGGTGTGCACATGCCTATGCAAGACGCTGTGACCTGCGAAATCAGACGAGGTCGAACAGCCCGAGCGGTGGTTCGGCCGGTCCCCCCGCTACGACACGGCGACGGCCCTTCCGCCACTGGCGGAGGGGCCGTCGTCGTTCCCGCCCCCGGTCCGTGCCACCGGCCGCGCCAGCGACCCCTCTGCCGAGGCGCGGACGGCCCTACGGTTGCCCGGTGGACGACGGCCTTCGGGCCGCGCTGGCCGCATCGAGCCTGGCCGGCCTGCCCGTTCCGGCAACCCAGCGGTTGCTCACGCGGGCCCGCCTGGTCCGCATCCCGGCCGGCTCGGTGACCCACCGGGAAGGGGAGACCGTCGAGCACCTGGAGCTCGTCGTCGACGGCCTCGTGCGGGCCTTCGTGACCGCTCCCGACGGCCGCACCCTGACCATGCGCTACTGCCGACGGGGAGCGCTCATCGGCGCGGTCTCGATGTACGCGACCGGGTACCGGATGCCCGCCGGCATCGCGGCCGTCGTGGACGCCGAGCTGCTGCGGCTGTCGCCCGACGTGGTGCGCCGGCTGGTCGCCGAGGACACCCGCGTCGCCGACGTCCTCCTGCGGGAGCTCGCCGACCGGGCGCTCAGCTACATCCACGAGATCGCCGGGAGCGCGTTCACGAGCGTCCGCCAACGGGTGGCGCGCCACCTCCTGGACCTGGCGGCCGACGAGGCCCGGGTGGCGGGAGAGGCGCTGCCCGTGCTGACGGTGCCGGTCACCCAGAGGCAGCTCGCCGAGGCCGTCGGCACGGTGCGCGAGGTGGTCGTGCGGGTGCTCCGCGACCTGCGGGAGGAGGGCGTGGTCCGCACGTACGCCGACCACATCGACGTCGTCGACCCCATCCGGCTCAGCCGGGAGCAGGGTGGAACCTCGGTTCCTGCCAGGGCCGCGCGGTGAGCGCACGCTGCCGCGCATGACGATCACGAGGAGTGCGGGGTCCACCTCCACGCGGCGGCTCGACGCGACCGCGGTCGCCGGCCTGCGCCGCGCGCTCGCCGGGGAGGTGATCGGTCCGGCCGACGACGGCTACGACGTGCACCGCCGCGTCTGGAACGGCTCGATCGACCGCCGTCCGGCCCTCGTCGCCCGGTGCCGGGGGGTCGACGACGTCCGGGCCGCCCTCCGCTTCGGACGCGACCAGCAGCTGCCGATCGCCGTCCGGAGCGGCGGTCACAGCTTCCCCGGCCTGTCGACGTGCGACGACGGCCTGGTCATCGACCTGCGCCAGATGGACGCGATCCGGGTCGACCCCGACGCCCGGACGGCCGGTGTCCAGGCCGGGGTCCTCCTCGGGGAACTGGACGCGGCCACCCAGGCGCACGGACTGGCCGTCCCGGCGGGCATCGTCTCGCACACGGGGCTGGCCGGCCTCACGCTCGGCGGGGGGCTCGGGTGGATCCAGCGTGCCCACGGCCTCACCGTGGACTCGCTGGTGTCGGCCGACGTGGTGACCGCCGACGGCAGCTTCGTGCGCGCCTCCGAGGACGAGAACGCCGACCTGTTCTGGGGTCTCCGCGGCGGGGGAGGCAACTTCGGGATCGTCACCGACTTCCGGTTCCGCCTCGTCCCGCTCGGGCCGCAGGTCATGGCCGGGGCGGTGTTCTGGCCGATCGACCAGGCGGCGTCCGTGCTGCGCCGCTACCGGGACTGGATCGGGGGGTGCCCGGACCGGTTGATGACCCTGGTCGTGCAGCGGCTGGCCCCGCCGCTCCCCGTCGTGCCGGCCGAGCTGGTCGGACGGCCGGTGATCGCGGTGGCCGCCTGCTACGCCGGGGACGTGGAGGAGGGCGAGCGGGTCCTGCGGCCGATGCGCGGCTTCGGCTCGCCGGTGCTGGACCTCTTCGCGCCCAAGCCGTTCCTGGCCCACCAGCAGATGTTCGACCCGTCGTTCCGGCACGGCTGCTCCTACTACGTCCGCTCCTGCGACGTCGCCGAGCTGAGCGACGCGGTCGTCGACGTCGTCGTCGAGCACGGCCGCCGGATCAGCTCGCCGCTGAGCAGCATCGCGCTCTGGCAGATGGGCGGCGCCGTCGCGCGGGTCGGCGAGGACGAGACGGCGTTCAACGGCCGCGGGGCCGGCTTCACCTTCAACATCAACGGCAACACCGCGACCGCCGACGGGTTCGACGAGCAGCGGCAGTGGGCGCGCGAGTACTGGACGGCGCTCGAGCCCTTCCACACCAGCGTCTACGTCAACTTCCTCATGGAGGAGGGCGCGGAGCGCGTCCGGGCGGCGTACGGGGACGCGAAGTACGAACGGCTGCGTGCGCTGAAGCGCGCGTACGACCCCGCCAACGTGTTCCGGCTGAACCAGAACATCCGGCCGGACTGAGCCGCTCCGGGCGCGTCCGGTCAGGAGCCGCCGTACCGGGCACCCGGCTCGACGGTGCCCACCAGCTCGGGAACGGTCACGAAGACGTAGCCCCGGGCTCGCAGCCCGTCGATGATGCCGGGCACGGCCTGCACGGTGGTCGGGTGGATGTCGTGCAGCAGCACGATCGCCCCGGGGAAGGCGCCGTCGAGCGCTCGCTGGGTGGTGGGGGCGACGTCGCGGTTGAGCCAGTCCTGCGTGTCGACGTCCCAGAGGACCTGAGCGTAGCCACGGGCGCCGGCCACGGCGGCGACGGTGCCGTCGGTCTCGCCGTAGGGCGGGCGCAGCAGGTCGGTGGTGACGCCGGCATCCGCGAGGGCCGACGTCGTCCGGTCGATCTCGTCGGCGATCTGCTCCGGGGCGAGCGCCGGCAGGCGCGGGTGGTCCCAGGTGTGGTTGCCCACCGCGTGCCCCTCCGCCGCCATGCGGCCGACCAGGTCGGGCATCGCCGCGGCGTTGCCGCCGACCACGAAGAACGTGGCGTCCACGTCGGCGTCGGCCAGCTCCCGGAGCAGCTGGGCGGTGTAGGGACCCGGCCCGTCGTCGAAGGTGAGCGCGATGCAGGCCACCCGCGCGCAGTCGACCGCCGTGCCCTCCGGGCCGGTCGGGCGGCCCACGGGAGCGGCCGAGGGCCGGGCGGGGGCGGCCGAGGACCCGGCGGGCCGTCCCGGGACACCGGTGAAGGCGGCGGCCGCCACGGCCGTGTCCCGGATGCGCCGGCCCGGCTCGGTGAGGACGTCGGCGGCATCACCGGCCGGGATGCGGACGGCGACGGCGTCGAGCGACGTCAGGCCCGCCTCCTGCCGGTCGAGGACGACGGTGATCGACCCGTCCACGCCGAACCGCACGTCGGTGCCGACCACGTCGGCGGCGGGCAGGACGTGGGTCACGTCGGCCCGCTCGAGCGCCGAGGACACCCGTCGGGCGAGCTGCCCCGGCTCGGCGACGAGGTCCGCCGACGTCCACGTCGTCGCGTCGGCCACGTCGGTGTACAGGGTGCTCGTCGTCGTGGTCGTCCCCAGGGGGGAGCCGGTGTAGCTCCGCGACGTCAGCTGCACACCCAGCACGTCGCCCGTGGCCAGCACCAGCCCCCAGCCGATGCCCAGCACGTTGGGGACGCCCTCGCGGCGGCCGGCCTCGTAGCGGTCGACCTCGGCGTCCACGAGCCCGGCCAGCACCTCGTCGAACGAGTCCACGCCCGGGACGGTCACCGTCGCGATCCCGCGCCGGTCGTGGGGCTCGGACGTGCTCTCGTGGTGCGGGACGAGGCCTTCGACCGACGGGGGATCGAGCAGCGGCGGGATCCCGACGACCTCGGCCTCCTCCCCGGCGACGGCCGCAGGCGGGGGCGCGGGCGACGGGCCCTCCGCCGGTGGAGCCGCGGAGGACGGCTCCGCCGGCGCCGGCGGGGGAGCCGGTGCGGACATCGCCTCGATCCAGCCGGCCGAGGACCCCGTCGCCGGCGCCGACGTCACCTCCTCCATCCAGCCCGCCGGCGAGGTGGGCGCCGCCGACGAGGCGACCGTGGCCATCCACCCGCTGTTCCCGGGAGCGCATCCGGTCAGCAGGAGGGCGCAGGTGACACCAGGGGCGATCCACAGTCGTGCGCGTCGGGTCGGCATCCGGACTCCCGTGCTGGAGAGCCCAGACACCTGGGCATCGGACCTGCTCGGCGCGTCACCCCGTTACGCGTGGCCGCATCGTGGCAAGGGAAGCACCTCCGGAACGTCACGTTCCCGTAACGGAGGTCGCGCGTCAGCGCGTCGGTCACCGGGAGTGTTCGGAGAGGACGTAGGTCCCTGTCCGGTGCCGGGGGCCGGGCAGTGTGCTGGAGGGCGTGTCCAGGGCTACCGCGGAGGTCGCGACCCGGGCGGTGCCGGCCCACCTCGTGCCGGTCGACGACCGCCCGGTGACCCCGCCGTCGGGGCTGACGGCCGATGCCGTCGCCGAGCGGGTCGCGGCCGGGCGGACCAACACCTCGACGGTCCGCACCAGCCGCACGGTCGGCGAGATCGTCCGGGCCAACGTCTTCACCTTCTTCAACGGGCTGCTGGCCGCGCTGTGGGTGGTCGCGGCGATGACCGGCCGCTGGCAGAACGCGCTGTTCGGCGGCGTGGTCGTGGCGAACGCCGCGATCGGCATCGTCCAGGAGGTCCGGGCCAAGCGGACCCTCGACCGGCTGGCCGTGCTCAACGCGCCACGGGCCCGCGTCGTGCGGGACGGTGCCGAGGGGGAGGTCGCCGTCGGCGACGTCGTGCTCGACGACCTGCTGGTCATCGCCGCCGGCGACCAGGTGCCGGCCGACGGCGTCGTCCGGGCCGACGGCGGCCTGGCGGTCGACGAGTCGCTGCTCACCGGTGAGGCCGAGCCGGTGGCGAAGGCCGTGGGCGACCCGGTCTGGTCGGGCTCGATCGTGGTGGCGGGCACCGGCCGGGTGCAGGCGACCGCCGTCGGCGACGACGCCTACGCCGCCCGGCTGGCCACCGAGGCCCGCCGGTTCACCAAGACGTTCTCCGAACTCATCGCGGCGACCAACCGGCTGCTGCGGTGGATCGCCGTCGTGCTCGTCGTCGTCGGCCCGCTGGTGCTGTGGAGCCAGTTCCGCAGTTCCGACAACGTCGACTGGCGCGACGCCGTCACCGGCACCGTGGCCGCGCTGGTCGGGATGATCCCCGAGGGCCTGGTCCTGCTCACCACGCTGGCGTTCATGGTCGCCACGCTCACGCTGGCCCGCCGGCAGACGCTGGTGCAGGAGCTGCCTGCGGTCGAGGGGCTGGCCCGCGTCGACGTCGTCTGCCTGGACAAGACGGGGACGCTGACCCACGGCGACGTGCGCTTCGACCGGCTGGAACCGCTCGGCCCGGACGCGGACGGTGCCGGGGAGGCGCTGGGCCTGCTCGCCGCCGCCGACGAGGCCAACGCGACCGCGGCGGCGCTGGCGGCCGCGTTCCCGCCCCCGCCCGGCCGCCCTCCGGTCCAGGTCGTGCCGTTCTCCTCCGCGCGCAAGTGGTCGGCGGCCCGCACAGCCGACGGGCTGACCTGGGTGCTGGGGGCGCCGGAGATGGTGCTGCCCGACCCCGCGCCGGGCCGCGCGGCCGCCGCGCGGGGCCGCGCCGACGCCCTCGCCGCCGAGGGC
The DNA here is from genome assembly GCF_054050275.1 of Geodermatophilus sp. SYSU D00691. Lineage (NCBI taxonomy): Bacteria > Bacillati > Actinomycetota > Actinomycetes > Geodermatophilales > Geodermatophilaceae > Geodermatophilus > Geodermatophilus sp. SYSU D00691. The sequence goes on from NZ_JBJGYZ010000056.1 coordinate 21,073, forward strand.
CGCCGGGTGCTCCTGCTCGCCTGCTCGCCCGCCGCGCCGGTCGTCGACGGCGACGACGCCGCGCTGCCGGCCGGGCTCGAGCCGGTCGCGCTGGCGGTGCTCGCCGAGCGGATCCGCGCCGACGCCGCCGAGGTGCTGCGGTACTTCACCGAGCAGGGGGTCGCGCTCAAGGTCATCTCCGGCGACAACCCGCGCACCGTCGCCGCGGTCGCCGCCGCCGTGGGGGTCCCCGGCGTGCACGGGGCCGCCGACGCGGTGGACGCCCGCACGCTGCCCGAGGACGAGGACGCGCTCGCCGCGGCGGTGGACGACGCCAGCGTCTTCGGGCGGGTGACGCCGTACCAGAAGCGGGCGATGGTCCGCGCCCTCCGGCGCCGCGGCCACGTCGTCGCGATGACCGGGGACGGCGTCAACGACGCGCTGGCGCTCAAGGACGCCGACATCGGCGTCGCCATGGGCAACGGCTCGCCGGCCACGCGGGCGGTGGCGCAGCTGGTGCTGCTCGACGGCCGCTTCGCGCACCTGCCGGACGCCGTGGCCGAGGGCCGCCGGGTGATCGCCAACATCGAGCGCGCCGCGAACCTCTTCCTGACCAAGAACATCTACTCGCTGGTGCTCGCGCTGATCATCGTGGTCACCGCCGCGGCGTACCCCTTGGAGCCGGTCCAGCTGACGCTCATCTCGGCGGTCACGATCGGCATCCCCGGCTTCTTCCTGGCGCTCGGGCCCAACCGGCGGCGCTACCTGCCGGGCTTCCTCTCCCGGGTGCTGCGCTTCTCGGTCCCCACCGGCGTGATCACCGGCGCAGCCGCGTACACCGCCTACGCCGTCACCCGCGCGATGGACCCCGGCGCGGGGGTGGCCGGCGCGCGCACGACCGCGACGCTGGTCGTCCTGGTCGTGGCCCTGTGGACGTTGTTCATCCTCGCGCGGCCGCTGCGGGTCTGGAAGGTCGCGCTGCTGTCGGCCATGGTGGGCATCGTCGTCCTCGTGCTGGCGATCCCGTCGCTGGCCGAGGACGTGGTCCTGCTGCAGCTGTCGCCGACGGCGCTGCTGCTCGCGGGCGCCATCGGTGCGCCGGCCGCCGTCCTGGTGGAGCTGGCCGCGCGGGCGGGCGTCCGCGGGAACGACGACGGAGGGAGGGGCCGGTGACCGACCCGGCCGGGCCGCTGGCCGACGAGGAGCTCGCCGCGATCGACGCCTGGTGGCGCGCGGCGAACTACCTGTCGGTCGGCCAGATCTACCTGATGGACAACCCGCTGCTGCGCGAACCGCTGCAGGCCGAGCACGTGAAGCCCCGGCTGCTCGGCCACTGGGGCACCACCCCGGGCCTGAACTTCGTCTACGCGCACCTCAACCGCGCGATCGCGGCGCGCGACCTCGACATGATCTACGTGATGGGCCCGGGCCACGGCGGTCCCGGACCGGTCGCCGCGGCCTGGCTGGAGGGCACCTACGGCGAGGTCTACCCCGAGGTCTCGGCCGACGAGGCCGGGATGCGGCGGCTGTTCACCCAGTTCAGCTTCCCCGGCGGGATCCCCAGCCACGTCGCACCGGAGACCCCGGGGTCGATCCACGAGGGCGGCGAGCTCGGCTACGCGCTGGCGCACGCCTACGGCGCGGCCTTCGACAACCCCGAGCTGGTGGTCGCCGCCGTCGTCGGCGACGGCGAGGCCGAGACCGGGCCGCTGGCCACCAGCTGGCACGCCAACAAGTTCCTCGACCCCACCCGCGACGGCGCCGTCCTGCCGATCCTGCACCTCAACGGCTACAAGATCGCCAACCCCACGGTGCTGGCCCGGATCGAGCCCGACGAGCTCACCGACCTCTTCCGCGGCTACGGGTACACCCCGCACGTCGTCGCCGGCGACGACCCGGCGCTCATGCACCAGCAGTTCGCCGCGACGCTGGACGCCTGCCTCGACGAGATCGCCGCGATCCGGCGCCGGGCCCGGGAGGACGGCGATCCCAC